>DATNNY010000489.1:0-4341 GCA_035601635.1 Pyrinomonadaceae bacterium
TGGACCGGCCGAATCTGACCGTGCTCACTCACGCATTAGTCACCCGGATAACTTTCGAGGGCAAGCGTGCGACCGGAGTGGAGTGTATTTATAACGGCAAAACTCATCGTATCAGCGCAGGGCTTGAAGTGGTGCTGTCACTGGGCGCAATTCATACGCCGAAGGTGCTGATGCAATCCGGCATCGGCGACCAAGCCGAGTTACAGCGTCACGGAATCCCTCTTGTGCAGCATCTTCCAGGCGTCGGGCAGAACTTTCAGGACCACCCAGCTATTGGCTGCGTCTGGGAGTACCAAAAACCGCTTCCGCCACGCACCGGCTCTGACACTTTTTTCTGGAAGAGCGATCCGAATCTCGACACGCCAGACATACAGACATGCCTGGCTGAAGTACCGTTTGCCGCCGCCGAAATGCTAGCCAGGTACAACGCGCCGGCCGGCTCCTGGTCAATGTTCGCAGGTATCGTTCGGCCAAAGAGTCGAGGCAGGATCCGGCTAACGGGGCCCAACCCCACGGATGCTGTACAGATCGAGACCAACATGATGTCCCATCCGGACGACGTAAAGGCAGCGATAGCCGGTGTGCAACTCTGCCGTGAGATCGGCAACTCCGCCGCACTTCGCCCGTTCGCCAAGCGCGAGGTGATGCCGGGCAACCTGAAAGGGGCTGAACTCGAAAACTTCATCCGGGATTCAGTCATTACCTACTGGCATCAGACGTGTACCGCCAAGATGGGACGTGATTCCATGTCGGTGGTTGATGGCGATCTTAAAGTCTATGGAATCGCAAATCTGCGTATTGCCGATGGATCCATCATGCCGCGCGTAACGACCGGCAACACCATGGCTGCCTGCGTCATTATCGGCGAGCGCGCCGGAGAAATACTGAAAGCTGATCATAAGTTGTAAACAAAACCCTGCCAGTTAGTCGAACTGCCCGACGGCAGAAGAAAGAGTAGATTGCAATGAACACACGCAGTACCGCTTTCAACAATGCTTCGGCGGAAGCGACTATCTCTGACCGGATTCTGCAAATCGCTTTAGCAGCCTGGAGACAAGGGAACTTCGTAGAAGTCGTAGATCAGTTTAACGACCAATTCACGTTCACCGACCACGCGCTCGGACTCGAATTTAAGGACAAGGGACGCTTGACCGAATTCTTGGCAAAGATACGTGAACGCTTCCCGGATTCCGAAAGAAAGGACAATACCCTCTTCAGCGGCGGAGACCGCGTCGTAAGTGAATGGACGCTTACGGCCACGCAGACTGAACCCTTTCTGGGCGGACAGTTGCGAAAGGTGCCCATTTGCGTCCGAGGCATCTCTGTCGTGCAGATAAAGAATGGCAAAATTAGCCAGTGGTCAGACTACTACGACGAACTGAAATCCCGCCGCTACGGCGTAGCGGCCTTCTTCACCGAATGGGTTGACCTCTGACCGCAGTTGGTCGGCGAAGTTAACCTCACCCACAAAGCTTTGGCGGAGAGAGACGCCGAGTCGCGGGTCATCAACACCGACGGACACGCCACCTAACCCGCCGCAATCGCTTAGCCAAAGACCGAAGTCAATGCCGGTTTCGTTGATTGGAACCTTTGCGGTGATGGCTCTGATGGGGTTTTCCCTTAATTCACTTTCATTGTTCGGGCTAGTATTGGCGATCGGCATCGTGGTGGATGACGCGATCGTGGTGGTCGAGAACGTGCAACGATGGGTTGAGCATGGCCTGGACCCGAAAGAGGCCACCAGGAAGGCGATGGATGAAGTGGGCGGAGCGGTGATCTCGATTGCGGTGGTGCTGACTGCCGTGTTCGTTCCGACCGCACTGGTCAGTGGCATCAGCGGCCAATTTTATCGGCAGTTCGCATTGACCATCGCGATTGCGACCTTAATTTCGGCATTTAACTCGCTCACCCTGAGCCCGGCCTTAGCAGCCCTCCTGATCAGACCTGGCCAAGCGAAGAAGGATTTGCTTAGCCGGCTCATCGACACTTTGCTGGGTTGGTTTTTCCGCTTATTTAATCGAACGTTCGATCTGGGAATCGCCGGTTATGGAGCGGTGGTTCGCCGGCTACTTCGAGTCAGCGGCCTGGTGTTAGTGGTCTATATAGGACTTCTCGCTCTGACCGGGTTGATGTTCCAGAAGATCCCAGCCGGTTATATTCCAAACATGGATCAGGGGTACATCTTCGTGTTCGCGCAGCTACCGGACGGAGCCTCGCTGCAACGGACTGACGTACCGACCCTACACTTCACCACATCGCTATGGCATTGCGGGCCGGAGTCCAGAGCGGCGCTGCCCTTGACCGGATGTATGGGGAGGGTTTATCAACCGCGCTCGCCGCTCATTTGCTACGCGAATATGGCGCGGCAGTACTAGAGCCGAAAAGACAGTATGGTGGGTTGACGTGCGCAAAGCTGGTGCGTGCTGTGGAATATATTCAAGATCAACTGGACACAGACTTAACTGTTTCCGGGATTGCTCAGGCGGTTGGCATGAGTCCGTATTACTTCACCAGGCTGTTCAAAGAGTCTACCGGCCAGTCGCCTCACCAGTATGTCGTCGAGGCCAGGGTAAGAAAAGCGAAGGAACTTCTGACCACAGGCAAGTTCACCATCAGCGAAGCTGCACACCATGTCGGTTTCGTCGATCAGAGCCATCTTACGCGTCATTTCAAAAGAGTTTTCGGCTTACCTCCTAAGAGGCTGCTCGAGTCGCAGAAGGCCAGAGATTGTGCTCGACGATTCTAGCGCTTCCGTCGCACCGCTATGCACCACCATGACCGGTCCTGCCGTACATAGACCGGCCTAGCCAGCCACTCCACACTCCCCGCCACTAGCTCGTGGCAGCACGCAAAACGGCATATCAGAACGCGAAAGTCGCCGAGCCTCGTAAGAGCGGGTTTAGCCAAAGATATTGCTGCGCAAAAGCCTCTATCTTCGATCGAGTCCAACTGCTCCTGTCCGTATCGGTGTGTGGAATTGGTGCCGACGAAAAATAGATCGCTGCCCACTTCCCATTTATTTGAGAGCAGTTTTCTACTCAAGGAACTGCACAAAGCTTCAAGAGACTCACATTTTCTTCAATGAATGTCTCCCAGATTTATGGAGACCAGACGCTTGATCGAATTCTTGGCAAAGAGACGTCAACTCTTTCCGAATACCGAAAGAAGAGACAACATTTTTTCAGCCGGGAGTCATCGGTTGAAACGTTTTTTGATTGTTCCCTTCCTTTCTACATTTGTGTTCACTCCTATGGTCTCCCTTGCGCAACGGCCGACCACGATGTCTGCCGCAAGCGTTGCCAAACTACCGTTCAGTCCTGGACTGACGCTTGGGGATACTCTTTACGTCAGCGGCCATCTCGGTGTCGATCCAGCCGTCGGCAAAGCTCCAGACGATCCTGAGGAAGAGGCCCGACAGGTCCTTCACTCGGTCGAGCTGACGCTGAAAGAGGCCGGTATGACCATGGACGATCTCGTATACGTGGAGATCTACTGCACCGATCTGAAACTATATGGCGCGTTCAACAAGGCGTATGCCTCAACTTTAAAGAGTCCCTATCCTGCCCGCGATTTCATCGGCGTGAAGGATCTCCTCTTCGGCGCACACTTCGAGGTGATGGGTATCGCCGTTCGGAATGCCTCGCAGAACAAAAGACAGCCGCTCGCGGTTAAATAGCACCCACTTCGAGAAGTCATTGAATCGCTTAAATATCTATGAAAATAGGCTTTATCGGTCTTCCTAGTCCGGGTCACTTGAATCCAATGAGCGCAATGGCTCGTCAGCTTCAATCACGCAACCATGATGTCGTGATGTTTTCTCCGCCGGTGGGCGAATCGCTTGCTCGTGCTGCCGGGCTGCCGTTTGTACCTTTTGCTGAGAAAGAGTTTTCGCCTGATAAACTCGGTGAGATAGTCGGAACAATGAGCAGGCTAAAAGGGGAGGAAGGTCTGCAGTTCACGGTTAATGCGGTTGCGGCATTAAACGAAGTAAAGTGGAGAACCTTACCGGATCTACTGTCTTCAACAGGCATTGATGCCCTCGTAGTCGATAATTACGATTTCTACGGCGAAATAATCCCAATGCGTCTTGGGATGCCATACGCCATTGTGTCAAACGCACTCCACTTCGATTATTCGGGGCATACACCCCTCTGTGTCTATGATGGGGTGCACGAGAATACGGCCGAAGCCATAAAAAGAAACCGCCAGGGTGTCTCAAAGTTTACTCAGATGCTCATCGGCAGCAATGCAGAGCTAATCGCAAAAGCGGAGAGAGCCGGAATCAGGGCCAATTGGGCAGACCCATCCTCCTTGTTCTCGGATCGCCCCTGGATCACACAG
>DATNNY010000490.1:0-19250 GCA_035601635.1 Pyrinomonadaceae bacterium
CTGGTATCTTTGCTCTCGGGTAAGCTGTGTGTAGCTCATTTGTGTGCTTCTTTGACTTGGCGGTTGGAAAAGCACGCTTACGCTATCGCAGCTTGCCTTCAACCACTAGTTTTCAAAGTTGCACTTCAAGTTGAATCCACCTCTTGTATTTTAGAGGTTCGCTTCTTTAGCCCAATGATGGGCTGGCCGGCTAAGAGATCTACCGTCTCTTCGCTCCGGGCAATACATATCACATAAGAGAATTCACCAGGTTTTACGTTTCTCCCAACAGCTACGGATGAAAAATTGCGATGACAACGACAGACGCTCATCACGAAATACGATCTCTATTTGGCGATGATGAAGGGTCTGCAAATGAGCGACTGCACTACGAATGGTTAAAGCAATTCTACTTTCCGTCGAGTGAGTTCCTCATTTATCCTAACCTCGCGCTACAGGTACTCGTCGATCCGGGCCAACCAGAAGTGCAAACGGAATTAGGTGAACGATCCGGGCCAATAAACCTGCCCAACACGCCGTGGCACCCTGAAAATTTCTTAATGACCTCGTGTGTTGATTTGTGCGTAATTCAGAAGAGCGATTACGTCCCGCTCCTAGTCATTGAGATCGATGGCGAATCCCACAGCAAGCCACTTCAACGTATGAGAGATGCTCTCAAGAACTCACTCTTAGAATTAGTTGGCTTGCCACTTGTGCGGCTACGGATTCAGATCGGTCAGACGGAACAAGACAAGCAAACACAGCTATCGACTGCATTATCGCAATTCAAGCGACAGGCGGACCGACTGATCAAGCGTGACATTTTTCTGAGTGCCGAGATAGCGCAGTACTTCGAGTTGTTATCAAGAATCTTCAACCAAGATGATGTTCTAATACTACCGAACGTAGCGCTCATCAGTATCTTTCCTGAGGATCACGTGAAGCGTTTCACTTTGCATGCTGAAAGAAATCTCTGTCGAACCGGGCTTATTGACTTCGCTGTTGTTGGAAAAGAGGATTTCCGTCCGATAGTAGCTTTCAGCATGGCGAAAGACGATCTTAGGCAACGGCTGTTCGCTGCATTTCGTCTACCCTTGTTGCAACTGCATCCGGCATTCATGAACGCAAAGCCCACCAACCAAAGTCAATAATTTGCGACGTCAGTTTTCCCCGACTGCGTCTCGCCCTTACTTTTCGCATTGAACAGTTTTTGTTCAGTAAGGAGCTTCCTCTATTGTGATGCTTATGTGCGGCCGCTTTACGCTTCATTCCCGCGACAGAATAAGGCTGAAAGGCTTGAGCCCCTTAGATCTTCCTTTGGAAGCGCGATACAACATCGCTCCGAGCCAAAATGTCTTAGCCATCGCTGATTTTGGTAAAGGCCGTGAGGCCCGCATGCTCACGTGGGGATTAATTCCATCCTGGAGTACAGACGGGAAAGGATTCATTAACGCTCGGGCTGAAACGCTCGAAGAAAAGCCGCGCTTCAGCGAGTCGTTTCGATTACGTCGATGCTTGATTCCTGCGGACGGCTTTTTTGAATGGAAGCGGACGGGCAGGGAGAAACGGCCTTTCTATTTTCAATGGCGTGACGAACCGCCCTTCGCGTTCGCGGGTATCTGGGATACGTGGAGCAATCGCGGCGACGTGGTTACCTCATGCGCAATCATTACTACAGCGGCAAACGAATTGGTTGATGAACTACATGACCGAATGCCTGCAATACTCCTCGATGAATTTCAAGATGCGTGGCTTGATCCGACAACGGACCGCGCAGTATTAACGAGAATGCTGAAGCCATTTCCTTCCTTGAGGATGAAGAAGCATCCCGTCAGCAGTAGCGTGAACTCTCCAGACAACGACTCAGCGGACTTACTCGTTCGCGTCGATACAGAAGTGGGCCAGACACTAAGTCTTTTGTGATTTGGACAACGAAGGCCTTCACTATTTAGCTTGACGACGGGCGTCGCCGGATCGTAGAGTGCCGCACAACAAAAACGCCTTTGATGGGGTGAGGACATTAAGGGCGACGGCCGTCAACGGCCAACAAAGCGAACACTAATTCTCGCTTGAGCGCCACCAGGCGCCGCGAGAACTCGGAAAGACCCACGCGTGGGGTGAGGACATGCGTGGGTCGTTCGCTATTCTACGAGTTGACGAGTAGAAACTGTTCGGTTATATGAATTCCCGCATTTGCACTTTATTGCGGTTTACGAAGTTAGGGTTAAGGCTCAGCTACAAATTCGATATTATTTCGCTCGACCGAACAGAAGACGTTGGTCGGAATTGAGGTTGATGACATGGCGCATCTCATTGAAATACCCCTAGACGGGGGCGGCTCGGTATTGCTGGAAGTGGGTGAGAATGGAGGAGGCACCAAACGAGGACTCGGACGAACTGAAATTACTGAGAAGGCAACTCAGACCTTCGAGGAGGCCATTACGAAGATTCGACCCGTCGCCGACGCTATTATTGATCAGCTGCGCCAACTCGTGGTCGCTCCAGAGGAAATCGGAGTAGAATTCGGGATCAAGCTGAACGCCGACGCAAAGGCCTACATTGCGTCCGCGGGCGCGGAAGCAAACTTTAGAGTGACGCTAAAGTGGAAACGTGAAAATCTAGCTACATAACCAGCGTAAGAACGCACTCACACTGCAGACTTCACGGGACCTCCGTAAACAACCGTGGAATACGACAACTTTGAGATAGAAGTCGGATTGGCGAAGGGGCGAGACTTCGAAGTCTCTATCCGCTCTCGCGCTGGCGAAGCCCGGGAGGTCATGCGGTTCCCTTACGACAAACTTGCGTTAGACAGTCGACTTAAGGACTTACAAATTGCGCTTCTGCGGTCGGGTGGAAAACACCGACGAATAACCTCACCACAGGAACAGGCGGTGCAGAGCTTCGGCCTTGATTTATTCAACGCTTTGATAGCGAACGAAGTGCGCGTCCGATACGATGTTAGTCAAGAATTAGCTGCACACGGCGATAGAGGCCTTAGGTTAGTTCTGCGCATCGAAGAGCCGGAGCTGGCCGCACTGCCTTGGGAGTTTATGTATGATTCTCGAAGAGGAGAATACGTCTGTCTCTCACGCAATACACCAATCGTTCGATACTCCCAATCTCCTCAACCGATCCAGCCATTGTGGGTTAAGCCACCGCTCCACGTCCTCTGCATGGCGGTCAGCCCAATTGACCAAGACATTCTCGATGTCGAGCGGGAGAAACAACGCTTGGCACAGGCCGTGAGTCGGCTCAGCGGATTGGTTACGTTGACTTGGATGGAAGGCAACACTTGGCAGGATCTTCAAGAGGCGATGCAAAAAGGTCCGTGGCACGTCTTCCACTTCATAGGTCACGGTGGTTTCAACGAGAGAAATGACGAAGGCCTGATCGCGCTAGCGGACGAAACGGGACGAACTTTTGATCTTAGCGCGACTAACCTGGCTCGGCTCCTTGATCACCGTCCGCTCAAGCTCGTTCTATTGAACTCGTGTGAGGGTGCGCGGGGCGGTGGGGTGGATGTGTTCTCAAGCACAGCATCAATTTTGGTTCGAAGCGGCATTCCGGCTGTACTTGCCATGCAATACGAGATTACTGACACAGCAGCCATCGAATTCTCGCGCTCTTTCTACCGAGCGGTAGCACAAGGACTCCCTCTGGAAGCGGCTGTGGTTGAAGCTCGCAAAGCGATCAGCATTGCTGTCAATAACACGGTCGAGTGGGGAACGCCGGTTCTATATCTCCGGTCAAGTGATGGACGCCTCTTCAACGTAAGCCTTCAGAAAGAACAAGTTGAGGCCCTCTATGAAGAGGCAAGGGCTGCAATGGCACAAGAAGAGTGGCCGTCTGCGATAGAAAAAATCCGGGCCGTCTTAGAGCAAGACCCGAGTCACGAGCCGGCGCAAGAGGCTGCGAGGCAGGCAGAAGAACAGCAAACGATTTTTCGGCTTTACAATGAGGGGCTAGAACACTACAACGGCGGTCGCTTCGATGAGGCTGAAGTGAATCTTGAGAAGGTGCGGTCGAAATATCAAGATTACAAGGATGTGCCGAGCCTTCTATTCAAGATAGAGCAACACAGGAACGCAGAGCGAGAGTCGGAAAACGCGCGAAAGCGCGCGGAAGCCGTGGCACAGCGTGCCGAAGATGAGCGCCAACGCAAACAGGAACAAGAGGTGAAGAGGCTAAGGGAGGAAGACCAGCGCAAACGTCAAGCGGCAGAGGCCGCCCGCGCCGCAACGGAGAAGGAACAGCGGCGCAACGAGGAACGGCAGAGACAGGCACGGGAACGCACTTCGGAAGAGCCTGCTCGTCTGCGAGTCGAAGTACCTCGTGCTGAAGGTGAGTTAGGGAAAACAAGATGGCACACGAGCAAGAGGGCAGTGCTGGTTACATCGGTCCTCGCAGCTATCATAGTCTTGGCTGCTGTTGCTTGGCTCTGGGGATCGAAGGGGGAACCAAAGACTGGACAGGGTAGTGACAAAGTAAGCCAGACCGCCACCCTTCAACCTCCTCTAGGAATGGCTTATGTAGCTGGCGGAGAATTCATGATGGGTCGCGACGAAAAGGACGGAGGCGATGAGTACGAACGTCCGGCTCATAAGGTGAGGGTCGCGCCATTCTTTATCGGGATTAATGAAGTTACCAATGAAGAGTACGCCGAGTTCGTGAGGGCAACAAATCATTTACCACCTAACACATGGAAAGGCCGAACCTATGATCCCAATCAGGCACGCAAACCCGTAACAGGAGTGACGTGGGACGACGCCGTGGCCTTCACGGATTGGCGTTCAAAACGAGATGGCGGGCATTACCGCCTACCAACCGAAGAAGAATGGGAGTTTGCCGCGCGCGGAACTGAAAACAGACTATATCCGTGGGGAGACAAGTGGGAATCGACGAAGGCTAATGCGGACAGCGCGTCAGGCGGTCTGGCTGATGTCGGAACATATAAAGGGCAGTCGCCTTACGGCGCATACGACATGGTGGGGAACGCGTGGGAATGGACCGCCAGCACGATGAAGGCATACGAAGGGGGGCGAATTCCTAATCAGCTGCCTGGCACAATCGTAATTAGAGGTGGCAATTACAAGAGCAGCCTAACGGAGGCAACAACGACTTATCGAATGGGTCTATTGCGCAAGCTAGATAATTCTCGGTATACAACGACCGGATTTCGCTGCGTGAAGGACATCTCAGGCCAGAACTAATCGTCAATTGAGGAGGGTAATGGCAAGCTCCATTTATTTGAGAATCGTGGCATCTATATTAATGACTATGACTTTGGTTTTGGCAAATCATGGCGTCTCAACCGCGCCGATTGTTACCGGCATGCTAGGAGGACAAGAGGGCGCACGGCCAACGCCGACACCAACACCTAGGACGCGCGAGAGTCGGGACACTGGGGGTTCAGGTAGTACAACTAAGCCAACTACAAGAATAACGAAGCAACGCCCAAGAGATCCGGGAATAGAGTTGGTGCCGATCCCTGCGGGTAGCTTTATGATGGGTTCGTCAAATGGTGATGAAGATGAGAGACCGGCACACCGAGTGACGATCAACTATTCCTTTTACATGGGCAAATACGAAGTAACTCGCGCCCAGTGGCAAGCGGTAATGGTTGACAGTCGGCAACGCAGCAGAAGTTACAACCTCGATGTTCCATCTGCTCCCAAGGATTGTAGCGACTGTCCGATAATGCTTGTTTCGTGGGACGACGTGCAGAAATTTATTAAGAAACTGAACGGCATTAGCAACGGGCTCAAATATCGATTGCCAACCGAAAGTGAGTGGGAGTATGCCTGCCGTGCCGGAACCACGGACGACGAGGTGAGTGACTTTAGCGAGATGGCTTGGTATGAGAAAAATTCTGGTGGACACATTCATCCGGTGGGCCAGAGGCGATTGAATGCGTGGGGCTTGGCTGATATGAAGGGCAATGTGAGTGAATGGTGCGAGGATGAGTATCATAAGGGTTATGCTGGCGCGCCTATCGATGGAAGCGCGTGGTCGACGCCGAAAAAACGTGGAGATTATTCGCTCCGGATATTGCGCGGAGGGTCATTCAAATGGGGTTTGAATTCGGCTAATCGACAATCCAACTTAAATTGGTACCATGACTATGACATCGGGTTTCGCGTTGTTGCAGTTCGTTGAGGCATGCGTTTTCGATTTAGGGGGCGCGATCAAATGACCGAGAATACCTACACTTACAGAACTGCGGTAGCCTTGACCACTGGCTTGCTTATGGTGTTTTCAGTCTACGGCTCAGTGCTGGGTCAGGAGGGACGTCGAGAGGCACCCATCAAGAAACGATTGCCGAGGCGGAGCACTCCGGCATTCTCTCCCCAAAACCCTCGATTAGAATTAGTTCGGATTCCGGCAGGCACCTTTATGATGGGGTCAAGCAATGGCCCGTCAAACGAAAGGCCCGTCCATAAAGTTACAATCAACTACTCCTTTTACATCGGCAAGTACGAAGTTACACAAGCTCAGTGGCAGAAGGTAATGGGGAACAACCCTTCCCACTTCCACCGTTGTGGTGGTAACTGTCCGGTTGAAGGTGTATCGCGGAACGACGCCCAAAACTTCATTGATAAGCTGAACCGATTGGACCACGCATTCAAATATCGCTTGCCGACCGAAAGTGAGTGGGAATATGCGTGCCGGGCCGGAACCGCTGGTGATAATGCTGGAGCGCTGAGTGATACAGCGTGGTTTTCCGAGAATTCCGGAGGTAGCACGCACCCTGTGGGGCAAAAGCAATCAAACGCTTGGGGCTTGGCCGACATGCTTGGCAACGTACTGGAATGGTGCGCGGATTCGTACCATCATACTTATGATGGCGCACCTACTGATGGCAGTGCGTGGTTGGACTCTCAACAGACTCGGAGCGAGGTGTTTCGCGGAGGGTCGTGGTGTGGTCGTGCTCCGTCGATGCGGGCCACCAGTCGCAACGATTCCGGCTGCGGCGAGGGTTGGCTCATCTCAAGAGGTCTTCGAGTTGTCGCAGTTCGCTAATGCGTCGTTGTCGTTGTTGAGAAAGATCTGTCTCTTAAGAGTAAAAGCAGTGATCGGAAATAATTGGAATTGCAAAGCGCTCGTGGTGTTGTGACTGGTCTATTTATGTTGGTCTAAGCCGGAGCCCACGCGTATCGATCTTTAAGTAACCTGCTTAAGACGAAGTTCTTAGTTTTACGGTGTACGGTTTTTAGGGTTGTAGCACTGCTCGGACGCAGTAATCCCCCCTATGGTCCCTACTTTTCTGATCTCAGCGGGAGCGCGAAGCCGCGACATCTTGTTCCTGACTGTGACTTTCACTGAGGGCGAGTTGAAGAAACCTGTCCCTTTCGGCGGGATCATTCTGGCGCTCGGCATAAATCTCTAAATTAATCTTTTCCTTGTCGGTGAACAGCGGTACCCGGCCCGTCGACTCAGCGGCAAGTTCCCGTGCGGCCTCGTGGTAGTCCTGAGCTTTTTCGAAATCACTAACGAGGCGACCGTGGTGCTCGCGCGCAGCGAGTTTGACCGCTTGTCGATGATCTCGCTGATCTCGCGTCTCCATAGCTCTCACAAGGTAATCAGTCAGTGTACGAGCTTCCACCTCACGCAGAGTACCGGTGCGGTGGTTGCCCAAATGAAGCGACGCTACTCTTTGACTCTCGAGGAAATGTTGAAGGCGCTCTTTCGTTTCGTTCACCGCCAATGTGGACGTTATCTCGCGGGCAACTGTTCTACCTTCCCAATTGATTGCGGAATCAGTCTTAGAAGCGACTTTCTCCCATTCATGGACTTCGCGCAACAGCGTTTGGTCGCGCAGAGTTTCCGCGCTCGATTCAAGTGAATTAACCTGAACCCTTTCATACCTTGGATCAGGCATCGCTCGTCCCTCGTGTTCTCGTGAACGTTGCTCCGAGCCGTAGGAATTCTCCAACAGGTCGAGCATCTCGCGCGCAACGTCGCGATCCGCTCTCAATGGAGAACGACGCTCTTCAATCTGTCGGACAATTTCGCTTCGAACGTATGTCAGATGCTCAACGTCGGATACTGCTGCTTCTCTCCCTGCCGGCGAATAGTTGATTCTCGCCAATGATCGAAGATCGAGCCTGGCAGCGCGTTCGGGAATTATTTTCGTGTCTTCTGTTCGGCGGGCGATTTGCTTATCAAGTTCAGCGAGAGACCAGCGGTCGCCGGCAACTTCATATCGCGCCAAGTGAACGGACGCTTCAAAGCGTTCTAATCGAACATCCTTTGCCATCACGTCAGCACGCGAAACATTGAGTTCAGCCGCTAAAGTGGCTGCCTCACAGTCCGTTCTGGTTGACGCACTATGCTCACGGGCCAGCGCTAGTCTCAGTCTTTCAAGTTCCGACGCTTGCTCAGGAAGGCTTAGCTTTATTGCCTGTTGTTGCAGTTCCGACAACGTGTCGCGAGATATTAGCGGCGTCAGCTCCCGTTCGGCAGGCATTTCGTGCGCTCTGACAATTCGCTGCTCTACCTTTGATAGAACACTTCGAAGCGAGCCTATATCCTTTCCGAGCGCAGCAATCTTGGTTTCACGGGCTTCGGCTAGCTGGTGTAGTGTTTCGCTGTGCTGAGAAAGGTCTGCGTCAATCGCTTGATTACGGCTGTCATGGTTTCGGCTGTTCAATCGCGTAGCGCGAGCCGTTGCGCGACGGCGAACATCGAGATCAGAGATCTTTCGCTCCTCGCCGGTTGATTGGTCGACTACTTCGAAGCGATACGTGTCGCCATGTCGCAGTGCCCGGTCCTGCCACACTTCAGCGAAAGCCAGTCGCATTTCCAGCTCAAGCCGATTTCCAAGAGCAATCCTAAAGTCGCTCGAATGTTCATCAGAAATGTATTCGCTTTTACCCCAACTGGCAGCAATTTGTCCTCGATCAAGGGATGTCGATGTCGCACGACTATTTCGCTGCCCGGCTCTTTCTAAGGACTCACCTCGGTACTCACCTCGCTCTCGCCCTTCTTGGCTCTTTTGATATTTGCTAGCGAGCTGCTCCCATTTCTCAGCCGGACTCAATTCGGGCGCTCGTTCCTGAGATTTCACATGGAGCATCTGCTGCTGGTGCTCCAATGCAGCCACGAATCGGTCTCCTATTGGGCCGTTGACGATGACTTCCTTACCATCCTGCGTGTCTCGATGAGGCAGCAATGACCTAGGGATGCGACCTAACCGATATGGCCTATCGGTCCCGCGTTCAATCACGTCTTTCTTCATCACTATGTGAGCGTGCGGATTTTGGGAGTTGCGATGAATGCCGGCTACCCAAGTGAGTTCTTCGACGTTTAACTCGGCGGCCATACCCTTCATGCCTTCGCGAATCATTTCGCGAAAGCGTTCCTGCTTTTCTTTTTCATCTTTACCGAGTTTGTCGAAGTCCTCCTCGGTAATCATGACTGAGAAATGGATGAGATCGTCCTTGTCAGGCCGACCATCGTAAGGATCAAGGATGCGGTCGGCTTTATGATAGGAAAGGTCTTCGCGGTCGTCGCTAAACAGTGGGCGAGAGCCGGGTCCTTCGCGTGTGGGGTCCCTGTCTCGTTCGGCGATGTAGCGAGTGGTGCGACTGGCGCCCGAACCAGCAGAGCCGGTCGATAGAATATGAAAGAAGACGCCCATGTCTGACCGAGGGCAACTATTTTCTCTTGGTGGAAAGAGGGTCTTGTTTGATCATTCCCACGATACCGAGCTGCGCATAAGTCGGAGTCCCAGAGATCGCTGCAGCCTCATTGAGGTTGAGCGGCGGACCTTTCCATTTCTCGAGGTCGTCCGGGGTCAGGATCAGAAAATAGGAGTTGGATTCATCAGCATTCGCGCCTAATGGAATCGCCCAGAGTGTGCAGCGCGTGGGGCTTATCATGGTGTATAGGTAGTAGTAGTTATCGAGCGTCAGCGAGCGACCATCCGCGCCATAATTCGGTGGACTCGCGTGTTTCCAGACACTGGCCTCAACCTCATTGAAGCTCTGCGGGAAAGTAGCTTTCAGTTTTTGGTACTGTCTCAGGCCTTTGATGATCTTCAGGATGGGATCGATCTTCGGCACGTTTGCCCTGGCTCTCCACTCGGCGGCGTATGACGAATAGGCCCAAACGCCAAGGAAAGCAACAACCGCTAAAGCGAGCAGCGCGTAAGAAAATCCGAACCGGCGCTTGCCTGTTTTTCCTTCTACCCCTCGCATCACTCATCCTCCTCGTCCTTAGTGAACGGCAGTTCCTGATCGGCAATCCGCGAAATATCGAGCGGCTTCCGCGTGGTTCTGGGTGCATCTTTCGGTCGTTCGTCGGTTTCGGGTCTTCCGCCATTGACCTGCTCAGGCGTGCTTGTTTGTGATTGCAACCTCGTGGTTGCGGTGTCTTTGATGTGCTTCATAGCGGCTACCGCTTTGGCGAGCGAATGCGGGTCGGTAATCTCACGCTCGGGCGGCACGGCCACATCGCCGATGTCGGCGCGCGGCAAGAAGCGGAACAAAATTGGATCGGCGGTATCGATAATGGCGATGCCCTGACGGTACTTCACCATGCGGCGCAGTTCCGGCGCCTGACGGAGATCACGGCGACTCTCGGAGACGCGTTCATTGTCGTAATTTGTTCCGGTGCCATCGACTTCGGTGCGCGAGAGCACCGTTGTCGGCCCGAGCATTGATGAAGCGTACGCACCAGTGTCGGGATCGATGCCGGGCAGGAAAATCTGAGTCTTCATTCCCGCCAAGACGGCTTTGCCGCCATTCTCCAGAAAGCGACTCTTGATTTGTGAGACATCTTGAAAACCCAGCAGGTACGGAGTATTCCGATACCGTCCGATCTTTAGTTTGTCCTGAAGCTTTGGCGGCGAAACATTCCCCGCCTCGTCGAGGGCCATCAACACTGGCGTCGCATCCTTTTGCGTCGAGGCCTGCATCTCGATGGCTGCCAGACCAAAGATCAACTCCAGAAGAATTCGATATTCACTCGCCTGGCTCTCGGATAGGACAACGTAGATGGCCGTGCGCGGATTGCGCAGATCAGCGAGGTCGATCTCGCGCAGACCACGGGCGCGATCCTCATCTGTCAGCGATCTCAAGATTCGCATGGCGTTGGGCGAGCGCAACGCGGCAAGCTTATTGTTGATTCCAGTGATCACCCCGCCCTGGGTTTTCTCGGCATCAACCTTAATGAAATTGCCCCACTCGAGACGGGCTTCCGATTCGGAAGAGTTTTGCATCTCGTCGCCAAGCTTCTTCATATCGTTGAGTGAGAGGTATTCCTTGATCATTGGCAGCGTGGGATCGACCGCTACCGTAGGCAAGTGCAAACAGAGCGCCTTCAGGAGCGCCGTCTCGCCGGAGATCCAGTAGTGAGTGCTATCGTTTACTCTCATGTTCTCCGGCTCGTAACCAACCACAATTGAGGCGATGGAATGGGCGAGTTCGCCATTGCCCAGGCAGCGCGGGAGCGGATTCCAAAGGTCGGAGAATTGCGGTCGCTCTAAATCAATTCGATAAACGTGATCGTAATAGCGCGCCGTGTGCGCGTAGAGTTCGCCCTTCACATCCATGACGAGCGCCGAGCCCCACTGTGACCAGTCACGCAAGATATTCATGTAGAAGGTGGCTGACTTGCCGGAATCTGAGGGGCCAAAGATTCCGGTATGAGTGAGCAGTTGTTTGAGGCTTAGAACGAGGTCGTATTGTCGGAAGCTGAGCGCCGAACTGAGTCTGCCAATCCGAACGGTGCCATAAGGCAAGGGCTCACGAGTTGGATGCGCCAATCCTTTTGCTTTCAAGTCCGCGATGCTCGACCAACGCGCGGAGCCGTGCGTCAATCTTTGATTGATACTGTAGTACGGATACGCCAGTGACCCCGACTCGAACATTCCTACCAGCGATACGGTAACGGCGCCGATCAGGACCAAGGTCGTCCACTTGAAATCAAGATTGAGGATTTGACCGGAACGAAAGAAAAGATACCCGGCGATCGAGCTGCTTAAGATCAGTGTCCCGCCGCGCGAAACGTCCTGGAGGAATCTGGTGGCGGCGTGAAACGAATCAAGATCCGGCTCATCCGCGGGCCGAGGAATGAAGTAGTCAGCGTCAATTCTTTCCATTTTGGCGCGAAAGCTCATGACTCATTGCTCCTTATTACTTGCTGCTGCTCTTATTTGGAGTTGTTTGCCTTTGCCCACTGTTCGAGTTGAGCACGTTCACTGTCGGCTATCTGGGTTTGCTTAAAAAGACGTGGTTGCCAGCCCGAGGCGATAATCGCAGGAATCGGCGCAAACGGTTCGGGATAAACGATGCCGTAGAGTTGCATCGACTCGAAGTACCGCGCGCCTACGCCAACATTCTCGCTGTCAGGCAAACGAATCAGGATCGCAGGGCCATCGGTTCGTTCGGTGGGAACGGAGATAACCTCAACACTAACGCTTGTCGGTGAGTAACGGAGAGAGACTGTTCCGTTTGGCATTTGCAGCACGCCCGGCTGATCCGTAAGCCATTCGCCGGGAATCAATCCGCGCTTGACGATGCCGGTAACAATCTCTCCAGTATCGCGCGGAACATGACCGGCGAGTTCGCCCTCAACAACGTAAGTCATCGCGGCGATAGCTACGGCCGTTACATCTCGCAAACGTTCGGCAGTACGCGGCACTTCACTATTGGGCCAACGGTAGGCCGGACTGGTTGGTTTCTGCACTTCACTACTTCCGCTGTCGCCGATTGAGACTTGGGCGTCGACCGTCGCCATCTGAGAGTTGTATCGGCGTTGGAGGATGAGCGGAAGAACAACGAGCAGCATGAAAGCGCCGGCGGCGACCGATATTACTGGCCAAATATTTCCGCGTTCACGGCTAATCATGCTGCAACGCGAAGTCGAACGACTCTTTCACAAAATATTTCCTGGACCATTTGTTCAATGACGGGATCGGAAAGTTGCGCGGCTCTTTCAAGGCGCGGCAAGCCAAGCTCAAGATTGGCGAGATCGTCAGCATTCCGAGCGATGAATCCGAGATGGTCATCGATTACTCCCGTCGATAACTCTGCTGCGTCCTCGGCTACCAGTGCCCGCAGCAAAGCGATCGACTCTCGCAGTCCAGGTTTGTCGCGCACGGTCGGCATCATGATGCGTATGTATCTGACGATCTTGATAACTTGAATGAGCAGAGCGGGCGGCACTTCGGGCACGCGAGAATGCAGAATCCTGGCTTCCTCATTGTCAGTCGGCAATCGCACCTTGGTGTAAACGCAGCGGGATCGGAGCGGTGGATGGACTACATGCTGATTGTTCGAGGTCAAAATTACGATCGGCTTCTCATCGAATTTGCCCACGCCGATTTGGCCGTTGCTTTCGTCCAGGCGCGGGACTGACGCATGTCCGTCAGTGAAGAGTTGATAAAAGAACGCCTGACATATCTGCGGCAGTTTTTCGAACTCGTCGAGCTTCAGGATCGGCACCACACCTGTAGCCGCCAAATAGTCGTAAGCTTTCAGGACTTCGCCGAGCGTCAGGAACTCCCGGCGCCATTGTTGCCGTCGCGCTTCCGCCAGAGTTAAGGTGCCGCTCTCAACCGCCTGTACGACAAAATTGTTCTGGCCAAGCGAGTCCCATTGAAAGAGGATGTCGCTGAGACTTAGGCCATCCATTCCCTGCAACTCGAAATAGGGCCGGTTGCAGGAATAGGCCAGCGCATCAACCATCTCGGTTTTGCCGCCGCCTCGTTCACCTTCAGTTAGCAGAGGCATACCTGATCGAAGGGATTGGCAAAGATCCTTCAGCGGTCGTGTCTGAAAAATGTAACCGGACTCGCGAGCTACCAATTCAGCCAGCGCTTCTCGTCCATGTTCTCTTACGAGCTGGCGCGGATCGATTACTGGTCGGTTTGCATCTGAGGGGATCATGGCTTCTGGCTCTCCATTCCGATTGACTTAATGACCAGTTGTTTTTTCTCGCCACTCATCAAGGGCAAAGCCGCTCGGATTTCGTCAGGAGTACCCAAGAGGATCAATTCCATCACTTCTCGATCATTCAGCGAGGTAGCAGCCCGCGTGAGTTCGTCTTCGCCAGGCGCGTCAACCGCACGGCTCTCCTTCGGAAGGTCTGCGACCATGACGTAAGCTGATTGGCCGGCTTCGACCTTTACGAACGAACGCTTATCGTCGCTGCTTCCCACAATTCTGCCTGCCTCGTCGGTGATTGGGTTTAGCAGTCGATAGCCTGCACCATTGACGACTACGGTTCCTCGACCAGTGAGAGCGCCGGCCATCATGCCGGCTACTTGCAACCCGCTGGACGCGACCTTGCTGAGTGTTTGTTTCAAGTGATTGCGATCAATCGCAACACGCTTGCCAGCCATTCCCGATCCGCCGTCGCTTCCGAGAACTTCGCCCGTCATTTTTACGAACCGATTTGATTTGGGATCAATGAAGCCAACTATGTTCACGTAGGCGCGATCGTTCTCGCTGCCACTGACGCGGCCAATCAATAGAGTGCCTTTCGACAGCGACCATCCTTCTCCCTGGCAATCTCGCGACAGTTCAAGCCGCGCGTACGAATTGTTACGAAGTGAAAAGATCACGCCCTGGGTTCGCACCGGAAGCATCGTTCCAAAGGGCGGCAATACGGCTGAAGGTTCCTTAGTCAGGGCGGTCGCGCCGACTTCGTTATTCGTCGGCCTGTGTAAACCTCGTGAGGTGGCTGGCTGAACCAACAGTTGTCTCTGAGGTGCGTCATCAACAAAAAGAGACTGTGTTGCGTTGGCACGCGTTTGTGCGATCTGAGCAGCCACTTCGGAAGTCAATGCTGGTTGAGCACTTGTCTTGGAGTCGCCTTGGTTGTTTTGAGTGCCATTTCCGTTCGTCGATCCGGCATCGTTCTGGTGCGCATACGCCGGTGAACTGTCAGTGAACGTAAGGCGCTGAACATTCCCGATCGGTGAAGGCGAAGCCGTTGGGGACGGGTTCGGTGATGGGTTTGGATTTGCTGAACCGAGACGGTCGGCGCCCATTGCTTGACGCGCGATTTGAATTGCCTCACTGCTCAAGACATTCTCCGAACCTCCGGGTGAAGGCTGCGACTTTTCATTATTAGTTTCCCGCCGCGCGTCGGCTTGCACTTTCACGTTCACCCGATTCGCTCTTAGCAGAAGATAGAGAGCGAAGCCTCCTCCCACGATAAGTAGGAGCACAAAACTCCAACCGATTAGTTTGCGCTTCCATCCCTTGTTGCTTTTCGGTTCAGCCTTCGGAGCGGCCAATATCGGATTGGTTGGATCGTAAAAACTCTGCGCTTCGTCTGGAGCCGCCGGTTCGATTACATCTACAGAAACGCCGTGGCCCCTACCATTCGTTTTACTCATGATCGTTTTCACCTTTCGGTTTTGGAGAGAACTATCGAAGCAGGTTCGTCGACCGCATTTGTCTGCGCGATTGAAACACGTATTCGTTGGTGTGCGCCGAGTGCGGGTGGAATAAATGCGATTGCGTAGAAAGTGACCGTCTCAGGAGATAACTCCACTCCGGGATCACTCAATTTCAGGTACAGCCTTTTAACTGATTCGATATTGAGAGGCTTGTCTTGACCGTCAACCATCTCAACAAAGAGATCAGGACCGTCGGGCGTTAGTTTCAAGGCACTGGTTGAATTGTTTCTGACGGCAACGACTGCAATGGTGAAATCCTTTGCGATTTGAGGTTTCAACATCGCGAGCGACAGGCCATGTGACGGCTTCGTCCAATGCTTGAATTGCTTCGGTTTCTTCTTTGCGAGATCGAGCGCTTGTTGTGTCGCGGTCACAACTTCTTTGGGAGCGTTGGGCTTGGTTTCTTTGGCAGACTCAGGCAGCGAAACGCTCTCCACTGATTTAGCGGCCGGCTCTGATGAGGAAACCGGTTTGGTTTCTACGATCGGGAGAGGAGTGGCAGAAGCCTTTGCCGGCACATTCTCCTTTTTGTCCTCAATAGGACCATCGACTGCGATTGAGATCGGCGCGGCGGACTGCTCAGCCATTTCCCCCCTAGATTCCGTATCTAGATTGACTGGCAGTCCCGCCGCGCGCCTGCGCGCAACGACCTCATCGCGGTTGTAACTCAGAACACAACGATGAACGTTTTGCGCGAGGTCTTCTACCGGATAAAAAAGAAAAGTAACTACCAGGCCGCTCCGCATTTGAGCGGTAACAGTGGCTGCCGGCGAATGCGCTCTGGCATTCCTCGCCGGAGGCAAGAATTGCGAACCTGGCCTGACAATAATGGCTCGTTTGTTTCGCTCCAGCGCCTTCTGATCGACGGTCGCCATTTCAGGATCACCGGGAATGATGTAACGAGGGCCGTCATTCGCAGGAAGCTCGATCAGTACGCTGCCGTGTTGCGCCATCGCCAATCTGACGACCGTTTCGTCTTTATTGACCTCAACCCTTGCCTCACCAACAAAGAAGTCCGAACGTGCCGCCGGCGTAATTGTTGGTGTCGGCGCGGGATTCGCAATTCGGGGAGTGCAGTGGTGACATCGCACTGGCCGGCGCGAAATGGTTGGACTTGGTTGTTGCGCAGTAAGCGTGGTTGTGCCGCATAAAAGCAGAAGTATTGAAAATATTGTTTTCATGATCTCTCCTTCAGTTTTGCGACGTTGCAGCGGAGGTATCCGCTTCGGTAGCGCTTAGCTCTTTGTAGTCAACTGCGTTTATGCGAAAGCCCGAGCGGAGATTTCGGTCGAGACGAAAGGTCCCGGCCTCGGGTGCGTCCGGTAAAAGATCCACCGTCAGCAGGATGTGTTTGATCAAATGCTTGCTCTCGTTCTTAATCACCATGTCGATTTCCTGCGTCCCATAGACTTTCACCGTCAAAGGTTTTCCGGGAGCATGTTCCAGATATTCCGGTTTCCACAGAGCATTCCATTGCTGTTCACGCTGCGTCTGGAGAATCTTTTGATCAGTTAGATACTGGGCAAATTTCTTCGCCTGCCCCGGAACCATCAGCCTTAGAGCTGCTTCAATGTCCTTTGACCGCGAACGCTGATCGACATGGTAGAGATAATCTAGAAAGGCCTTGACGACGTAATCCATGTCGGCGAGTTGGAGCTTGTCTTTCTCGAGCCGGACGGCTTCGGTGGCTCCGAGTTCACGATCATTAATCATGACTACGCGACCTGAAGTCATATCAACGACGATCCGATCAGGACGTTGAATCGATTTATAGACGACACCGACAATTGCGATTGCAGCGATGGCCAAGCAAAGAAGGATTACCCGCGATTGGCGATGAATGGTGCGCACATCTGCGGGATCGCGATAGCAAATGACCGGGCTCGACGACGGGGACTCCCGCAACACAGTTGAGTGTTCGGCGTTTGTGTCGTTCTCTCGAACCATTTCCAGATCCATTACATCAGCGCTCATTGGAAACTCCTGATTAAGTTCTCTCGGTGATTGATCTCCTCAATGTCTTGCTCTCACCTTCGGGTTCGCTGCCTCTTCAAATCGCGTACCAAACAAGAAATCTCGATCACTTCAGTTGTCTTGATCACGAAAGTTGTAAAAGCTAACGCCGATCCGTATGTAAAACCCGACAACATCACTGGATTTCAATGAAGGAAGAAATCGCTTTTTCCTTCGAACGCGGTGGCAGAGAAATTTGGTTTCCGAAAACATCAAGCGTGAAATCTCGATCAGTGAAGCGATAAGAAAGCGCACTCTCACGAATCGGAAAAAATGAATTGATTCGCGATGACTCCGGCTTGATCGCCAGCAGCGTGAGCGCGGCTCGCACGTATTGTTTAGTCTCTGTATAAGGTGGAATGCCGCCAGTGCGAATATTCCCTGGGTTGATAATTTTGCCGTCCGCGAGTCGAATAGATCTGCCCGTCAAGAAGGCTTCGACCGTACCTTCACCGGCGTTGTATGCGGCAATAGCGAGATCCGTCCTGCCGTTGAATTTCCTCAATAAATCCCGCAGATATCGGGCGGCGGCATCAATCGCGGTCCTGGGATCGTGGGGATTCTTCAATCCGTATTTGGTGGCCGTCGCGGGCATAAACTGCATTGGCCCACGCGCGCCTTTCGGGCTGACCACATCCAGTCGATAACGCGATTCGAGAAAGCACAATGTTCGTAAGATTTGCGGATCGACTCCATATCGCCTACTCGCATCTTCGATAAAAGGTTCTAGTCGTAGAGCTCTTTCCCGAAGCGAGGATTCACCGTCAGTGGATCGCTGTGCGTTCCCGGCAACAGCGAGCCTCACCAACACCACAATCGAATAAAAGAGTTTCAAAGTCATGACCCTCAGCCTGCGCAATGACTGGGCCACGCATTTGGCACAGCAGTTGAAGAGGGCCGACACGAAATGACCAATCTCGATGAGAGTCGAGACAAGAAAAGGAATCAACGAACGAGATCAATGAGAGGTGAGAGATGAATAACCTAATCGAGATGACCCTGCCGCCCGCAGTCGAACAGTCGCGAGCAGTTCGCCTCGGACGAAAGCTGATCGCATTAGCATTTGCGCTAAGGGCCCTGAACGGCGTTGCAGCCGCCCTGCTGATGATGGTATTCGGTGCCGCGCCGATATTGGCCCAAACCCCGAGCGGCTCGTTCTTCAACGGAAACAGCGCTCAACTTGGTAACAGCCTGCGGTCGGTCACGTTCTTTCTGGCGGCGACAATGATCATTGCCGGGATCATCTTTGTGGCCGTCGGTATTGTCACGTCCGGTCTGCGAGAGTCGCTTTCAACCTGGAAGTTTATTACTGGCGCAGCCTGTTTCGCGTTTGGCGGCATCTGCGCGGCGATCTACGCATTCAGCCAAGGCGACACAGTGCCACTCGATAACCAGTTCTAAGCGCAAAGATCGAAAGCAGAGTTGGTAACGCTTTCTTGGAGGTGTCCGAATGCGAGCACGTCCGATCAGACCAAATATCTATTTGCCGGTGGTGCGGTTCGGAGTGGCCGACAGCGACTGGTTCACGGTCCTGCTGATTTCGTGTGCTGGCTATCTCGCCCCGGTGCCCTTAGGCATCACGCTCTTGTATGTGCCGCTACAGATGTGGACGTGGCTGATAGCCACCGCCGGAAGCATTGCGTTCTTTAACTACATTCGCATTGGGCGACGACCCTACTGGCTACAGCACAAATTGAAAGCCACGTTCTTTCATCATCGGCAGTACCGCTCCATACCGAACAGCAGAAAATGCGCTTTTAGCCGCCCGTGGATTACGGACGCAAACAGCGAGGAATCGAATGCCGCGCCGCAAGTGACAGTCACGTAAGCGGTGCTCACACAT
>DATNNY010000491.1:0-9114 GCA_035601635.1 Pyrinomonadaceae bacterium
AGGCGTGCCCTGACAGAACTTGGTTAGTGCTGATTCGATCCGATCGCGGATGCCGCCGGCCGAAGCGTCCATGTTCCGCGCGACCACTTCGTACAGCCGCGTGGGACCAAACTCTTCACCGGCGGGGTTACAGGCTTCCGACACTCCATCCGAATAAATCACCAGCACATCGCCGTAGTGGAGTTGTGTGCGTCCTTCGCGAAAATCAGCGTTCGACATAATACCCAGCGGCAAACCGCCGGCAGCCAACTGTTCCATTGTGCCGCCCGCATGAACTATCAGCGGCGGATTGTGCCCCGCGTTGAGGAAGGCCAGCGCTCCATCTTTCGGATCCAGCTCGGCATAGAAGAGCGTGACGAATCGATTGGCGGGTATGCTCTCGACCAGGTAACGATTGACCGCGCCGATAGTTTTCGCCAGTGAGTTGTGGATATCAGCCTGGGCGTGTATGGCGGCATGCAGCGAAGACATCAGCAACGCGGCCGCGGTGCCTTTGCCAGAGACGTCGCCCAGGGCCACCACCAGCCGGCCGTCGTCTCTCTGGATGAAATCGTAATAGTCGCCGCCGATTTCGTAACAGGGAAAACTAATGCCTTGTAGTTCATAACCTGCCACTATCGGCGCCGTCGCCGGCAGAAAGCGCTGTTGAATCTCGCTGGCGACTTGCTGCTCGCGTTCCAGGCGCTCGCGTTCCATCTGCTCTTCAGTCAAACGCGCGTTCTCGACTCGAATGGCGGCGACCGACGCCAGCGTCGTCAATACTTTCAAATGATCTTCGGTAAAGCGGCCCTCGGCCAAAGGCGAGTCGGCGTAAATAATGCCAAAGACGTTGGCGCCCACTCCGAGCGGCACTGCCAGCACTGAGCGCACGCCTTGCAGCATGACTGTGCCGCCGGCAAAGCGTGGATCGGCCTGGGCGTCGGAAGTCAAAACGGACTTGCCATTGGTAACGACTTCGTCGATCACGGAACGGCTGATGCGAATCTCGCCGATTTCGCCGGCGCGATCGCGCAAGCGCGCCACCGCGACCTTCAGTTCCGGACTCTTGTCGTCGCGCATCATCACCATGCATCGATCGGCAGGTACGGCTTCGAAGACCAGGCTAACTACCTGTTCGAGGGTTTCGTTCAGGGTGACTGAGGCCAGCAGAGCCACGCCCACTTTGCTGATCAAAGCCAGCAAGTCGCTTTGATGTGCGGGCCGATGGGCGGCGGATTCTTCGGATTGGGTGCGCGCGCCTTCAATCGCTTCGAACAAGCCCGAAGTGGTGCGATCGGCCGAAGACAGCGCGATCGTCACTTCAGGAATCGACGTCGAGTTGTCGGTGATCATCGTCGCTCCGCTGCTCAGCGGGAACGAGCTGTCGTTGAAAACTATTTCGGTTTCGCCGATTTGAATCCGTCCACCACGAGTGAGCGTAATGAGGGTTTCTACTGTCGATCCGTTGTAAAGCGTGCCGTTGGCAGATCCCAGATCCTGAAGAAAGTATTCGTCGCCTTCACTGCGAACTTCGGCATGGACCCGTGAAGCAAAAGGGTCTGGAATACACAGATCGTTGCGAGCTGAGCGTCCAATCGTGACGCGCAGGCGGCTGATCTGAAAATGCTCAGCGGCGCGATCCGGATATTTGACGATTAACTCAGCCATAAAAGTTTTGTACGCAAGCTGGCAGCTTGGTTCTGGACTCGCACCCGAGCGCGCAAGCTGGCAGCTTGCGCTACTGTTATGCTCCCTGCGTACGCGGCTTGCGCGCCGGAACGACAATTGGCCCGCCAGATCTTCGCACTACGATTGTGCCGGCGATCAGATCGTGCAGTGCGCGGCCCGTCGGACTAACTGCCACCATGAGAAACCCCAGACCAAACGGCAGCAGTGACAAAGGATATCCCACCAGGTGGCGCAATGCGGCCCGGCCAATTCCCGGCAAGCGGCCGTCGGTGCGCTCGAGCCGCAGACCTGTCGTCCACTTGCCGACGGTCTTTCCAGTCAGTCCAGCCAGGACCACCAAATCAAGCAGCCCGACGATTAGCGTAATAATGATGCCGACTTTTTCTGCTGTTCCGCCCGCCATCCGCGCGCCGCCGCCCATTAGACGAGCAACCATAGTGCTGAACGTCAGAATAAGAGCAAGCAAAATATAGTCGATTAACAGAGCCCCGCAGCGGAGAGCAAACGGCGCGCGAAAACGCAGGCGCACCCGCGGCTCGGCCCTGGGAACCACGGCGCCTGACGCTGGTTTTACAGTTTCAATTTTTGCGGTCATAAGGGGAATGCGAGCGCTCGAGAAATCAACGATTGCCGAGCATAGATATTACCGTCAAAGCTCTTTCAGCCTTTATTTAAAATTTCAAATTTGAAATCCTGAAATTTGGCTTATCCAACCAGGAAGTGCAAAGTGGTTTCACCCAGGCGGATACGATCTCCACTGTCCAGAGCGCGCGGCTGTCTGGGCTCGAGGCGAATGATATCATTAATTACCGTTCCGTTTACCGAACCCAGGTCCTCAAGCATGAATGCTTCGCCCTCGCGCCAGATCCGAGCGTGACGCCGCGAGACTTTGGTCTGCGGATCGAACCGGGACAGATCCACTTCCGGAAAAATATTCGACAGGGGATCGGTCCGCCCCACGAGATTGCTGTCCTTTTGCAAGAGGAACGAAGCATCCAACTCGGTAGTCCCTGAGACAACCAGCTTCGCGGTGGCGCGACTTCGGGCCAGAGCTGCGCTGGAACCTCCGGCCTGTGGCTGGCGCGAGCCGCAATGCGCGCAGAAAACATCATCAGCCGCGATGCGGCCGCCGCAAAATCCACAAAAGACGATGGCCACGCGCAGGGTCTCGCCGCCCATCTCCATGCCCGCCGGCAGGCCATAACTGACCTGGCCCGAACGCAGCTTCTCGAGATGGCTGGCGAGTGCATCACGCAACTCTGCTCCGGTCTGAAAGCGGTGTTCCGGTTTGTATTCGACCGTGCGAATCAGCAACCGTTCCATCTCGCTGGAAAGTGCGGGGTTTATCTGGCGCGGACGCGGGTTCTTGGTAAAGTCAAAGATGAGCAGCGGATTGTCCTGCGGATCTGAACCGGTCAACAAATGAAACATCGTCGCACCCAGGCTGTAAATGTCGACGCGCGCATCCGCCTGGCCGCTGAATAACTCAGGCGGGGCATAGCCCATCGTGCCGACCGCGGTGACTCCTTTTTCCTTTTTGTTAACCCAGCGGGCAATTCCAAAATCAATCAGCATGATGCGATTGCTGTTGCTGTCGATCATGAGGTTCGCCGGTTTCAGGTCGCGATAAATGATGGCTTGTGGGCGGGTGTGCAGATAGTGCAGGACGTCGGCAACCTGGATCCCCCACTCAGTCATGGTTAGTTCGTCTATGCGTCCGCCGGGCGCATTTCGCAGCCGCGAAGAAAGATCGCTGCCGGGAATGAACTTCATTACCAGATAAAAACGTTCCGACGCGTCGTCGTAAAAATAGTCGTAGACAGTCGGAATCGACGGATGTTCGAGTTCAGTGAGCAGCAGCGATTCGCGCTTGAAGTCGGCGATCGCCTTTTCGTGCTGCGCGTCGTCGATGTGCGACTCGATCATCTCCTTGACGGCGCGCGCCGCTTCGCCCAGGTTACGGTCTTTGGCCAGATAGACTGCGCCCATCCCGCCGCCGCCGATCCGGCGCACGATCTCGTAACGGCTATTAAGGACTTTTCCGCCGGCGAGCGCTTTGGGCTTCGGTCGTTTGTCGGGCACGGAGCCGGCTCGGGAAGTCTTCGATGAAAACTCGGCGCTCTCCGCAATCTCGCCAGTGTGCCGATTACTGTCGGCGGGCGGTGGCGCTGTTTTTGGCTGATCTTCCATCCAGGTACTACCGTCTTCGGCCAGCTTG
The DNA here is from genome assembly GCA_035601635.1 of Pyrinomonadaceae bacterium. Classification (GTDB taxonomy): domain Bacteria; phylum Acidobacteriota; class Blastocatellia; order Pyrinomonadales; family Pyrinomonadaceae; genus UBA11740. The sequence continues at coordinate 3,887 of DATNNY010000491.1, forward strand.
TTTGAATAATGTGAAACGATGCCGGCAGCGTTATCTGCGCTGCTTTCATTGCCTACACTTCCACTCCCTGCACTTCCACTCCCTGCACTTCCACTCCTGGACACGAGCGATGTGTCGTCGTTCGGTCGGCGAGCCCCACAGCTGCCGCAAAAGTTTTCATCGGGCGCCACACTGGCGCCACATTCACAACAAGTAGTCATTTGCTAATTGCGGGAAAAGCCGAAAAACATTTTCAAGCTGATCCGCCCGCCCGGCAGTGCGGTCTCACCTGGCAACACGAAAACGCAAGAACGTCTTACCGACAATAATCTCATCGCCATCCTTTAGCGGCTGACGGTCACCGGGCGCTAACCGCTGCCCGCGATTTACAAAAGTTCCGTTTGTCGATCCCAAATCCTCGATCACGTATTGACCATTGCGCAAGGAAATGCGCGCGTGACGTCGCGACACCTTGGCTTCGGGATCGTCAGAATCGAGGTCGACATCGGGAAAGACACCACCGTCCGCATCCCAGCGGCCAATATTTGCGTCCTGATTGTTCAGCGGAAATTGCTTGCCCGCAGAACTGCCGCGTTCTATTACCAGCGTTGCATGGACGGTCTTGACCGAAGGGAGCGCAGTCTGCTGCTCTGGTAGCAAGGGCGAACCCACTTTCCCAATTGATTGTGAGACAGTAGTCGTCTCGTCCTTGCTTCCGTTGCCGGTGGAACCATTTTTTTTGGCCCCTGGCAATGAAAGTCCGCCCGATTTACCCGCCAGCCAGAGGGCGGCGCCGCACTCATCACAATAGCGCGATCCATTCAAATTCTCTGTTCCGCACCGCTCGCAAATGATCATTACGTTTTAGTCCGCAGTTTTGTCGGAGAAATCAACCTGCGTGGCAAGACATCTTAGCGCGAAACTGTGGACCGCGCCAACGAGGTTGATCTTGCTGGACTGCCGCAGGGCCTGCCTCTGCTCTTCCCGGAACCTGAGACGCCGGGATGGAGTCCAAGGGGTTCGGCAGTCTCGCCGCCATCGTCTATAATTGATTGTCATGTCGAGATTTCTTTGAAACCGGGCACCGGATTTCATCGTAAAAACAACTCAACGTGAACTATTCGCGGCGGGCGCGCCTAATCTGACAAGAGCGAAACCCGGCTAAATCAAGCTAATTAAGGATCTGAAAACGAAATGGCCCTCAGTAGAAAGAAGAAAATCATCATCGCGGTATCGGCGGTCGTCTTGCTGGCGCTGATCATTATCATCAGTGTCGTTGCCAGCCGAAAAGACGAAGCGGAAGTTACGACGGTAAAGCTGGACGTGCGGCCCGAGCTGCGATCGACCGTAACAGCCTCAGGCGAGGTGCGTCCGATTCGCTACATCAAGCTGACCAGCGAAATAGCTGGCCGCATTTTGGAGATTTACGTCAATCCCGGTGATCAAGTCACCAAGAACCAACCCCTGGTGCGGATCGATCCAACCCAGTTACAGTCCAGCCAGGAAGCGCAGTTCGCCTCCACGCAGGCTTTTATCAGCGATGTGCAAAGCGCCCGGAATGGAGTTGCGTCGGCCCAGCAGGGGCTCGCCGTTACCGAGGCTTCAATTGCTTCAAGCCGCCAACAGGTGATTGCGCAACAGACGGCGGTCGATCGGGCGACGGTTGATCTGAATGCTGCTCAGCGCGAATTGAAGCGTTCCACCGAACTGATCGAAAAGGGAGTGGCGTCTCGTTTCGACTATGACGCGGCCCGCGATCGCTACGAACAGACAAAGATTGCGCTTGAGACGGCGAAATCCAATCTCGAATCGCAGAAGCTCGCAGTCAAGGAAGCCCAGGAACGCGCCAACCAGCAACGGGTGGCCATCAAAGAGGCTCAGAACAATGTGAAAACGAGCGAGGCGCGAGTCAACCAACAACAGGCAATTCTTCGCGGCCAATCGAGCCAGCGCGAAAAAGCGACCCAGTACTCGCCGCTGAATGGCGTCATCGCCGACATTCCCACGCGCGTGGGTGAATACGCAGTGTCAGCTTTATCTTCGACGCCTTTGATGACCATCGCGGACATGTCCACCATTAATGTCGAGGTCAACGTCGACGAAACTGAAATCTCCAACGTCGATGTGGGCCAGCAGGCCAAGGTTAAGGTTGACGCGCTGGGCGACAAAGAAGTCAACGCAGTCGTGACGATGAAAAACCCGCTGGCCGTCGCCAAATCCGACACTACCGGCGGTCTGCAAAATCGCGTGAATGTGCAGGAGGCCAAAGAGTTCAAGGTTACACTGGAACTCAAGGACCTCGCCGACGACGTCCGCGCCAAGCTGCGTCCCGGCATGAGTTCCACCGCGACCATTACCACCAAGACCAAGACCAACGTAATCGCTGTGCCGCTCCAGGCGATTGTGGAGAAGGCGCCGGCGGCGCCCTCGCCCGGTCCTTCGATCGCCAGCAGCGCACCGACCCCGGTGGGTGAAAAGCCGAAAGAACAAAAAGGCGTTTACATCCTGGACAAGAATAACAAGGTCAAATTTGTGGAAGTCACCACGGGTATTACCGGTGAGTCGGATATCGAGATTACCAGCGGCCTGCAAGCAGGGGTCGAAGTGATCACCGGACCAAGTCGCGTGCTGAAGACTTTGAAGGACGGCGCCGGCGTGAAGCGTCAAACCAAAGCTGCGGGGGCCAACGTTAACGCCGGCGGAGGAAGCTAATGACCGAAACCGCGGTCGTGACACCGCAGACTTCTTCCGGGGTAATCGGGAAGCCAGAGTTACCAGCGAACGGCAAGGCAGATTTGCTAATCGTCATGAGTAATCTCTGGAAGACATACGACATGGGCGCAGAAAAGGTGCATGCGCTGCATGGCGTTTCGTTCGAGGTGAAGCGGGGCGATTATCTCGCAATCACCGGACCGTCCGGATCCGGCAAATCGACACTGATGAATTTGATCGGTTGCCTCGATACGCCCTCGCAAGGCGAGTACTGGCTGAACGGAAAAAATGTTGCTGAGATGGACGACGACGATCTGGCGCGCATTCGCAACCAGGAAGTCGGATTCGTGTTTCAGACCTTCAATCTGTTGGCCCGCGCGACGGCCCTGCACAATGTCGAGTTGCCGCTGATCTACGGCGGAATCCCAGGCGCCCAAAGGAAAGAAATGGCCCGGCAGGCCCTCAGTGCCGTCGATCTCACCGATCGAATGATGCATCGGCCTAACGAGCTTTCGGGCGGTCAGCGCCAACGCGTGGCGATCGCGCGCGCCCTCGTAAATCATCCCTCGATCCTGCTCGCCGACGAGCCGACCGGCGCACTCGACACGGCCACCAGCTATGACATTATGAAGTTATTCGAGAAACTTCACGAAGACGGTAACACCATCGTTCTCGTTACCCACGAGCACGACATTGCCGCTCGTGCTCATCGCATTATTTCGATCCGCGATGGGCTGATCGAAAAAGATGAGCGGGTTAGATAGGAGGCGCTGCAATGTTCCCCGGCGGCGACGCAAAACCCGAAGCAACGGGCTTCGGCCCGCGCCTTTTTGCTCCTGGCAGAACCCGCTCGTTCTCCGCTTTCAGGCCAACTGTCCGGCTGGCCGCGCTTTGGGAAGCCTTCCTGGTCGCCGCCGCCAGTCTGCGGCAAAACAAACTACGCACCGCGTTGACGCTGGTCGGCATTATTGTCGGGGTCACCGCCGTCATCGCAGTAGTCACGATCATCAAGGGCCTGGATCAGACTGTGGCCCAAACTTTTTCTTCACAGGGTTCGACGGTGTTCACGATCTCGAAGCGGCCGCGCGTCATCACTTCGCGCGAAGACTTCATCAAATTCAACAAGCGCAAAGACATTACCGAGGAGGACGCCGAGGCAATCTTTCGTCTCTGTACGAACTGTTGGCGCACTGGAGTAGTTGCGAACGATGGCGTGACTGTCAAACACGGCAATCAGAAGGCGGATAACGTCCAGCTGCGCGCCGTCGCGCCCACATCCATGTTCGATATCGATAACGTGACAGTCGACAGCGGCCGGTTTTGGAGCGAAAGCGAAGGCAGCTCCGCGCACGACGTTACCGTAGTCGGACCGGACGTGATTACCAACCTGTTTCCGAATCAGTCGCCGGAGCGGGCCCTGGGCCAGGAGATTTGGGCCGGCGGTCGCCCATACCAAATCATTGGGGTGCTCACAGCGCTGGGAAAGGTTTTCGGCGTCTCGCGCGACAACCGGATTTACATTCCCTTCGCGACGTACAAGAAGAACTTTGGCTTGAATATTTCGCGCGGCGCATTCAGCGCCTCTGGCGTGCTGGTGGTTTTCATTCAAACGCCCACTGCCGCACAGCTTGAGAGCGCCCAAGATCAAGTGCGCGCGATCATGCGCAACCGCCGCGGCAAGACCGGCAGGGATGAGGACGATGGGTTTGCGCTGGAGAGCGAGGATGTGTTTCTGAATCTTTATTCCAGCGCGACTTCGAACATCTACATCGTGACGATCGGGGTGGCGGCAATCTCGCTCGTCGTCGGCGGCATCGTCGTGATGAACATCATGCTGGTTTCCGTGACGGAGAGAACCAAAGAGATCGGGATTCGCAAAGCCGTCGGCGCGCGCCAGAAAGACATTCGCACGCAGTTTTTGATCGAAGCGGTGATGGTCACTGCGATTGGCGGCGTGGTCGGTGTCCTGACCGGCTTTGGCGTGGCTTGGCTGATTGCTTTGCTGATTGGATTCCCGCTGCTTTTCAGTATCTGGTCGGCAGTGCTCGGCGTTAGTATGTCGTCAATTGTCGGGGTCATAAGCGGTCTGTGGCCGGCGTGGCGCGCGGCGCGCTTGGATCCGATTGAAGCCTTAAGGTCGGAATGAATGAAGCGCGCCATGGAGCGCGGGCATCCCTGCCCGCACTGAGCGCGCAGCGCGAAAATGAGTGCGACGGTGGTTGGACCAAACGATTACAAGCCGATCAGGTGCCTGGGCTCGTGCGCATTCTCTGGTAGAGTGAATCGCAAGACGAAGGTTCGCGCTGCGCGCTCAGGCGGGCAGGGATGCCCGCGCTCCGTCAAGGCCCGCGCTCCAACTAAGAGCGTTCCATTATGAATTTCATAGACATCAAAGAATCTGCTTACATGGCGCTCGACACCGTGCGCGCGAACAAGCTGCGTTCGACGTTGACGATTCTGGGGGTCAGCGTCGGCGTCGTGACCGTGATGTTCATGGTGTCAATCATCCAGGGACTAAACCAATCGTTTGCTAAACA
>DATNNY010000492.1:0-4437 GCA_035601635.1 Pyrinomonadaceae bacterium
CTTTGACTGATCAAAAGTGAATTTGAGTACTTCGCCTTTTGGCACACCGGCCTGTGGCTTTGAGTCGGGGCCGGGTAGATAGTTGTCGGTGGTTTGCGCAGAGGTTGGCAGCCATAGAAAGAACAACAGAGCGATCGGGAATAATTTTTGTCTCATGGTGAATAGCTGGGAGCAAGCCTCCCACTGAGCTGAGCATTCAGTACTGGTTGTAATTGTGTGTTGCTACCTAATGCCCCGCAGATTAGCACACACTTTTACTCCACTAACGAGCGTTCAGTTTGCTTGCGCTTGGACATTTCCTTGAAAGCCTTTCACGCTCGAAGGTATGCTGAAGATCAAGGAGCTGCGCGCTGTGAGCGATGAAGGCTGTCGGATGGATTTGCGCATAGATTCCGCGAAAAGGACGGATCATACCTTTCCGAATTCTCAGGCACTCCGCTTAACTCGTTTTTTTGAGGCTCCGCGCCGATGTCGTGTTTTTGACGTCTTGCGCTTTCTCGTTAATCCCCAAATAAGTCTCTTCAGGGGATCTGGCTCGAGAACTCTAAAATCCACCCAAGTGTGACCTTCAAGAAAGAGCGGGAGCCGTGGAACCTTTTTGCAAGATGGAAGAATTACGGGAATCGCTGGGCGCTCTCGTTTGACGAAGAGTCGAAGAATTGCATCGATCTCAGTCCGCTGCCAGGGACCAATACCAGAACGTCCTACGAAGATCGCCGCGGAGGGAAGCCGCCTAATCTGTTTTTCTAAATCCCGTTGCCAGGATTTGCCTGGCTCAAGTTCCCACTCGTCCAGCCAAGGTAGATACCCTCGTTCCTTGAGACTCTCGGCGATCGCTTTAACCTCGGGCTTGTCATCGCTGTTATGGCACAGGAAGATGTCGTAATCAGAATTTGCGCGTTTGCGCACAACGCGAACATACGACGCAAATCTCTCAGCCATTTCGTCTAGGGCGTCAATCGACGAAGCGCTGTTACCTGGTTGGACTCCAAGGAGCGTGGCGAAGGTTGTTGGAAATAGATCCTCACGGGATCCATCGTAGTGCATCACTCAAGCCCCCAGGGTTTTAAGGCGCTCGCGCTGTAGAGCGTCAAGCCTGAAGTTGAGTTGGTTAAGGGATTCTGTTCTGCGCGTGGGCTTGACTGCTTGCCGGTAGTATTTACCACGGGCTCCGCCCTCTAATTTCAAGAAATCGTATTCGGGCCTCAGATCGTCATTAGTCTTCTTCGGCGATGCTTTCTTCATATTGTGCGTTCCCTTCGCATTACCTCGGCAGTCATCGATTTTCAATCCGATCTCCGCGCTGATCAAGCACAAGAAAGACTACTCCCTGTTGCGCTGAATGATCAACACTATTTCGTTACGCTTGTCATCTTAATTGATCAGGGTCACTGCCCGGCCAGAATCTCATTGTTCACGCATCCCGCCGCGCTGCACGCGCAGCCCAATAACTCCGCGCCCGTTGATTCTGCGATACTCTTCTCTGACCCATCTCACTTCTTATCCCACAAAAACTGAATCTCGTATCCGGAGGCAATCTGATCTCGCTCTTTTCGGGTTGACGCGGCGTGGAATTCGCGCAGGAGTTCTTCCAGCATGGCCGGTACCGTCATCATCAACAGAGTCGCACTCTCACCATCGACATCCCAGGCATGCGGGATTCCACGTGGCAGAAATACGAATGACCGTGGACCCGCCCGGTATTCTTCTTCGCCGCAATGGACGACGATTGCGCCCTCCAGTACATAAAAGTATTCGTCTTCGCGGCTATGCACGTGCCACGGGGCGCCACCTTGGGTATGCGACTCAATCATCGTCAGGTGGCCGGCCGTCCTGAATCCGGCGGCCCCTTCGCCATCCATGAGCAAGTAAGGTTTCACTGCGTGCGGTGCCGATGAATCGTTTGCCATCTGCTAGCTTCGTCTCGCTTCGCGCACTATCTCGATAAATTGCCGCGCGCGTTCGGTGATGAGTTGCTCGTTTGCATCGCGCAGTGCCTTCATGTCGACAAGGTCAGCGCCGACGCCAAGCGCCATCGCGCCCGCCTTGATGAAATCCGCAGCTGTCTTGAGCGAGACACCGCCTGTGGGAATGAGTTCGATCTGCGGCAAGGGCGCCTTCAGAGCCTTAAGATAACTGGCTCCTCCCACCGCGCCCGCCGGGAAAATTTTTACCGCGTCTGCTCCTGCATTCCACGCCCGAACAACTTCCGTAGGTGTCAGAGCGCCGGGGAAGATGGCCACGTCCTGAGCCCGGCAGAAGGTTATGGTTTCTTCGTTAAGCGCGGGGCTGACGATGAATTGCGCCCCGGCCTGAATGCACTTATCCGCTGTTTCCGCATCGAGCACCGTGCCGGCCCCAATCAAAGCCTCGGCGCCAAATGCTTTCGTCAGTTGTTCGATGACCCCGATTGCGCCGGGAACAGTCATCGTCACTTCCAGCACACTTAATCCGCCGGCCATGATCGCTTCAACTGCGCGCCTGGCCTGGTCTGCTGATTCGGCGCGGACTACTGGTATCAAGCCGGTATCCCGAATGCGTTGGAGAATATTGGATTTATTCATTGAGTTGATCCTTAAGCCGCGGTTTCGGGCCGCCAATGTTTAGGGAAGTCTCATGATCGCTATGCGCCAAGCTCACTTTCGATAAATTGCTTCTTCGATTAGGGCCACTGCTCTGCCCATTCCGCCGCTGACTCTGGGCTCGCGATCAGTCAAAACTGCGTTAACGAAATCTTCGATTAACGGCGCGTGCAGGTTGGCGTCGGGAGGATGCGCTTCGTAACGCTCTCCTAACTTGCCAATAACGCGAATCTTTCCTTCGTTCAAGACGGAAACGCGAATGGATCCGAGCGAGCCGAATATGTGCAGTGAATCTTTTGGCTCAGCCGCGACGTGCGAAACCGAAAGAATCCCGCAGGCGCCGCGCTCAAAGCGCAGCAGGGCCGCAGCTGTGTCTTCAACTTCGCGATCGAAGATGACGTTTGCGGTGATCCCTTTAACTTCCGTAACCGGGCCAAAGATATTTGTCAGAACTTCAATGCGATGACAGCCGAAGTCAAACATGGGCCCGCCGCCGGCGAGGTCTTTCTGCAACAACCAGGAGCGAGGATTATCGGCTGCCGGATTGAATTGCTCGAATGCATTGATCTGGGCGAATACGGGAGTGCCAATTTCGCCCGACTTGATAATGGCTTTGATGCGATCGACTACTGGATAAAAGTGCCGGTAGTAGGCAACGCCAATCTTGACGTTGTGGCGGCGGCCAGCGGCGATCATCTGATCGCATTCGCGCACATTCATGGCCATCGGCTTTTCGCAGAGCACGTGCTTCCCGGCTTCAGCTGCGGCGATGGTTTGCTCAGCGTGCAAGTGAACCGGTGTGGCGATGTAAACCGCCTCGACTTCCTCGTCACGCAGAAGCTTTTTCCAATCCAGGTACCAACGCCTGGCGCCAAATTGCTTTGCAAACGCGGCCGCGCGTTCTGACTGCGCCCGGTTTACGGCGATCAACTCGCACGCCGGCGAATCACGGAGAGCGGGAGCAACGCGCTTCTGAGCGATGTCGCCGCAGCCGATTAAACCCCATCCGACCCGCTTCATAGGAATGGTTTCCTGAAGGACTACTCGTACCTTGAATGTCTCTAATTGCCAACCGCGCACCGGCAAGTTGCGCAATTTAACACATTGCCGATCAAAAGCGTCAGACTTCTCTCGCGGGTGTTGGTGCAGTTGATGTGGCACGTGCATCTTGCGCGTGTCTTCACGGGCGCGGACGCCCGTGACACTTTTCAAGCTGCATCACTCCAACTCAAACCGCTTGGCGGAAAATCGTTGATGACTGTAAGATTCACTCCGCTAAAAGTGAAACAGCTTGGTCATGCTCCGGATAGATAGCTATGAGACTCTTAAGGAAAACAATTCACTGCAGGGACTCTGCAGAGTTTGCGCGGAGGCCCGACGTTCATGCAACTTTTCTGCGCCGTGTCGGCGCGCTTTGCGTCTCTGCGATAATGTTTGTTGCGCTATTGACGGCTTCAGCTCGAGCCCAACAGCAGAAACTTCCGCGCGTCTTTCTCATCGACGCGCGAAAATTGGCTGAGACTAAACAGCGTATTCAATCCGGTGACAAGACTTTCGATCCTGCGCTCGCAAAACTCGAAACTGACGCGCGCCAAGCCCTGCAACAGAAACCACTATCAGTCACAACCAAAGCAGTCACTCCGCCCAGCGGCGACAAGCATGTCTATATGAGTCAGGCGCCGTACTTCTGGCCTGACCCCAAGTCGCCCAATGGGCTGCCGTACATTCGCCGTGACGGCGAGCGCAATCCGGAACTCAACAAGATTACCGACCATCAGACTTTGGACCAGATGGAAGCTGCCGTGCGCACGCTTTCGCTGGCTTTCTTTCTTAAGGGCAACGAAGAGTATGCCGG
>DATNNY010000493.1:0-40425 GCA_035601635.1 Pyrinomonadaceae bacterium
TGGCCCGGGATCGGATGCAGGACGTAGCCGGCACTGATCAGGAAGGCAGTGAAGACGACCCGCAAAATGATGACATCAAAGCGCATATCGCGCGACATATTACCACGCCGGGAGCCGCTCGTCATCATAACTTTCGCGCCGCGTGAGAGTTCGATTTCAAAGTACTAGAAGCGAACTGTCACTACTCCTGCTTCCCTGTTCGCCGGCGTTGAAGTTCCCCAACAGCGACAAGAGAAAAGGCGAGCCAGGCCAGCCCTTCCGCCATCGCGGCCAGCACATCGCTCAGATAGTGTGCGCCCAGATAGATGCGACTGAAGCCGACCAGCAAGATCATGAAACCGGCCACAGCAATGGCAACAACTCGCCAGCGCCAATGACGGACGCGCGACGCAACCAGAACACACAGGGTGCCATAGAAGACTGTGGCCATCATGGTGTGTCCGCTGGGAAAGCTGTAGGTGTTAAGCGTCAGCAGACGATCGTCGAAACGGGGCCGCTGACGCACGAACACATGCTTCAACAAAAAGTTGAGCAGCATTCCGCCAAAGACAGCCAACAACAGCTTCAGCACCCAGAATCGAAGCCGCTTGATCCATAGATAAGCAGAGACTGCAAGCGTCATCACTGTCACACCCAACACCGAATGGATACGAGTAATTAACAACATGACCCGGGTAAGCGAACTAAATGTGTGGCCATGTAGCCAGGCACTGAATCGAGCGTCAACTATGGTCAATGGATCCTGCGTGACCACGTCCTCGGCAATCGCACCAAATACCCAGGCAGCGACGATCAGCATCAAGAGGACGAGGGTCAGGGAGAGTCCGGAAGACCTCTTGGAGGAAAGCCGGGCTTTAATAAATTTAGTGAATGAATTTGATCGATATTGCACTTTTTGATAGTGGTTCTTTTTGGAACATTCAAAAAGGAATCGGGAGCAAGCTTTCCAGAGCCCGCGAAACGGGTGAAAGCATAAAGCCTGGGGTGGAGCAGAGCGGAACCCCAGGATAACGAAACGTAAGAGAACTGAGCACGCGAAGCGTGCGATAGCGCAAAAAGCTGCGATCTGCCATGATTCGCTGTCGCCCACTTCGTGGGCTCGTTGCTAATTCCTACAACGACCCTGGGGTTCCGCTCCACTCCACGCCAGGCTTTATGCTATCGCCCTGCTTCGCGGGCCAAAGGCAAACCTCTTCACTAACTCATTCAGCGTTCTAATCTGTGCGACCCTCAGGCAAACGCACCCATCCCTCGCTGGTATGCCGAAACTTTTCCTCTCCTGAAACAACAAATGCCGAACTCTCGGGCTGCCACGTCAGCCGTTCCACGGTCATATCGGGACGGTTGATGCGAATCACGTTGAACGAATTCGCTTCACCGCGCCCGCGCGTCGACGAAGCTGTACCCGCTTGCACGACCAGCGCGGAATGGCCGTGGATCTTGTAGCGCTTGGCAGTGTGGCCCGTGTGACTAATATGAAGATGCCCAGCGAGGAATAGATCAGCTCCGCAATCGGCCAGCCCGGTCATTGCCATTTTTGAGCGGCCGACTAGATCCCGATCGTTATAACCTTCCGGTAGATCGAAAGGGTGGTGGGTGACTACTGTCTTGACCAGTTTGTCGTCTGATCCGCAAAGCATCTCGCGAATATGGGCCACCTGATTTTCGTTGATGCGTCCACCTTTGATGGTCAAAGACCGCGCCGTATTCACTCCCACCACAACTATCTCATTGTCCACATAAACCGGCTGCAGGTTATTCGTAATGTGCCGTTTGTATTTCCCGAGTGGTCGCATGAAGCGCGTGAAGACATTATGCAGCGGCACATCGTGATTACCGGGCACGACAATTTGCGGTTGCGGTAACGCATCGAGGAACGTGCGCGCCTCGCGAAACTCTTGCGAACGAGCCCGTTGGGTGAGATCGCCTGAAACGGCCACCAGATCCGGATTGATTTCGGTGACGGCGGAAATCAGTGGAGCGATAAGTTGCTCGTCAACGCGCCCGAAATGCAAATCAGAAAGATGAACCAAAGTGCGCATGGTTATTCGTTTTTGCTGTCCGGCACCATGACCCGCAATTCGCCGTGACGGCTCTGATAATGAAGCGGGGTCTTCATTAAATCGATTTCCCCGTCGAACGCTACTCGCACATGCTTATCCCTTGTTTCGATTTTCATTTTGTCGGTCAACAATGCCAGAAAGTCTTTTTCTTCACGTAGCCGTCCGAGCAATGCGCGCATTGCCAGGCGCGCCAAACCCCATCGGCCGGTGCGGTTAGTGACATACAAACTAAGTAGTCCCCGGTCCAGGCGGGCCCGCCCGCCGATACTCAGCCTCTCCATCAGATATTCGTTGTTACCAATGAAAACAAACGGGGTCTTAAGGCTCATTTTCTCTCCTCCGGCGACCAGGCCAACATGAAGGAAAGGATATCGACGAAAAACAGCCAGCGCCGCCCAAACAAAAGCTGGCCATTTTCCAGACCCGAGCCGCTGTTGCTTTTCGCGTTCACGGACAATGGTCGGATACAAACCCAAACTCGAGTTGTTGAGAAAAATTCTCCCATTGACCTCGGCCACATCCACCGCCGCGGCCCGGCCCGATATCGCGGTTCGCGCCGCGCCTTCTAAATCGAGTGGAATCCTCAAGTCCTTGGCGAAATGATTGAGCGTTCCCAGGGGAAGAACACCAAGAATCTTGTCGGTGCCTATCAAGTACGAAGCGACCGTATTAATAGTGCCATCCCCTCCCCCGGCCATGATCACGGTCCAGTTTTCCTGAGCAGAAGCTTTTGCCAGAGCGGCGACTTCGGGGCCGTTTCCGGCAAGCAATACTTCGAACACCACACTGCGGTCCACAAAGATTTTCGCCAATCGCCGGCGCGCCTCCTCTTTGTCGCTAATTCCCGCGTGCGCGTTGATGATCACCTTGACGGATCTGACAGACGGCATAGCTTCGTAGTGTACAGGAGCTATTGTGTAACTGGAGAACCTGAGCTTAGAGTTCAACTTTTACTTGGCCTGGAAACGCAACCCAAAGGTTGAACTCTCGACACTCCTGCCGTCTGCTGGATTTTCGCGGGGCTTTCACGTAAACAAGTATTCATGACAAGAAATCATTTTGGTTCCGGCTCGGTCGATCTAACGGCCATTGCGCGCCGGACAATGATCGAGAACGGCTTTGAACCTGACATACCAAGCCCGGTGCTGGACGAATTGCAGTCCCTGCAAGTTAAACCAGAACCTGAAGCTTTGAAATCTTCGACGCAAGATCTGCGTTCGTTACGGTGGTCGTCGATAGACGATCGCAAATCTCGCGATCTCGACCAGGTCGAGTATGCCGAAAAGCTGCCCAGCGGCGATGTCCGGGTGTTGGTGGGAATCGCAGATGTCGACGCCTCAGTGCGGAAGGGATCTGCCATTGACGAGCATGCCGCGGCCAACTGCACATCTATTTATACGGGAGTCAAGACCTTTCCGATGCTGCCTGAAGAATTATCGACCGACAAGACTTCCCTAAAGGGGGGTTCGGATCGGAGTTCAGTGGTAAGTGAAATGATTGTCGCGAGCGATGGCACTGTAAAATCCAGCAACGTCTTCCCGGCGTTGCTTCACAACTACGCGAAGCTTTCGTATGAAGCGGTGGGGGCCTGGTTGGATCACGAAGGGGGGATACCCCTTGAGGTAGCGAGTGTGCCGGGAATGGATGCTCAGATCCGTCTTCAGTTCGAAGCAGCCCAGCGTCTCCGTCAATTGCGGAGAGAACACGGCGCTCTGGAACTGGACACAATCCAGGCTTCTCCGGTTATGGACAATGCGGGAAATGTAACTGAGCTTTCGGTGACAGAAAGGAATGGCGCGCGGGACCTGATTGAAAATTTCATGATCGCCGCGAATGTAACAACGGCCCAATTTCTGGAAGGGAAGGGAGTTCCATCGATCCGTCGCGTCGTGCGGACGCCAAAATACTGGGGCCGCATAGTCGAAGTCGCGCACGAGCTTCACGAAGACCTGCCGGCTGAGCCTGACTCGCGAGCTCTGGCTGATTTCCTGGCGCGTCGCAAAGCAGCCGATCCTGATCACTTCCCGGATCTTTCACTGTCAGTCGTAAAACTACTTGGCCCCGGTGAATACACCGTGCAAAGACCCGGCGCTGCAAGTGAAGGACACTTTGGGTTGGCCGTGCAAGACTATACACACTCGACGGCGCCCAACCGTCGCTATGCCGACTTGATTACCCAGCGGCTGGTCAAAGCTGCACTCGCGAAAGCTGCGCCTCCTTATTCTGAAAGTGAGTTGACAGCCATAGCCGCGCATTGTACTGAGCGCGAAGACGCCGCGCGCAAAGTCGAGCGCAAAATGCGGAAAGTCGCAGCCGCTGTGTTAATGCAACATCGGATCGGTGAAGTCTTTGACGCCATCGTAACCGGTGCGTCGGAGAAAGGAATCTTCGCACGGATCATACGGCCGCCAGTCGACGGCCGGGTCATGCGTGAAGAAAGAGGGCTGCGCGTCGGAGAGAAGATCCAGGTTAAGTTGCTATCCGCAGATCCGCTACGCGGCTTCATCGACTTTGCACGCGTCTGATCCCATCTGCTTGTTAGTAACCGTCGGCACACTTCGATCGATTCAACCCAAGACCGAACGGCGCGGTGCCAAACGCGCGCTCCTTCTGGCTGGCTTAACCGACGCCGAAGGGTGTCGCGCATGGCGTTGACATCTTGAAGTTTGCGGTTTACTTTAGCTCCCGCTAACTCGGACCAGATTGCCGTTTTCCCAGGAGTCAATATGCTTTCTGGTTGCTTCACTACCTACCACAATCGCGATTATCAGTGAGGTCTAAGCCATGACGTTGTTTTTCTATCTAAGTTGCGCCAGGTTTGACAGTGCACGACTCGGCAGCAGGCAACACGTTCAGAGGTTCTTTCACGATCTATCAGATAAGATCTGCTTCCGGCTTGGCTTGCCGAGAAATGAAACAGTCGGTTTTCTTAGACCCGACGAAACGCCCCTCGGCTCACAACTGAGTACGCAGGTGACGAACGCTTTGCAGGCCAGCCGGGCCTTGGTTTACCTGCTCTCTCCTGCCTACCTCGCCAGCGAGGATGTCCGCGAAGAACTAAGGGTCTTCGAGATGCGCCGACAGCTATACACTGGACAGGATGGGAGTCGAATCCTGCCGCGGCGTTCCGTAATAGTGCCCGTGACCTGGATTCCAGTACACGACCTTCCTAAAGAACAAGCGGCCGAACGACCTTACTATCTGGGCGATCCTGAAAGTGTTCACAACAGAATAGGGATACTCGAGATGCTCAGATCACCCGGCACTTTCGCGAATGAATACGCAGAATTGGTCGACGTCTTAGCTGAGCAGATCATAGAAACGGTCGAAACTGTTAACTTGCCTGTCCTGGAGACTGAGTCTTTCACAACCTGGATGGAAACGACGTTTCGCTCTTCGATTGAACCAGCATTGAGGGACGCCTTTGATCTGAAACCGGCGAACAAATTAAGGGCGCTGGTCATCGATGATGACCCACAGGTGTTGAAGCTACTTGTGCACATCTTGCAGTTATCTGACTTTGAAGCTGAAGGCTACAGAAATGCCAAAGACGCGATGAACAAGGTCTTCGCCGATCTTTCTATGCCGGATATGCCTGACCTATTTTTAATAGATTTAGGCCGGAAAGATGGAGAGTTCGGGGGACTTGACCTGATCAAGAAACTTACCAAGAGCAATACTCCGGCTTCGATAGTTGCAATGTCGGCGACCGGCTCAGATCTGACTGAGGCCCTGAAAGTCGGTGCGGCTGCGATTACTAAGCCCTTTAGCGACATCAATGAACTAACAAGGAAATTAAAACGCTGGGGCGGAATCGGACGGAACCGCCGGCACAGGAGCTCTTCGAACATTCAGCCCGATCACTCTCGTTATTTCAGGCCGGTTTTTCTCAGCTATTCGGGGAAAGATACGGAAATGGCAATGGGTCTACGGTCTCAAATAGAGTATCAGGATATTGGTGTCTGGTATGCACCTGGTACCTTGCGGCTAGGCGACCCCTGGAAACAACGAGTCGAAACCGGCATTGATAAAGCAGACGTCTTTCTCAGTCTGATCACGATGGCGTATCTTGACTCAATGGAATGCTGTGATGAGCTGGAACGGTTTCGCATACGCATGGAAAGTCACCTTCCGGGATCGCATTGCCCACCTTTGCTGGTGCCTGTTTTGTACGATCTGTCGGAAGGAATAACAAACCATGACAAAGTCAGGTCTATTTTTGATCGCTATCATTATGTAGACATCTCCGGAGAACGATTCATTGACGGACTCTCAGTTTTGTTGGCAACAATTCAAAGTGCGCTTACGCATTGACAAAGAGGTTTTCTGACCACGCACATCAGTCTCGCGTATTCAGGATTTCACTCAAGTAGACCACTTCAATATGGTCGCGAATCGAAAGAATTCTCTTGGTGAAGAGGGCTCTCACTACCCTCAGCTTGCCTACGGCTTCACCACAATCGCCGGAATATTCTGATCGCGCACCAGTTGATTAAATGCCGGCACATCAGTCTTCATGATCTGGGCCAGCTTCGACAGTTGCGCATTTATCTCTGCGACCAGTTCGTCATAGACAGCATAAGACTGTTCGTTCGGCGGCATCTCTGATTGCGAGACCACGCCCCCCAGCGCCGCCAGTTTATTATTAAGCCGGATCGGGAAGTTCAGAGGATCCTGACTGCTCTGGTTTTTCGTTTGATAGAGAGCCTCTTCAACTTCGGTGAGTTTCTTAGTTAAAGCCGTGCCGGCATCGGCGATCGGCTTTGATTGACTTCCGACACGTTTGACCAAATCGTCGACTTGCTTTTTGACATCGCGAATAGAAATGATCGCGTTATGCGTCTCGTTCAGTTTGTCTCGAATCTTCAACGAGAGATCCAACTGTTTCGCATATTCGGCGGCGGTCGTCGTCAAACGCGGATCGGCTTTGACTTCAAATGTTTCAGTCATCGTCAAGCCATCGACGGTAAGCTTTACCTGATAAGTTCCGGGCACGATCTTTGGACCGCGCGTCTCGCCGGCCCACAGTATCATTCCCGGAAAACGCACCGCTTCGCCGTAGCGCATGTCCCAAACAAAACGATTCAAGCCGGGGTCGGTTGATACCGGCGCCGGTGGGCCACCGAAACCTTCGCCCTCACCGGCTGGTGTCGGCGTCGCCGAACCCCCGCCGCCCGCGCCTGGCCGCGGCAGTCTGCCGGTGAACTTGCGAATCGACTTGCCGCTCCCATCAAAAAATTCCAGCACCACATCGGTGGTGGGCTTGGCTTTCAGCGAATAATAAACGACTACGCCGCTTGCGGGATTCTTTCCAATCGTCGCGGTAGCAGGTAGTTGAAAGCCGCCGCCGCCCGGCATGCGATAGGCTTCCTTGGGTTTGAAGAGCTTGGTGTCACTTATTGCTTTGAATCCGCCCGCATCCATTACCTGATGGAGCATGGGCAGATCGTCAAAGATCCAAAACGCGCGGCCCTGGGTCGCCGCTACCAGTTCTTTCTCGCGTTTATGAATAGCCAGATCCGTAATAGGAACCACGGGAAGATTTAACTGCATCGATTGCCAGTTCGCGCCGTCATCGAACGAAACGTACATGCCTGTTTCGGTGCCGGCGTAAAGCAAGCCGCGCTTGTTCGGATCCTCGCGAACTACGCGCGTAAAGGCGCCGTCAGGAATGCCGTTGATGATCTTCTTCCATGACTTGCCGTAGTCACTCGTCTTATACAAATACGGTTTGTAATCATCGTACTTGTACATCGTGGCCGCGACATAGGCTGTGGCTGGATCGAACGGCGAAGCTTCCAACGAGTTAATCTGGATCCATTCCGGCATGATCTCTTTCGACGGGCTAACGTTCGACCAGTTCCTGCCGCCGTCTCGAGTGACATATACCAGCCCGTCATCAGAGCCGCTCCAGATCGTCCCGGCCTGCGCCGGCGATTCCATTACCGTGAAGATCGTGTCGTAGTACTCGATACTCGTATTGTCCTTCGTCAGCGGCCCGCCGGATGGACCCTGCTTGGTTTTGTCGTTGCGCGTCAGGTCGGGGCTGATTACTTCCCAGCTTTGTCCTTCGTTAGTTGATTTGAAGAGCACATTGGCGCCCGCGTACATCGTGTTGGACTCGTGCGGAGAGAAAACGATCGGGAAGTTCCATTGAAAGCGATACTTGATAGCGCCAGCTCCCCAACCCATCGGATTATTTGGGTAGGGATTTACATCGCGTAGTTGTCCGGTGCGGTGATCGTAACGCGTGATCAATCCATCATAAGAACCGGCGAAGATGATTTCAGAGTCTTTCGGAGATGGCGCAATCCAGCCTGATTCGCCGCCACCAACATCGAACCAATCACTCGTGGCAATGCCGAAGTCAGTAGTGCGGCTGGCTATGCGCACAGTTGAGTTGTCCTGTTGCGCGCCGTAGATGTGATAGGGAAAGTCGTTGTCGAGGGCAACCCGATAGAACTGGGCGGTGGGCTGATCCTGTTCGCTCCAACTCTTGCCGCCATTAAACGAAACATTAGCTCCGCCGTCGTTGCTCTCAATCATTCGATTAGGATCCTCGGGAGCAATCCATAGATCGTGATTGTCGCCATGCGGCACGCCGATGCCGGTGAAGGTGCGCCCGCCGTCATTGGATCGATAGAAGCCCGTATTGAGCACATAAACCGTGTCGGCGCTTTTTGGATCCGCATAGATGCGCGAGTAGTACCAGGCGCGTTGACGCAGGTTCCGCTGCTCGTTCGTCTTGGTCCAGGTCTTCCCACCGTTGTCTGAGCGAAATACGCCGCCGTCTTCGGCTTCGACAATCGCCCACAAGCGATCCGGACTTGCCGGTGATACTGTGACTCCGACAATTCCGATCGTTCCTTTGGGCAAGCCGGGATTGCGCGTGATCTCGTTCCAGGTGTCGCCGCCGTCAGTTGATTTAAAGATGCCGCTGCCCGCACCGCCACTCTCCAGGTTCCAGGGTTTGCGATAGACTTCCCAGAATCCGGCATACAGCACATTCGGATTCGTGGGATCGATAATCAAATCACAGGCGCCGGCTTTGTCGCTGCGAAACAAGACCTTTTCCCAGGTCTTGCCGCCGTCCTTCGATCGAAAAACACCGCGCTGCTGATTGGGCGCCCAGACGTGTCCCTGCGCTGCTACATACACGATGTCGGGATTTTTCGGATTGACGCGAATGCGTGAAATCTGTCGTGTGTCTTCGAGGCCGATGTGCTTCCAGGTCTTGCCGCCATCGGTCGATTTGTAAACGCCGTCGCCGTGTGAGACGTTACCGCGAATCGGCGACTCGCCCATGCCCACATAGATCGTGTTCGCATCGGAATCCGATAAACCGATCGCGCCAACTGAGCCGGTGCCGAAAACCGAGCCATCCGTGATTGGTTCCCAATTGATTCCGCCATCGGTCGTCTTCCAAACGCCGCCGCCTGTCCCGCCGAAGTAGAAGACCATCGGCTGCGACGCGACCCCCGTGACCGCAGTCGAACGTCCGCCGCGAAACGGTCCAATCGAGCGCCACTGCAAAACTTTTAGTGGGTCGGGCCGGTTTTGGCTTGCGTCGGGTGGGGATGATGTTGGTCGTCGCTGCGCATTGATCGAACCGACACATAGAGCGGTGATAGTTAAGCCGATTAAAAAGGAAGGCAGACAAGACGCCCGGAAGCTTTTAAACATTTTGCGATGACACCTCGATTTTCATTTTGAACTGCTCAACTGATTGCTGGAAAACGCGGGCGCCCTCGCCCGCATCATGGCGCCAGCTCGACACATCTTGGATGGATAATGATTCGCGCTGCGTGCTCATCTGCGGGCGGGGGCGCCAGCGTTCCCAGTTTCGACTTCCGCGCTGCTCGTCTGGCTGGAAGCCGATGATGGTACGGCATTAGCCGTTGCTTTCTCGACGATTCGAATGATCATGTAAGCTACGAGCGTAATCAGAAAGAACGCCAGCAGCAACCACGCCGTGCTTTGAAGAGTCTCGATAACAGTTCGGTACACTTCGAGTACCCATCGATCGCGAGTAAGCAGCAATTCTGGTTGGCCCGGCGCATGTGGCGATATGTACTTTTCCAAATCCCAGATGCGCACGCCGCCTGAAATACCAACGACGTAAATTGCAAACGTTACGTATCGTTGCCAGGCCGAACTGATCTTGTCTCCGAAGATCCTTTCAAGGATAGCGCCTATCGGCCCCTGGAATAGCCGGGCCACAACAAAAGTTACGATTAAGGAGATCAGAAAGGTGACCGCCAGCAAGGTAACGAACATGATCAGCCTCCTTTAGTTCTCGCTAAAACAACTCAGCTAACGCTTCATCCACCGACCGCACGCCAACCACTCGCAGCCCGAGCAGTTTCTCGAGTCCGCTGGTATTCGACGAAGGCATCACGATCTTCTTGAATCCCAAAGCCTGTGCTTCGCGGGCGCGCACCGCCGCCTGCATCGCGCCGCGCACTTCGCCGGTCAAACCGACCTCTCCAAACACGGCCGTGTGCGCATCGATCGGCTGGTTGCGAAAACTCGACGCGATCGCCGTTACTAAACCGAGGTCGACCGCCGGCTCGTCGACTTCCAGACCGCCGGCGATGTTAACGAACACATCGTCGCCGAGAAGCTGCATGCCGGCGCGCTTTTCCAGCATCGCAATCATCAGGGCCACGCGATTCTGATCGACACCCTGCGTCATACGCCGGCCGGTGCCGTACTTCGAGCTCGAAACCAGGGCCTGAATTTCAACCAGCACCGGACGCGTGCCTTCCATGCAGGCGGTGACGACGGACCCGGCGGCATCAGCTGGGCGTTCGGCCAGAAACATCTGTGAAGGGTTCGCGACCGGAGCCAGGCCGGTGCTGGTCATTTCAAACACGCCGACTTCATTAGCGGCGCCGAATCGGTTCTTGGTTGCGCGCACGATGCGATGATTGTGATGACGCTCGCCTTCGAAATACAGCACGGTGTCGACGATGTGCTCTAAGGCGCGCGGCCCGGCAATCGATCCTTCCTTGGTCACATGACCAATCAGAAAGACAGGCGTGCCCCGGGTTTTAGCCAGCAACAGGAACTGGGCGGCGACTTCGCGAATCTGCGAGATCGATCCCGGCGCTGATTCTATTTCGGAGGAGAAAGTTGTTTGAATCGAATCGACGATAATCGCGGCCGGCTTTAAGCGTTCTATCTCCCGGAAAATGTTTTCCAGATTTGTCTCGGGCAATAGCAGGAGATTCGGGGCCTGAACTCCGAGACGTTCACCACGCAACTTGATCTGGCGTTCCGACTCTTCGCCTGAGACATAAAGCACGAGGGCGCCGCTCGCGCTGAGCTTGTCGGCAACTTGTAGGAGCAGAGTGCTCTTGCCGATTCCCGGATCGCCGCCGAGCAGCACCAAAGTTCCCGGCACAATTCCGCCGCCCAGCACGCGATCGAATTCGGTCACGCCGGAAGAGATGCGGACATCGTCTTGAGATTCAATCTCGGTGTAGGGGACGGCCTGAGCTTCACGCATCCGGAAGTTGTTGCGGCCGGCGCCCTTCTTCACAGAGACCACGCGCTCTTCGACCAGTGAATTCCACTCGCCGCATTCCGGACACTTGCCCAGCCACTTGCGTGATTGATAGCTGCAGCTCTGGCAGATGAAAGTTGTGTTTGATTGTTTTGGCAAAGGGTTTCTGGTCTTCTACGCCGAAGGCGTTCGCTAACTCAGCCCAGGGTGAAACCCTGGGTAAGGAGCGAACCCCTCGATTCAGCAACCCTGAAAGGGTTGCGCCAATTCGTTATTGAACCCTTTCAGGGTTCGTATCGATTTTGGCCCAATACCCAGGGCGTTGCCCTGGGCTATTTTATTCTGCGCTTTCAGCGCAACAGAGCTTTCACGTTTTCAGTCGGTCTTCCCAATACGGCACGATCACCACGCTCGACAATCGGCCGCTGAATCAAATCCGGATGCTCAACCATCAGCGAGATGATTTCGTCATCACTGAAGTCCTTCTTACCCAGACCAAGTTGGCGATAGATCGGTTCGCTGGTGCGGAGCAGTTCGCGCGGCTTGATTCCCATCTTCCTAATCAGCACTCGCAGCTTCTTCTCGCTGAGCGGCTCGATGTAATAGTTGATCTTGCTAAAGTCGACGCTGCTCTCCCGAAGAAACCGATCCATCTCGCGACACTTCGTGCAGGTTGGTTTTTCGTAAACGGTGATGCTGTCGGTCATTTTAAGATTCGCAGGCAAGATGCCTGCGCTCCGCACGCAGGGATGCGTGCGCTCCTCTACGGAAAGATTCCGCGTACCCGTGTCGCCTCGGCCACGCGATCAATCGCCAGAATGTATGCGCCGGTGCGCATGTCCGTGCCGTAGTGCTGCGCCTTCTGATGCACCTTGTGAAAAGCATCGCCCATCGTGTCCTCGAGGGTCTGGTTGATGCGCTTCTCGCTCCAGAAGAATGAATACTGATCCTGCACCCATTCGTAATAGCTCACGGTCACGCCGCCGGCGTTGGCCAAAATATCGGGAATTATCATAACTCCCTGATCTTCCAGGACACGATCGGCGGCCGGAGTCGTCGGCCCATTCGCCAGCTCGGCAATGATCTTAGCTTTTACTCTGGCCACGTTGGCTGCCGTAATACTGTTCTCCAGCGCGGACGGACACAAAATATCGCAATCAACTTCCAGCACATCGTCAGGGGCGATCTCTTTCGGACCGGAGAAGCCACGAAGCGCGCCTGTTTCTGCCTTATGTTTGAGCACCGCTTGAATATCCAGCCCGCCTTCGGCGTACAGCCCACTCTTCGAATCGCAAGCAGCTACCACTCGCGCGCCATCTTCGGCGACCAGACGCGCAATGATCGATCCGGCATTGCCAAAGCCCTGCACCGCCACGCGCGCGTCCTTCAACTTCATTCCCTTCACGTTGCAGGCCTGACGCAGAGCATAAAGCGCGCCCCGCGCAGTGGCTTCATGACGTCCCTGCGAGCCGCCGAGCGACAGAGGCTTTCCGGTCACCACTCCCAACTCAGTATGGCCGCGTACCATTGAGATCGTATCCATGATCCAGGCCATCGTCTGTGAGTCGGTATAGACATCGGGCGCCGGAATATCCCGGTCGGGACCAATGATTGGAGCAATCTCGAATGCATAGCGCCGGGTCAGCCGCTCTAGTTCATTTATTGAGAGAGTTTTCGGATCGCAGACTACGCCGCCTTTGCCGCCGCCGTAGGGAATGTTGACCGTCGCACATTTCCAGGTCATCCAGGAGGCGAGCGCCTTCACTTCGTCGAGCGACACATTCGGGTGATAGCGGATGCCGCCCTTGGCCGGACCGCGCGCAATGTTGTGCTGTACGCGATAGCCTTCGAACACCTTGACCTCACCGCCGTCCATCTTCACGGGAATCGAAACGATGAGCTGACGTTTGGCGCTGCGCAAGACGTTACGGAGCGAGGACTCTAACTCGAGATAGTCAGCCGCGCGATCGAATTGTTGCTTGGCGATCTCAAACGGATTGAGTTCTTCCTGAGGCGCTGCAGTTGCCATGATTCCTTCTCCCGAGAGATTAGGCTAGTAGGGCGGCGGTATCGTAATGGAATTAAATGAAAGTGTCCAAAGGCGGGTAAAGGGATAACGGCGCGCGGGCATCCTGCCCGCCAGCGCGCAGCGCGCTCAGCCTTTCATAATCGAGGTGCGAGTTCGCGCTGCGCGCTCAGGCGGACAGGATGTCCGCGCTCCGACTTCATTATGTTCGGGAACAAGATCGTTCCCCCGTTGTCTAACCACACAGCTTCCTCGACCCGAATGGCACCGGCAGCAGGAGGAGCTAAAGAGATGTTTACCAATTTAATCGAGTCCGATTCGCACCAGAAGGAGTTCAAGCGTCGTAGTTCATTCTTTCTCGCCACGGTGGCAACTTACGCGCTGATTCTATCCGCCGCCGGTGTCGCCAGCATCTATGCGTATGACGCGCATCTGGAAGCGCAGAACACAGACTTGACTTTGCTTTCCTGGGTCCCGGCAGTGAAGCCGATCGAAAGGCTTCAACCAACCACTCGAGTGCCTACTGCAAACAATAAAAGCAGAACAGCGCCACAGCCCGTGCGACCCGTTCTTTACGAAAGCGCAAGTAATCCACGCACGCCCCCGAGCACGATCAGCGTAATAGCCCAACCGATTTCACCGGCGCCGCCCAATGCGAGAATTGGAAATTACGTCGCTGATCCTGTACTGCCTCCCGGTGGTTCAACTGCCTGCGTAACCTGCGCGGGCAGCGGCACAACTCCGGTCGTCAGAGTCAACGACGCAACCCCACCGCCGACGCCTGTAGTCGTGAAGCCAACGACCCAGCGGGTATCGTCCGTGGTACTTGCATCTAAAGCCATCAATTTGCCGCAGCCGCCCTATCCAGCTCTGGCGAGACAGATTAAAGTGACCGGTGCAGTGAGTGTCCAGATTCTAATCGATGAATCGGGGAGAGTCGTTGCGGCCCACGCAGTCTCTGGCCATCCATTCCTGACGAGGAGTGCAGAAGAGGCCGCTCAACGCGCCCGCTTCACGCCGACCGTTCTCAACGGCCAGCCGGTGAAGGTGCAGGGGGTGATTACTTACAACTTTGTCTTGCAGTGAAGAGCTGCCTGGGTTCTGATTCTTCAGCTGAAAGGGCAAGAACTTCGCCAGGTCCGGGTCCCGGCTCATGCAATAAGGCATGCTCAATCTACTTTGCTGAACACGCTTGCTGCCTTTTGCCGCAACGTTAAGGAACTCGCCGACATTCTCACATCCGACGTTCGCCCCGCATGCAAATCCTGGTGCTTGATAGTCAACTTCCATTAGCTTATTCTAGGGCGCTTTAAGAACACAGTCTTGACTCATAGATTGGCGATTCGACTGAATTCATGTTCCGGGTTGTTTGAGAATTGCTAAGAAGGGAGTTCTTAAGAAACCGACAACGATTCAGTTCTCAAGTCTTTCCCCGGGAGAAACCAAATGGCGGAACTCTATTACGGAACGGACGAATTCGCGTTACCTGAATTTCAAAATCGCAGAGTGATCGACGAGATCAGGATGTCGATGTCCGCGTTCGATTGTATGTTGCCTGACAACGCGGGCATCTATTGCAGCAGTGATATCACTACCGGGAAGCGTTTCTATTACGAGGTCTTGAAGCGATACGAGGTGCGCTCGGAAGATGAGCTCCGAGAAAAGCTTGGCGCCGAAGAATTTAAGAAGGTCCAAACCGATTTGATTCAAGCCAATGTCGCGCGCGGAATACAATTCGCCGAGAAGCTGCGCGAGCGTGGCAAGATTAACGTGGTAACGCCCGGCCCCTATTTCGCCAAAGGGTTCGACCAGCAACATTATCTTTACCTGTGGGAATGGTTCATCATAAAGAAGATCTACGAAGTGCGATTCAATCATGACTGGCAATACAGTAACGGCTGCACATTCGAATACGCTATTGCCGCGAAAAAGGGCGTCCCACGCCTCGACTACGAAGGCAACTTGCTCGATCTCAACATGGCAATTGAAAGAGTTGGAGCCGCCCTTGAAGAATTAAAGGCCGCGGACTTCGTAATAGTAAAACTTGAGCACAACTTGGATTTGATGAAGACGATCCCGCATTAATCGCACTCGCTATCATGTTCTTCGAAGGAGGCTGCTCACCATGGCCAAAGACTTCTCATCCGTTAAGCGGCTAGTAAGTCTCTCGAGAGATTCACTTCGAGAATCACTCTTCAGAAACCTCGGCGTCCCCTATCGCAACATGATTGGCCTGTTGCTGGGTATTACGGCGTCCTTCCTGCCGCTGATAACCGGTGTCTGGATCATGGAAAGAGTGATCTGGATTTTTATCGGCACCCTGGCTTTAACGATGGCTCTTTTGGTAGTGGTCAGACCCAACGTCGAAAACGATTCGGATCGATTTGCCTGGGGACTCCTGGTAATTATTATTTTAGGATTCGGGATCGGAGCGTTGATCTATCAAGCGAAGCCATGGTGGATTTGGCTCTGGCACCAATATCTCAGAATAAATGAGCCTCACGAGTTGTTGCTTGAAGCTCTGTTCCTGCTGGGCGTGATAATGGGCTTCTTCGTCGTTCGCAATTGGGGGAAGGACCAGAAAGACTTCGTCTCGAGCCTCTCTGGTGTGCTGGGTGGGGCATTTGTCGCAACGATCTTGGGCGACCTTCAAAAGGAACTAACGCCGCTACGAGCATTCGCATATTATTCGCTCGGTTTCACGATCTCAGGCAGTTTGAATCTCATTTCCGCCGCCCGCTTGACAGCGACCTATACCAACAAACAGACGATGACGAGCCGGGCACTTCTCGACTTCCTCTATGGCAGCGAAAGAACAAAGACAATCGATGGCTACTTCTTAGAGCATTTCGAGGAAGACAAGGACTATGCAAAGATGTTGCTCCTCGACGCGCTCAACGCCTATCGAACACGGGCCGAGCAGGAATTTGCCGGCAAATTCGAAGAGCGGAGAAAGCAACGCCAAAAAGATCGTGATGCTTTCAAACGAAGACTCAGGGAAGAGACAGAAGAGCGAACGATCGAGAAACTCGATCACAGATGGACCGAATTGGAACCGTCATGCAGCAAACGAAAGACGGCGCAACACGAATGGGAACACCTGGAGGCCGAGCTCGACGCGTTAAAAACCAGCCACGAGCAAAAACCCGCTGAGGAGTCCAGATTGCACGAGAGGTCTAAAAATCTCAAACACTCGATTGAACTCCTGGAGAGAAGGTGTAGTGACGATCAGCTGTCCGAATGGAAACGTCTGGACAGAAGCCTGGCATCGTTGAAGCCATCGTACTTCTACCGATTAATTGCGATTGAACGCCACGGAAAGACAGACCCTTCGGAAAGGCCAGCGGCAACCGAGAATGAAGACCCCGAGTACAGCATTATCTACAGACACGTCGGGACAAATAAGGACCAACATGGAGGTCACGATCCAGAGGCGAGCACTGCCATCCAAGGCGACATGTTTCGCGTTGGTGTCGCAGTTCGACGGCAGGACGTTCTGGAGTATCTTCTCGCTCCCGGGGCATACCGTGCTCCATTCCCTTACATGGCCAGCGTTGCCGGATTAGCCCTCAGATTGCCGCACACCATCATTATGGACCGCGACAAGGACACAACGTTTCGCTCCAAAGACTATAAGGATGGGATACGCCCGACAGACATCGAACAAGGGCGCGGGCGAGACATAATTGACTACCTTTCGTATGTCTCAATCCCGATAGTCAGCCATCTCGGCACTCCTAAAGAGAACCCCTTGGGTATAGTAAACATCGACACAAAACTTTTCGTCACTCGTTCCAGGCTAAGCGGTGAGCAAGTAAAAGGGGATCCGGGAGTCTTTCGTGTCTCCCTGAGGCGATCGAAGCTGGAAGAATTCGCGAATAATCTCTATGAGCACGATGACGAAGCCATAAGAGAAATCGAAAGACTAACAAAAACCATAATTCCCATTTTGGAACTGTATTCAAAGTGCTGCATAGGAGCCACATAGAAGCGTTGCGGTTAACTCTCACCGAAAACGCCCTGCTCGTGCTGCGCAAGCGCATTCTCGCGCGCAACGCAGCCGGCGAAGTAATCGAAACGCCGGAGGAAATGTTTCGTCGCGTCGCCCGCAGCATCGCGTCTGCCGATCTCAAATACGGAGCCGCCGCGGATGTTGCCGCATCAGAAGAAGCCTTCTTCGAAATAATGACGCGACTCGAGTTCTTACCGAACTCGCCCGCGTTAATGAACGCCGGCCGCGACCTCGGCCAACTGTCAGGCTGTTTTGTCCTGCCGATCGACGACTCGATGGAAAGTATTTTCACGACCCTTGCCGACACGGCATTGATTCAAAAAAGCGGCGGTGGCACCGGATTCTCGTTCTCGCGATTGCGTCCCAAAGAGGATCCCGTCGAATCGACGCACGGTCAGTCCAGCGGGCCCGTATCTTTTATTCGTCTATACAATTTCGCCACTGAAGTCACGAAGCTTGGCGGCAAACGGTCCGGGGCCAACATGGCGATTCTCCGCGTCGACCATCCCGACATCGAGGATTTTGTCACCGCGAAAACGAATCCACTCGAACTCAACACCTTCAACATTTCCGTGGCCGTCACTGACGAATTCATGCAACGACTTAAGGCCGGCGAGTCATACGCTCTCATCAATCCGCGTACCGGACGTGAGACGGGACGATTGGATGCGCGCAAAATGTTTGACCGGATAGTTGAATCGGCGTGGCGCAATGGCGAGCCCGGGGTAATATTCATTGACCGCATCAATCGTGATAACCCTACTCCCCAGCTTGGCCAAATTGAGAGCACCAACCCCTGCGGCGAGCAACCCCTGCTGCCTTACGAATCCTGCGTGCTCGGTTCGATCAATCTTTCCCGGTTTCATCGCGATGGGCGCGTGGATTACGGTCGCTTAAGAGAAGTGGTAATACTCGGCGTCCATTTCCTCGACAACATCATCGATGTAAGCCGTTTTCCAATCCCTCAGATCGAGCAACTGACGCGAGCTAATCGCAAGATTGGGCTGGGTGTAATGGGTTGGGCGGATCTTTTGATTGAACTTGGAATAGCTTACGGCTCGAAGGAAGCCACATGTTTAGCAGATAAGGTCATGGGGTTCATTTCGCGCCAGGCTTTGCAGGCTTCGATTGGGCTGGCCCACAAGCGCGGTCCGTTCCCGCGCTGGTATCAGGAGAAAATCTACCGGAATATTCAGCAGGTACCTCGACGGAACGCCACGATCACGACAGTGGCGCCGACAGGAACGATTAGCTTAATCGCAGACTGTTCCAGCGGCATCGAACCAGTCTATTCCGTTGCATACTTCAGGCGATCATTTGATTCGGAGCGCATGCTGTTCGTTCATCCGCTGTTTGAAGCGTACGCGCGCGAACATGGTTTTTACAACAACTCCCTCATGAGTCGCATAGCTACGAACGGGTCGCTCGAGCAAATCGATGAGATTCCGGAAGCAGCCAGGCGATTGTTCGTTACGACACATGAGATTGCTCCCGAATGGCACGTGCAGATGCAAGCCGCCTTTCAAAAGCACATCGACGCCGCGGTTTCTAAGACAATCAACTTTCCGCACACAGCCAGTGTTGAGGACGTCGGGCAGGCGTATTTGTCGGCGAATGAACTTGGCTGCAAGGGACTGACAATCTATCGTGACGGTTCCCGAGAGAAACAGGTACTCAGCACCCAGCCTTCCAGTCTTCGCGAGCCAACTCCCCTGGCAGATGCATCACAAGCTGAAATGCAGAGCCCTCAGAATCAATTGTTGGCCAGGAATATGTGTCCCGACTGCGGTTCGGCTCTGCAACACAACGGCGGCTGCCTATACTGCACATGCGGCTACTCGGTCTGCGTGCAAACGTGACCCTCGTTCTTCGAGAACTCCAGCAGAATTGGGATCTCAAAGAGCTCGCTGCTATACTTGGCGCATGCCAGCCAAAGACGGAGGAGCGAAGGGCAGAACCGACGACAAAGCGGAAAAAGAATCACCCCTTGCTACAGATAATTCTGACGGTGACGAAAGTGAACTCGGGCCGGTAAAACCAAAGACAACGGGTGAACCTTCCGACAATCTCCATCGCAGAGCAGACTGGTTTAAGAAGCGTCATGGCGAATAAGAAACTGCGAAAAGTGTTCAGCTGCTCGGATCGAGATTCACGAACGCGATCGTCGAAAAAACAAAGCTTACCTATCAATCTGTGATGGGGTCCTTTCGCCCTCTCCCTTTGAAAGGGGGTTGGGTGAGGGCTTGTCTGCGTCCACGCTTCGCGCCCTCCCCTAACCCGTCCCACAGGGAGGGGAACAAGCCAGGCGGCTTTCAACATTATCTAAGTTTTATCCGCCAGATACTTCGGCCATAGGTGGCCGCGCTCAGCGTCCCGTCCTGATCGTGGTAAACCAGATCGACCACCATCGCATTGGGCACGTTCTTCGTCAGATTTCGCCACGTGCCGGCCACAGTGTCGAAGACAAACACTCCCGCGTCGTTGCCCACATAAACCTTGTCCAGCTCATCAGCTCGAATCACGGCCACGTGGTGCGGCACGTCAGGAAGCTGGCCCTTGTCCAGGTCTTCCCAGCTAAGCCCTCCATCCCTGGTACGAAAAACATGAGAGTGCCCGAAGTTTGCCACGGTCGCGATGACGAGATTGGCATCCTTCGGATGACTTTCGAAGCGTGTGATCGTGTGGCCTGCCAGCATGGAGCTGGAAAGATTCGGGCTCCAGGTGTCGCCGCCGTCAAGGCTGCGAAAGAAGCCGCCGTTCTCAGTCCCCACGTAGACTCGTTTCGAATTGGCGGGAGCTACTTCAATAGCCGAGATGGAGCTATCATCCAGAGAAGGCGAGACGACATACCAGTTCTCGCCGTCGTTCCTGGTTCGCCAAACTCGATACGAGCCAGTGAAGATCGTGTTGGCATCCGCGGGATCGAGAGTGATGAAGCACATCCACACGGATTCCCGTTCCTCTTTATCAGCGGGAGGCGAAATGTTCTTATGAACCTTTCCAGGCGAGACTGGTGATTCGTCCGCCGATATTTGTCGGACCGACGCACTCCCATTGGGCGGTCATGTTGGCCGGCGCCGCCAGCGACTTTTCAACTCGCATCCGCTCGCGCACTAGTCTATTAACCGAGGGTTCCCTGATCGGCCACGACGCACGCGTTTGAAACCATCTGCTGCGCGCCTTGTGACTGGTGAGGCGCACCACGCCTCCCTTGGCCCGCTTTCTGGGCGGAACAGGCTGTAATACATCTCCGGGCCGCGGCGGATTCTCGCCTTGCTCCTTACCGTGTGGGCGTTGGCTGCGAGTGATTTTGTTGGCTTTCTTTTTTGGCATATATCCTCCGAACTGGGTAGGATTTCTCGGTTGATAATTGGAAGAAGGCTTGAGCGCTGGTCGAAGGAATACGGTTATCGCGAGGCTCTGAGGACCAGACCGAAAACCTTCCAATGCGCGCGATTAATATCGTAGTTCGTTTTTGGTGTTAATCATTTTGTCGAAGTTCGAGGAGGCAAAATGGATACACCGCATCTGATTCGCCACTCTCAGTTTTGTACTTGTTCCATCTTGCACTGCTCCGGCTTCTTATCCGGACGCCAGCGCAGGAACTTTGTCCCATGACGAAAGCGGCCGCCAGTGAAGTGATCGTATTGAACTTCAATTACCAGCTTTGGCGCGAGCGGTTTCCACTCGGCGGATCGATCGGTGCTCCAGCGGCTCGGGCCGCCAGGCGCGCGGCCGGTGAAGCCGGGAGGTTTGATTAAGGCTTCGACTTTCTTTGTCAGTGCAGCTTTCTCCGTGGCCTTGAAGCTCGAGGTGAAGCCTACGTGGTGCAGTAAGCCTTCATCGTCATACAGCCCGAGCAACAGCGAGCCGATAAGTTTTCCTTCCGAAGCGTATCTGAATCCGCCAACTACACAGTCAGCCGTGCGCAGGCGTTTCACTTTCACCATGCCGTTCCGGTTGCCGCTTTGATACGGCAGGTCGAGGCGCTTGGCGATGACACCGTCCACATCGCCTCCGGCGCCGGCGAGCCAGCTTTTCGCGATCTCTAAATCCTTCGTCTGCGGGGATAGCTCGATCGACTTGTTCTTCGCCAGATAAGTCTTTGCAAAAGCGTCAAGCTTCTTTCGTCTTTCCGCGAGCGGGACCTCGGCAATCGATCGTCCGCGTTCGCCTACCAGCAGATCGAAGACAATCAATTTCGACGGCGTTTCCTGTGCGAGCTTTTTCACCCGGCTTGCCGCCGGATGAATTCGCATCAGCAGATCGTCGAACGACAATTTTCCTTTGACCGGCACGACGATCTCGCCATCGAGCACGAATTGTTTTGGCTTCAGCTCTTGTAGGGCATCGACGAGTTCTGGGAAATAACGACCCAGCGGCTGCCCGCTCTTCGATTGCAGATCGATCCGATCGCCATCGCGAAAGGCAAGACAGCGAAAGCCATCCCACTTGGGTTCGTACTGCCAGTCGGCTCCGGATGGAAGCTGCACGACGGATTTGGCTTCCATCGGCGGATACGATTGTTTTAGCGGAAGAGTCATAGATGGTTCTCGTTGCTGGGAGCGCGGACGGCCCGTCCGCACAGCGTGCGGAGCACGCTCACCCACACGCGATTGAAGGTGGCCAAAACAATGGTTGGTTGACCGAACGCGTCGCCGGCCAAGTACATGTTCGCGCTGAGCGCTCAGTGCGGACGGGACGTACGCGCTCCCAGCCATCACTTCAAATACGGCTCAAGTTTGAATCGCTTCTGTTTCGACAATAATGGCGACCAAAGATCTCCGGCCTTCTCGATTCGTTTGCGCACATTGTCGATGCGAAAATCCTCGATGGCTATGCCGCGTTCGATCTCTTTCCAATCCACCGGGGTTGAAACCGTCGCTCTGGGCGTCGGCCGGATTGAATAAACTGACGCGAGCGTGCGTCCCCAGGCGTTCTGATTGTAATCCACCAGCACCCTCCCCTTCGGTCGCTTGGCGATGCGATACTCGGCAGTAATCAACTTTGGGTTCGCCGCCTCCAGCACCTGCGCGATCTCTTTGGCGATCGTCCAAACCTGTTTCTGTGTCGGACCCCGTACGATCGGAACATAGACGTGAATGCCCTTTGAGCCGGTCGTCTTAGCGTAACAAGGCATCTTCAACGACTGTAAAGCGTCGCGCACAACCAGGGCCGATTCCCTCACCTGCTGAAACTTCGCGCCCGGCACGGGATCGAGATCGAAATGCAGATAGTCAGGTCGATCGACGTCGTCACAGCGCGCGTACCATTGATTCAGATCGATGCAACCGAGATTGATGACCCACAGCAACGCCGGCAAATCCTGAATGATCGGAAAGTCAATGATGTTTCCCGAGCCGTGCGAGATCGAACATATTTCAATCCAGGGCGGCCGCGGCTCAGGCGCGCGCTTCATGAAAAAGAATTCGCCCGCGGCCCCGTTCGGATAACGCTTCATCACCATCGCGCGATCCTGCAAGTGCGGCAGGAGCACGGTTGAAACGTCCGCGTAGTACTGCAGCAAGTCTCGTTTGGTAATTTTCAGCTCGGGCCAGAAGAGCTTATTCAGATTCGTCAGCTTGACTTGTCGATCGCCAAGACCAACTTCGATCTGCTCGACACCCGGCGGAATTGCGACGCTGCCGTGCTTAACGCGCCTGGTGGGCGTACCCGCTTGCTTCAGTTCTGACGGATGATAATCGCGATGCGCTTTTGCCATTAGTAAGGGATGATCCAGACGGGCAGTTTAGCGTAAAATGCCCTGTGCCCGAACTTAGTCGCTTCTATGGAATAATAATCCGGATGTTTTGGGAAACCGGCGCGCAACATCACACGCCACATTTCCATGCGTATTATCAGGAAAACACAGGGATTTTCGGTATCGATCCGATTGAACTGATGGAGGGTTCGATTCCAAAAAGACAACTTCGTTTGATCGAGGCCTGGGCGGAGCTTCATCAGAATGAATTGATAAGCGACTGGGAACTACTGCAGTCCGGTCAGCGTCCGGTTCCAATCGAACCTCTGAAGTAAAGGAGACAACTTATGCAACATGGCATCTACCGCGTCGAGTCATTTCAGATCGTGTCACCCTACACGCTCAGAGTCGAATTCGACGACGATACTGAGCAAGTCATTAATTTCGAACCGGTACTTGCCGGAGAATTATTTGGGCCATTGCGCGACTTGAATCTTTTCAATCAGGTTAGGATCGATCCCGAAATTCACACACTCGTATGGCCAAACGGAAGCGACTTCGAACCCGCCACATTGCATGACTGGCCTAAACTCGTCGACTTACTGTCTGCTCGCGCCAAACGGTGGGAGGCTGTCCCTGCTTAGCTGCCGCGCTCAGTTCCCGCCTTAACACAGCGTTTCACTCGTGGTACACTGGCGGCCCTTTATGAACGAGCTTGAATATTTTCATCCAGCGGTTCGTGACTGGTTTCGGAAACGGTTCCCGGCTCCGACCGAGCCGCAGGCCCGCGCCTGGCCTGCAATCAAACGTGGCGAGCATACGCTGATCGCCGCGCCGACTGGTTCGGGCAAGACCCTCTCGGCGTTTCTTTCGGCGATCGACGATCTGGTTTGGAAGGCTGTCGATGGAAAGCTGGTCGATGAAACGCAGGTGGTTTATGTCTCGCCATTGAAGGCGCTCAGCAACGACATCCAGATCAATTTGCAGGAGCCGCTGCGCGGCATTCAACAGAATCTCGAAGCGATGGGCATTAGTGCTGTCGAGATTCGCACGCTGGTGAGGACAGGTGATACGCCGGCGAAAGAGCGTACGGCGATGACGAAGAAGCCGCCACACATCATTGTTACTACCCCGGAATCGCTCTACATTCTGCTGACCAGCGAAGGCGGCCGCCGGATCCTAAGCACGACGCGCACTCTGATCGTGGACGAGATTCACGCCATGGTCGACGACAAGCGCGGCTCTCATCTCTCCCTGTCAATCGAACGATTACAAGCTCTGGTCAAAGAGCCTCTGGTACGCATCGGCCTTTCGGCCACGCAAAAACCAATCGAGGAGGTCGCTCGCTTTTTGGTTGGAACGGCGAACCTTGCCCCGGACAGCACGCCTCGTTGCACGATCATCGACACCGGTCATTCACGAAAGCTGGACCTCGCCATTGAAATTCCCAGTTCGCCTTTGGAAGCGGTGATGTCAAACGAGGTCTGGGAAGAAATCTACAACCGGCTCGCCGCGTTGATTCGCGAACATAAGACGACACTCGTGTTCGTGAATACCCGGCGCATGGCTGAGCGAGTGGCGCGGCATCTGGGAGAAAGACTGGGTGATGAGAACGTCACGGCGCATCACGGTAGTCTGGCGCGCGAGATCAGATTAGCTGCTGAGCAACGTCTGAAGTCGGGCGAACTGAGCGCGCTGGTCGCGACTGCGTCTCTCGAACTTGGGATTGATGTGGGCGTCGTCGATTTAGTGGTCCAAATCGGATCGACGCGTGCGATTTCTACTTTGCTGCAACGTACCGGCCGTTCCAATCATACCGTCAGCGGCTTTCCCAAAGGGCGCGTCTTTCCTTTGTCGCGTGATGAATTGGTTGAATGCACAGCTTTGCTGGACGCGGTTCGGCGAGGCGAACTCGATCGCCTGACGATTCCGGAACAGCCGCTGGATATACTCGCCCAACAGGTGGTCGCGTCAATCGCGGCCGAGGAATGGACGGAGGATGCGCTGTTTGAAATGGTCAGGCGCGCCTATCCATTCCGTGATCTGTCGCGCGAAAACTTCGATGCAATTATTCGGATGCTTTCCGAAGGCTTCGCCACGCGACGCGGCCGGCGCGGCGCTTATCTGCATCACGATGCGGTGAACCAGCGGCTGCGGGCCCGCCGCGGCGCGCGCCTGGCGGCAATCACCAGCGGCGGTGCAATTCCGGACAACTCTGACTATCGAGTAATTCTGGAGCCGTCAGAAACTCTCGTCGGGACCTTAAACGAGGACTTTGCTATCGAGAGTTTGGCGGGCGACATCTTTCAGCTTGGTAACAGTTCATATCGGATCAAGCGCGTGGGGACAGGCGTGGTTCGAGTTGAGGATGCTGCCGGGCAACCTCCTTCGATTCCCTTCTGGCTCGGCGAAGCGCCGGGGCGAAGCGCGGAGCTTTCAATCGCGGTCTCAAGATTACGCACTGAGATTTCTGACAGACTAGAAGGTGGCACAGACTTCAGTCTGTGTTCCGATCCAGCAGATCCAGTCGCGCGAGATGGAATCACAGACTCAAGTCTGTGCCACCCAGCCCGCGCTCCCAGTATTAAGTGGCTCGTTAATGTCGTAGGAATCAGCGAGGGCGCGGCGGAACAGATCGTCGAATATCTGGCGATGACTAAATTGGCTTTGGGCGTGATGCCGACTCAGCAAGAGATTGTTGTCGAAAGGTTCTTTGACGAAAACGGCAGCACTCATGTGGTGATCCATGCGCCGTTCGGTAGCCGGCTGAATCGCGCCTGGGGCCTGGCGTTGCGTAAGCGTTTCTGTCGCAAGTTCAATTTCGAGTTGCAGGCGGCCGCGACTGAAGATTCGATCGTGCTTTCGCTCGGCCCGACCCACAGTTTTCCCCTGGAAACCATCTTCAGCTTTCTCAACTCGAAGACAGTCTGCGACGTGCTGACTCAGGCGCTGTTGGATGCGCCCATGTTTAATATTCGCTGGCGCTGGAACGCGACCCGCGCGCTGGCAATTCCGCGTTGGCGCAGCGGCGGGAAAGTAGCGCCGCAGCTGCAACGAATGGCTGCCGAAGATCTGCTGGCCTTAGTCTTTCCCGATCAGGTCGCCTGTGCCGAAAACCTGACGGGCCCGATCGAGATTCCGGTGCATCCGCTGGTGGCCCAAACCCTGCGCGATTGCCTGGAAGAGGCGATGGACATTCGCGGGCTGGAGGGGTTACTGCGATCAATCGAACGGGGCGAGCGGAGACTCGTCTCACGAGAAATGAATGAACCCTCGCCGCTGGCCCAGGAGATTCTGACCGCGAAGCCTTACGCGTTTCTCGACGATGCCCCGGCCGAAGAAAGGCGCACTCTGGCGGTAATGAATCGCCGTTTTCTGGACGCCGAAACAGCGGCGGATTTGGGGCGTTTGGATATGGCCGCGATCGAGCGTGTGCGCGAAGAGGCCTGGCCGCAGGCTGAGAATGCCGATGAGCTACATGATGCGCTGATGCAGTTGGGCCTGATTACGGTCGCCGAAGGAGAGCAGAACGGCTGGCAGCATTTGTTTGCTGAACTGGTAAATGATCGAAGGGCGAGTGTGCTGCAACCAGCGCAAGTCAACAACCTGCGCCACACAGATATTTGGATTGCGGCGGAACGATTGCAGCAATTTCGGGCCATTCACCAACAGGCGTTTCTCACCCCGCAAATCGATCCGCCCTCGATCTTTATCAACGAATCGTGGACGTTTGAGGACGCGCTGGTTGAGATTCTGCGCGGACGCCTCGACGGTTTGGGACCGGTGACGGTAGCGGGGCTCGCGGCTTCCTTTTCACTCAGGCCAAACCAAATTGAAACTGCTTTGATCAAGTTGGAGAGTGAAGGGTTTGCGATGCAGGGCAGGTTTACACCGGAACGGGCCGGCAGGAATGCCGGCGAACCGCAGGCAGGGATGCCTGCGCTTCAGGCGGTCCAGGAGTGGTGTTCAAGGCGGCTGCTGGCACGCATTCACCGTTACACGTTGAATCGTCTGCGTAAAGAGATCGAGCCAGTGTCGGCCGCGGATTTTCTGCGCTTTCTTTTTGTTTGGCAGAAGGTCGCGCCGGATCATCGCGTGGAAGGACCAGAGAGCGTGGCCGCGATCATAGATCAATTGGAAGGCTTTGAAGCGCCCGCCGGCTCCTGGGAATCCGAACTATTGCCGGCGCGGGTAGCCGATTACGATCCTGCCTGGCTGGACGCGCTCTGCTTATCGGGCAAGCTAACCTGGCTGCGTTTGTCTCCGCCGCGTCTCTCTCCGGAAAAGGCTAACAGCTCTTCGCCCGTACGCAGCACCCCGATCGTCTTGCTAAACCGGCGCAATGTTCCCACCTGGAGCAAAGGCTTTCCCATCGGATCGGAATCGAACGGAAGGCAACTCTCAACCAATACTAAAGCGGTATACGAGTATATGAAGGATCATGGCGCGTCCTTCTTTGTCGACATCGTAGCCGGCACTGAGTTGTTGCCGAGCATGGTCGAAGAAGGCTTAGGCGAGTTGGTCTTTCGTGGATTGGTGAGTGCCGATAGTTTTACCGGCCTGCGCGCGCTGATCACGCCGCTCAGCAAGACTACGCATCGTGAAATCGAAAAGCGCAGACGAAGAGGTAAACAGCTTTACAGCATGGATGAGGCCGGGCGCTGGGTTCGTCTGCGAAGAGAAGAATCCGCGCAGACTGTTTCCCCGGCTAAGCAGAACGGCGACAATCGCAATCCGCCGATCGATCGGGACACCATCGAAGCAATCGCACGCAAGCTGCTGCAACGTTACGGAGTGGTCTTTCGCAAGATTCTCGACCGCGAGGCCATCGCGGTGCCGTGGCGCGATCTATTACGAGTATATCGTCGATTGGAAGCGCGGGGAGAAATACGCGGCGGGCGCTTTGTAGGCGGATTCTCAGGCGAACAGTTCGCGTTAACCGAAGCAGTACAACTGCTCAGGTCGATCCGACGCGCGCCCGCCGAAGGAACGATGATTTCATTAAGTGCAGCCGATCCACTAAATCTACAGGGAATCGTCACCCCGGGTCCGCGGCTCTCTCAATCTGCCACAAATCGCGTGCTTTATCGTGACGGCGTGCCGATAGCGGTACTGGAAGCAAAAGAACTGCGATTCCTGGTTGAGATGAGCGCCGCCGATCAATGGCAGGCCCGCAATGCCCTGCTGAGGCGTCAGGTGCCGCCGAAGGTGCGCACCTACTTAGACCAATCCGGCGCTCTTGCCCCGAACGCGACCTCTTTGACGCATTGAATTAGCTAGTCGAGCTGTGGATTTCTAATTGCGCTCCGATCCATGTAGACGGGGTTGAAACCTTCCTCCTTTGGCTGAGAAAGAGCATAAGACCAGACCAACCCGCGCGATGCTCTTCTTTCTCCCCGACGTAGAGATTTCGTCTCGATGACCGTTCCACTCAGGCGGCGCGTGAAATCTCTTCAATCATCGTCGCACTCGCAACCTGTTCGTGACTCCGCGTGGTCAAGTCTGCCTGTGAAATGATCCCAACCAGGCGGCCACCATGATCGATGACCGGGATTCGCCGGATTTCATATTCCTCCATCGCGGCGATGGCGCTGGAGAGATCATCATCCTCGCGGCAGACGATGATTGTGTGCGTCATTACATCGCCCACTGTCGTTCTATTGGGATCTCTGGACTCAGCTACTACTTTGATAGCCAAGTCTCGATCCGTCACTATGCCAATTATCTCTCTGGTCCTATCATCACTGACCACCGGCACCGGGCCGATGTGTTCGCGCCTCATCACGCGCGCGACCTGACTAACTGAATCGCTTGGTAGACAACAGACGGGATTCTCCGTCATGACTTCGCTGCATTTCATACCAGCCCTCCTGGGGATCATACCAGCCCCCCTGCGGAACTGAGCTCAGGTCGAGTTTGAAAGAAATACAATGCGTGTTTGCGCTGAAGCTCACACGACACAGACCGATTCTGTGAAAGGGGGGGTAAGCCAACGTCGCGGGGAATAACGAGATTGTATGATCTGCGAGGGAAACCGAAGTTCACAAGGATCATTAAGCAAGACGTGATCGTCCCCTGAAACGAATCACGCCTTGCCTAATTTTGCTGTCGGGACGATTGCCTGAATGTATCTGACGCGGAAACAAACGTCTGTACGATCGCGTACGTTCGCGCACCAGACAAACGCCATGGTCCTGCAAGGGGCCGACTTGCCGCCCAGAACAATTCGGAAAAGTTAAGCTGAGGCGGCGTTTCTCATGACCGGCAGATAATGATTCAAAATTTCATCGAGACGATCGAAATCGATGGGCTTGACCAGATAGTCATCGCCGCCGGCGATCCGGACAGCATCGATCTGATGGTCGTATCCGCTAATAACGACTAAAGCAAGATCGGCCAACTTTAGGTCGTTCCTCAGAAGACGTATTACGCCCAAACCGCTCAGTCGAGGAAGCTTCAGATCGAGCAGGACCAAACCCGGGCCCTCTTGCTGGACGATCTCGACGGCCTGTTCTCCGTCACGCGCCTCAAGTACTCGATAGCCCTTAGCCATCAGGAGGACTTGCAGCATTTGCCGGGTGTCATCGCTGTCATCAGCGACCAGGATAGTTGGCGTTTTGGGTAGCGAAATCTGCAGACCAGACGCAGTTCGACCTCGCGGCTTGCCATCGAATAGGGCCCTCTGCTCCCCGAGCGAACTTCGATCATTGGGGCGTGAACGGTATTGCATCGGCTGACGGACGATAGGGGTCTCGGTGAACTATCGTCTTCTCCCTTGTTTTGGAATATCAATTGTCGGGGAAACTTATTAGGCAGAAGTGTTGCTGATTGTTGAGCGGAGGTCTGTACGCCATCGGACATTAGCGCCACAGTTTTGTGAGATAGCTGGGACCAATTCTTCAGGAGTGCTTACTCTTCATATTCATCGGATCCCTGAGCCCAAATAAAGGATTGGATGTCGATCATGTCGCGCGGACGCAAATCGGCAAGGTCACCCTCTATAGGAAGCGAGGGAACTTACGGCGACAGCGAAAGGCCGCCGCGCCCGAAGAGCCACGAGTCCTGTGACAACGAGTCTAGTTTGTCCGTCGCGCTTGTTCCTTTGAGTTCTGCCGAAATCGACATAGTGTTCTTCTCTGGGTTGGACTTAGTTGCCGTAGCTAATTCATCAGCGTTCAAAATCGAGCTAGCAAGAAAATTCTTCGCTTGACGCCCGGACTGAATAAGATAGAATCAAAGGTAACTAGGGCGTGGCTGAATGTCGCGCCCCCGGCACGCCTACATGGTTGTGCTTAGGAGAGCGGCGACGGGGTGAGGACGTCGCCGCTTTCGTTTTTCATATCCAATCCCAAACTCAAGGTTTGTCCTCGTCTCGTTTTCTTAGCGGTTCCCTTTTTCGTACCTGTGCGTTCTGTGCTGCTGGAAGGTAGTCAGGAGTATGAGTCATCACGTCGGGATCTTAGGTCGCGAGCATGGATCGCTATAGAACACAGAAGTGTTCGAAGCCTGGTACAGATCAACCAGCTGCCAGTTTGCACTCTTGAAAGCCTACGACTTGCTACATTCTGCTCGCTAATTCGTGTACAGCAAATTCATTTCAAGCAACGCAATCGTCATCTTCATCAGAGAATTGCAACGCTCAAGACGTGCAAGTTTCAGCCTTATTGCACGAGCGGTTCATTTCATTTACAAGAACGCGGTTATCCAAACGATTCCGTCCTGAGGCTTCCGAGTTGCAGGAATAGAGAGCGAAATCTTTCGAACATGGGAGGATGACATGAAAAGAATTCTAACAATCACTTTGGCCCTGGCTTCAATGGGGTTACTCGGTTTGGGAAGCGATCTAACAACCAATACAGAAGCTAAGGCGGCGAAGCCGCAATTTCGAATTCAAATTGGGCCACAGCGAAATCGACGGTGGCGGAATCGTGACTATCGTGACTATCGCGACTATGAAAATCGTGGCGACAGGGTTGGTTATGGATATGGCCGCACAGTGGTTCAGACGCGTTTAGTACAACGCGGATGGCATACTTACCGCGAGACCTATCAGATAACCTACTACCCAAATGGTCAAACTCAGACGACCTTGATCAGTCGCGAAAGAGTTGATTAAAACAAAAACAAAACGTGAGCACGACTCACTAAGAAAGCCGGCCTTGCCAATTATCTTTTGGCGAGGCCGGTTTTCTTTGTGCAGCGGGAGCAGATCACAATGCCGCACTCACCACTCGTAGCCCAGACCGACCACCAAAGTCCACGTCGTCAAACCAAACGGAAGCGACCTTTGGCTCGGCCAATAATGATCCGATTGAGCGGCACTCCCATTGCTCTGAGAGGCGCTGTAATGCCAAAGCCTGTGCTGGCACCAGCTTTCCGGTGATCCATGGCGTTCTATTAGACAACATATTCGAATGAACAGTATTGAACCGGAACAAAACCCCTCGCTGAGTCGAGCCGGTCTTGCCACGGCAGACCAGACTCGCAATCGACTCGGACGAAATGCCGACATCGATCCTGATGTCAAGACATTGGCGGCCAAGCCTCTGCCAATTCTGCAGGGGCATCTACAAAATGCGCGCGACGCAGCAAAGAAAATCGGCGCGCAATAACGCGCTTTAATTGAAGGGAGAAATCCGATGCCACCACTTCATCCTGCCTTCGTACATTTTCCGATCACGCTCGTGGGTTTTTCCTTTATTGCCGACTTGCTGGGACGTCTGCTGAACAGACCTTCGCTGCGGTCGGCCGGTTTCTGGTCGTTGATTGGCGCCCTTCTCGGTGGCATCGCGGCAGCGGCAACGGGCTATTTTGATTTCGGGCGCGACGCGCTCGGCGATACTTATCAATACGTAGATTTTCACATGGACATGGGTTGGATACTGCTCGGAAGTGTAGTGGTACTGACGGCTTGGCGTTGGTTCGCCTATGCCCGGCGCGACTTGTCGCCGGGTGTTCCTTACTTGATCACGGCTTTGCTGGTGGTTGGCTTAACGCTTTTTCAGGGTTGGTATGGCGGCGAGATGGTTTATTCGCAGGGCGCCGGCGTGGCAGCAGCCGGGAAAGGAACTGAGCCGGCCGCGAATGGCAAGCAACGTCTGGACAAGATCACGCCGAGTAGCGACAAAGGACCGACTAAGCCATGAACAAACTCGATCTCTTTCTGCAGGAGTGGACGCCTTACGCGCTCAGCGTGCTGCGCATAGTTTCGGGATTTCTGTTCCTGCAACACGGAATGCAGAAACTTTTCAACTATCCTTCGGCGCCGCCTGGCGGCAAACCTCCGTTGGGGTCTCTGTATGGCGTGGCGGGTATTCTGGAGTTCTTCGGCGGCCTGCTGATCATGTTTGGACTCTTCACTCGGCCGGTGGCCTTCTTACTTTCCGGACAAATGGCGTTTGCCTATTTTAAGGTCCACGCGCCCGAGGGTTTCTGGCCGGCGAAAAACCAGGGAGAATCGGCTGTGGTTTTTTGCTTTATTTTTCTGTTCCTGGTCTTTGCCGGGGCTGGGCCTTTGAGCTTGGATGCTCTGTTGTTTGGCCGTTACTAGCGCTCGGTAAAATACTCTAGGTCAATCCGGACGGAGGGCGAAGATGTTCCTTCCCTTGCCTTGCGGCTGGATGCGAGCACTCAAAATGATGCGGTCGAGCGCGTGTCCGTATCAATTCCTGTAAAAGAAAGGAAGCAACGAATGCTCTGGACATAATGAGCAGAGGCCTTCCGCGGAAGTCAGTCAACGGAGAGATTCACATCCAACGCCGGGCGAGCCGAACACAATGTTTGCACAAAATCTTGTCGAGGGGTTGAGTCGGCGTCCAGTGTAGTGACGATTCGCCGGAGGTAAATTTTCTTCTGATTTGGCTCACGCGGTGACCGCAAATAGTTAGACCAGTCTTTGGGTCAAGAATATGATAAATTGAGCCTCTGTTTCTGAGCGCGTACATTGTGTAACCCGTTTCCTGTAAGAATGTAACTGGGT
Organism: Pyrinomonadaceae bacterium; assembly: GCA_035601635.1. Taxonomy (GTDB): domain Bacteria; phylum Acidobacteriota; class Blastocatellia; order Pyrinomonadales; family Pyrinomonadaceae; genus UBA11740. Next base: position 33,290 of record DATNNY010000493.1, read on the forward strand.
TCTAGCAATACGAGACCGTACAGACCCTCGGGTCTTGATCAGTTAGAGACCTAATTCATTGACCGTCTAACTGCGGATAGAAAGATTCGCCCCGTGCTACCACTAAATCGGTCATCCCTGAAATCCGGGCGTTGGTATTTGATCATTGAATGTGAATACTGCCGGACCAGAGTCCTGATGCCGGATCTGACCGAAGGTAACGCGCCGCTTGAGGACATACAAAAAGCCACCTGCCCATCCTGCCTCCGGATTGGATTTCATGCCCCGGACACTATCCAGCGCTACCAGTACTTCGAGCCTCACAAAGCCAGCGAAAAATAATTAACCATTCCCCGGGGACTGACCGCGCGTTCGTTCTAAAATGAAAAGGCTCAAGCCGCTTTCCGTTTTCTGGCGAGACTCTTCTTGAGGGCCTCCATAATATCGACGACTTTACCTTCGTCGCGAGCAGGCTCTTCGACTTCGACTATGTCTTTGTGTCGCGCACGCTTCTTCTCAACCAGTTTAAGGAGTTGGTCGGTCTTTTCGTCCTTGAGTTCCTTCAGCGACAAGGTTCGAGCTGAATGTTGCCCGATGAGCCGCTCGAATTTTTTTACTGCGGCTACCGGGACGTTTTTCTTCTCAGGCAGACCGACTTCTTTTGGTGAACGCAGTTCGTCAGCAAAACGCATCGTCTCAGCCCGCAGGATTCCATTCTCAGGAAATATCGCGACCAGATATTCCTTGCCGCGCATAACGAATGTCGCGATCCCGGCCAGGTCGCTCTTTGCCATGGTGTCTACCAACAACCGGTAAGCCTTTTCTGATCCTTCAGACGGCGCCAAAAAATAAGAGCGATCGAAATAGATGGGTGGAATCGACTCAAGGTCGACAAAACGTCTTAGATCGATGTCGCGGCTTTGCTCTGGCGCCAACCGTTCCAGCTCTTCATCAGTAACGACGACATATTTATTTTTGTCGATCTCATAACCACGCACCATTTCGGCGCTGTCGAGATCGCGACCCGTTTTTTCGGAATAATAGCGACGCGCCAGCGGTTCATGCTCTGGTCCCAGCATGCGCAACAGCGCCCGATTCGTGCGATTGCCCGGATAGAGTTCAACCGGGACGCTGACCAATCCAAAAGTCAGAGTGCCTGACCAGAAAGGACGAGCACCCTTCCGCTCTTCAGCTTCGGATTTTGTTTTCGCTCGTTTCCTGGTCGGCATGTTCTTCACACGCGGCAGCTGACTGGGTTCAGGCAGCGCGCTTTCCTTTTTTCAACGACTCGACGCTCTTCGATAAGATCTTGTCCAGGGAAGCCGGTTGACGTTTGTTCCTTACCAACCGCAGCTTCGGGGCGTGGCCTTTGGCCTTCTTCTCGACAAACTCCATTACTCGCTGCCGGTATTCATCCTGATATTCTTTGGGATTAAAGTCGCCTTTGAGGAGTTCTACCAACTGCTTGGCCATGCTTAATTCCTTCTTATCCGGAGCACGGCTCGCTGGCCGCGGCAAATTCCTGGCCGACAAAACCTCGTCCGCGCTGCGCAGAGTGAATAGCAGCAGGTAATCGCCTTCGGCGCGCAGGGCGCCGACGTAAGGCTGTTTGCGCATGACCCAATGAGCCAAACCTTCTCGGTTTTCTTTGCGCAAAGCTTCGGCCAGCGCAAAGTAAGCAGTCTGGTCGCCATCTGGCCCCAAATAGTAAGGCCGATCGTAAAACTCCGGAGCTATCGCCTGCGTTGGCACAAAGGACTTAACTTCTATCTCGCGAGTCGCCTTTGGCTCCAGGCTTTCCAGCTCTTTTTCGTCGAGGATCACAAAGGTCCCCGGGTCGACTTCAAAACCTTTTTGAATCTCTTCATTGGCGACTTCTTCGCCGCTCTCGGGATTGATCATGTGCTGCTTGACTCGCGTTTTGGACCGTTCATCGAGAATGTGAAAACGAACGCTTTGGTCTTTCAACGCGGCATACAACTTTACCGGCACCTTGGTCTTACCAACTTTAAGTTCGCCTTTCCAGATCGCGCGCGCGGCCATTTCTCACCTCAACGTTTCAGTAGTTACCTCAGTGCAGCCTGGGCAGAAGCCTTCCAATTCGACTGTGCGCTGAACACAGCCGGCACAAACGGGTCCATCACAAGCTGCACACCGATACTCCGTCTGATATACGTACGTGTGACTGCATGCAGGACAAACCTCAGTTCCCTCGTCCAGCCACCAGGGCGAATTTCTCGGACTTTTTCCCATAGGTTGCTAAGCCAATAAAGCTGAAAGCATTTTCAGTTCCAAAAATCCGGCTGACAATAAATTTTGTACGCTACCGTACTGGCCAATGCCGAGTGAATCGTCTAGACATCCACTCTCGCGACCTGTCCCGGGGTGAATCAAAAATCAAAGCAACCTACCCATGGGCGTGCCCAAGCTGCGGCCATGAGGGTGCGTATGATTCAGGCGGTATCGAACGCTATCAGCATTTGCAGGCAACGGCTTAAGGCGACCACATTTCGCAGTCGTAAACCGAGCTTCTGCCGGAGTTTCTCGCTGTACAACACTACCCGCTGATGCTATGGTTGAACACAGTTCATTCGGGCCAACTGTTCTTTCCAAACCCAACTCTCGACATCGGGCCAGGTTCTTCCCTTAGAGTGCCCTCCTTGTGCCGTCAGCTGCGTTTTTTACCGGCGACTGGAGCGAGGAGGAGTCTACTGCCCAACAATCATCAATCAACCCCTGTTCTCCGTAATCGTCTCCTGGCGCAGCTCACGGCTGCAGAATACTTGCGGCTGGAGCCTGAGCTCGAACAAGTTCCGCTGGTTTTTAACTCCGTCATCTACCAATCGGACGCGCCAATCGACTACGTCTACTTCCCCGAATCGGGCGTGCTCTCAATGCTTGCTTTGATTGGAGAAGACTCGCGAATTGAGGTCGGCCTTACAGGGTACGAGGGGTTCGCGGGCATGCCCTTATTCCTTGGCGTGGCCACATCGTCCAACCAGATCATCGTACAGGCAGAGGGGATGGCCACGCGTATCGGAGCCGAACCGGCTTTGGCCGAGTTCAAACGGGGGGGAGCGTTCCACGATGCGATTCTTCTCCTCATTCATCATCTCTTCCTGCAGGTCTCACAAACGACTAGTTGCAACCGCTATCACCCGGTAGAAAAAAGACTGGCGCGTTGGTTATTGATGATGCAGGACCGCGTCGCGTCGGACTCAATGCAGTTAACGCAGGGGTTTCTTTCCTGGATGCTCGGGGTGCGAAACCAGGCCGTTAGCCTGGCGGCCATAAATCTTCAGGACGCAGGTCTGATCAGGTACAGCCGGGGCACTATGCACATCCTGGATCGTAAGAATCTCGAAGCAGTCGCGTGCGATTGCTATGCGACGATCAGAGCGCAAACCGGTGACCGCGTCGGCCCTTGATTAATCCGGGCGCACCCTTTGGCGAGGTGCTCGCCCTATTCCTGTTTGCGTACAGACATCGCAATTCGAGCCAATTATGTTTTCGGTCGCAAAGACGATGGCCATCAGTACAGAGCTACAGATAGCGAATAAGATTCTGGCAGCGCTGCCGCCCGAGGAATTTGAACCCCTGGCGGATAAGCTGAAACCCGTTCCGCTCGTGCTCGGGGAAATTCTCTACATGCCCGAGCAACAAATCGAATACGTTTATTTTGTTAACAGCGGCGTGGTGTCGTTGCTCGCGGCCCTGGAAAACGGAGCGACCGTGGAAGCGGGAGTGATAGGTCCCGAAGGAATGGCGGGAATTTCGGTGATCCTGGGCGCCACCTCAACGCCCAATCAGGCCCTGGTCCAAGCCGAGGGACAAGCGTTGCGAATCTCGAGCAAAGATATTCAGACTCAGTTTCGCAAAGGCGGCCAATTGCGCGATCTGCTTTTGCGTTACACCCACACGCTGTTTACTCAGGTGGCTCAAACGGCGGCTTGCAATCGCCTGCACAGCATCGAACAACGCCTCGCTCGTTGGCTTTTGCTGACGCAGGATCGGGTAGGCAGCAATGACTTTGTGTTAACCCAGGATTTTTTGTCGCGCATGCTCGGGGTCCGTCGGGCCGGCGTGAGTGTTGCCGCCAACACTCTCAGGCAGGCCGGCTTGATCGATTACCACCGCGGCACAATGATCATTTTGGATCGCGCGGGTCTTGAGAACTATTCATGCGAATGTTATGGAATAGTCAGAAACGAATATAATCGCTATCTCAATCTGTAATGTCCCACTTTTAGTGGCCGGATCGTTCGTGCTCGGACCCAACCGCGCAGACTCCTCATTTCAGAATTTCCGCTCATCGTAACGGTTACCTTTTCGTCATCGACACCACACAAAGTTCCGCTACCGTACAGACATCAGAGTCCGCAGGCGTCATCCTAAAATTACCTCTTTCGCAATCCCTTCTGATTGTATAGAGATATTGCTCGCTAGGAGATGGATTTTTTGCGCACACAACAGCCACTCAGGACAGTTTTGGTAGTTGAAGATGTTGGCGAAATTAGTTCCCAGATGAGCGAAATGTTGAGCAGGAGAGGGCACCGCATACTGAAAGCCGCCAATGCTGAGGATGCGATCAAGATCGCCGAGCACGATCGCCCCGACATTATTCTCACCGACCTGGATCTGCCTACGTTCGATGCTTTGCTGCAGCTTGTGCACACACACAAAAATCTGGGCAACCTGCCTGTGGCAATCATCGACATTAACGCTGATGAGATGAGGGAGCGGGACGGCCTGAGAATCCTGTCCAACTTCGAACAGCTCGATGAGTTACTCCAATCTGATGGGGAGTAGGCGACTCGCCAGCCCTCGTTAAATCCCAGCGAAGAAGTAGGTCGTGAATGTTTCAGCTGCCGTCCGGCTTTTTTCGTGGATGCTTGTCGTAGAAGATTATGCTGACGACCAGAACCACGCCGGCAATCGCGGCCAGCAGAAAAAAGATCATCGGGAATCCCGGATAGCCGAGGATGCGAAAAGATGTTTCAACCCGCATCATCAACGCAGCGCCGATAATCAGAGAGGCCAGCACCAGTCCCAGCGTAATTCGGTTGGCAACCTTCTGTAGTCCGTCGAGTACGACTCGCTCGTCGATAGCGTCAACGCCGATCTTCAGCTCGTTGTTTCCGATGGCGTCTAAAATCTTGTTGACGCGGTCAGGCAACCGCTCGACAAATTCCTTAACTTCAATGACGCGGGTTAACACGGTACCCGGCTCGATGCTCTTGACGAGCTGACGAGTGAGAATGCTGGTGGCTTCGTCGCGAATAATCTCGTTGGGATCAAAGTCCGGAAACAAAGTGTAAACCACTCGATCCAGATTGAGCAGAGCCTTTGCGATCAGCGTGAATTCCGGTGGCAGACGGAACCAGCAGTCAGCCGAGATGCGGGTAATCTCCAACACCACATGACCCGCGTCTATCTGATTGAGAGTAGCGTCAGAGTGTTGCGCCACCAGATTAGCCACCCGATGTTCGAAGTCGCGCTTGTCAAAGTTTGGCTTAGGCTCGCCCATCTTCATCGATACATCGGCAGCTTCGTCGCCGCGTCCTTCACTGATCGCCAGTAGCAGCCGCAACAGGTTTTCCTGAAAGGAACCACTGATGTGCCCGACCATTCCCAGATCGAGAATCGCAATGCGATCGTCGTCGGTAATAAAAACATTTCCGGGATGAGGGTCAGCGTGAAAGAATCCATCGACGAGAATCTGTTTGAGATAAGCACGAAAAAGTTCTTCCGATAACCCTGGGCCGTCCAACTCCATCATTCGCAGCGGACTCAGGACGGTTATCTTTTTGCCCGCAATGTAATCCATTGTGAGCACGCGGGAAGTAGTAAAATCCTCGATCGGTTCGGGAATTAGAATCCGCTCAAACTCGCGCAGACTGGAACGCAACCGGCGCAGATTGCCGGCCTCGGTCTGGAAATCAAGTTCACGCAGGAGGCTTTGCCGCAGCTCGCTCAGCATATTGCTGAATTCATAACGCTTCCCGATTTCGGTATGCGCATCGATGAATTCAGTGATCTCTTCCAGCGCCTCCAGGTCTTTGACAATAATCTCGCGGACTCCTGGGCGCTGGACCTTAACCACCACCATCCGCCCATCGCGCATGCGCGCGCGATGCACCTGCGCCAAAGAAGCGGCCGCGGCAGGCTCTCGATCGAATTCAGCAAACAGCTTCGAGATGCGGCCACCCAGTTCGGACGAAACTATCTGCTCGACTTCATCAAACGAGAACGGCTCGATCTGATCCTGCAAACGGGCCAGCGCCTCAAGGTACGGTTCGGGCAAAAGGTCGCCGCGCGTCGACAAGAGCTGGCCCAACTTAATAAAAGTGGGGCCCAGCTTCTCCAAATCTGACGCGAGCTCTTCCGCTTTTGGTTCGGCGGTCGTGGCGAGGGCGTTGACCTGCCCCCTGCCCATTTCCAGATCGTTCTGCTGGACCAGATCTGAGCGGCCGTATTTGATGAGCAACGCCACTACATCCTTGTAACGTTTGATACGTTCTGGTTTGAGTGATAGTCCCATTGTTCTCTAGATCACGCTCTGCGTGTCAGGATTAGGAAATCTAATTTCCGGGCTCCGGCGATCTGCGCAACAGAATCGCTATCCCGGTTATTGCGACGACACCGGCAGCAATAAATCCCAGCCAGAACCAGCCGGTCAACTGGGCCGCGATTAGACCAGATTCGTCGTGCGCTCGCGTGCGCTCACGATTCATTGCGACGATAACGACGACTCCGGAAAACGTGCTCAGCAGCCCCAGTAGTTGCGGACGTGCGGGGCGCACGCGAAGCAACACGAGAACGATCAGAGCGCACATTAACAACGGAATCAACCAGAGCAATAAGTCGTCTTGTCTGGCCAGATCCAGCCCGCTCAGCGTGTCTTTCGCGCCGGCGCAGCTGACCTGCACCCAGGGCAGAAAGAAGCACACCAAGACAATGATTGCCGTGCTAAGGTTGATTCGTCTTAACATTTTGAAGCGCTCAGAGCTCAGTTAAGTGCACGTAGCGTGCAGCAGGTTTCGATAAGCAAACACGGTGGTTATCAGCGCAGCGAGCGAGCTTCTTGCGTACACAATCGTGACAGAGGTGTATGAAAGACGGCATAGAAAGTCAGTTACAGAACCGGGAGCGGTAGC
>DATNNY010000494.1:0-6517 GCA_035601635.1 Pyrinomonadaceae bacterium
ATCCACCAATAGAAGAGTACTTTCACGTTGTCCCAAATCCACGGCGCCAGCTTGATCATGTTGGGAACGATGAAACAGAACGTGAACGGCAGGAAGAAAAAAAGCAGCTTGCGCGGAACCAGATAGTCATCAGTCTTCCAAAGCAGGGCCGCGACGAGCAGCGGGATAAACAGCCCGGTGTTCTTGAACCAGAACCAGAAGAAGTTTGCATTGCCGCTGTCCCAGCCAAACTCCCAGCCAATAAAGGCGCGGGTGCTGATCGCGCTGCCATGGGTGGACCACAACAACTGCGGGAGCGAGATCACCGAAGCCACCACAAAGAAAGCGAGCCACTCGCGCCAACGCGACCAGTTGATTAGCGCCAGGCAAGCGCCTACGCCCATCACTACGATGAAGCTGTGCGCGTGTACCAGTGGTAACAAGCCGGCGACGACGCCGGCGGCGAGCATTCGCCTGGTGGCAGGTAAAAGGAAAAAGGAAAAAGGCAAAAGGGAAGAATTATCGATAGTTGATCCTACTCCTCCACTCATGCTCCGTCCCGGCTTCAATCTCTTTTCCCAACGCTCTTCCTTTTTTCCCTTTACCTTTTTTCCTTTTCCTTCTTCGATGCTTTGCATCGAAGCCCACCATTGGGTGAAAACGATCACCGCCAGCGGAATGCCCAGTAGGAAGCCGCGCTGGGTCACCAGCAAACTGGTCACGGCGTTGCCCCAACGCCAGCCATCAGCAACTTCGGGAAGGATTGTGTAGGAATGCGGGATGTGTCTCAGTAACTGAAAGACCCCGCCGTCCGTTTTATTTACGTCGCTAACCAACATCGCCCAACCCAGTCCGCCGTTCAGGATTATGAGCACGGGGGTAAGAATTGCCGCGGTGCGATTGCGCAGGAGCTTCTGGCCAAAACGATGCAGTACCCCTACGAGTGCCACGCCGACGAAGTAGTTCTCGATAAAAAGGGAATCGCGCAAGCTCGCACCCGCGCGTACGAACATCGCCGAGACCAAATCGGTGATGAATGGATAAGTAAAACGGGCGCCGGCAAACGTCGGATCCTCCGGTGGAAAGTTCTGGCCAAAAGCAAAACGCGTGATCACGCTCAAGTGAAAAGGTAAGTCGCCATAGTTGTTAAGCACACCCGTGTAAATACCCTCGGGCTTTTCGAACATTGCCCGAGAGAACACGAACCACATGCCGATTCCCACCGCCGCATAGAAAACAAAATAGATAAATGCCCAGCGATCCGGCCGAGTGGTCGCGCGACTAATCGCTCGAGTCGCCTGGTCAAGATCCTGGTCGATTTGAGTTCGGATGCGCGGGTTTCGCAATAGAAGCGCGGGCGTCGCCAGCGCGAGTGCGGTCACGATCAGAGTCGCGTTGGTCAGTCCAATCAGCAATGCGAACGCCAGGCCAACCAGACCTAACAGCGCAAAGCCGATACAAGTGCCGGAGCATAAACGCGAAGCGAGCGGCGCGTCCCGATCCCAGGTGTAGGTGAGAAGCGCGCCGCTCGCGATGGCAATCAGGGATAGGGCGAGAGAGATGATCATTGTGGCACAGACTTCAGTCTGTGATTAGTCGCGTTAAGATCACAGACTGAAGTCTGTGCCACTCCCTAGATGCTCATGATCTCGTGTTCTTTGGACTTTGACAGATCGTCGATCTTCGAGATGTAAGAGTCGGTCAGTTTTTGCACTTCGTCCAACCCGTCGCGTTCGGCATCCTCGGAAATCGATTTGTCCTTCAGCATCTTTTTCAACTTGTCGTTCTCGTCGCGGCGGATGTTGCGAATAGCCGTGCGATGTTCCTCTGCGATCTCGTGGACCTGCCTGGCAAGTTGCTTACGCCGTTCTTCGGTGAGTGGCGGAATGGGAATTCGCACGAGCTTGCCGTCGTTCGACGGATTCAAACCCAAATCGGCGGCGCGGATGGCTTTTTCAATATTTGCCACTTGCGTCTGATCCCATGGCTGCACGGTAAGCATCTGCGGCTCGGGCGCGTGCACGGACGCCATTTGATTGAGCGGCGTCGGCGTCCCGTAATAATCAACCTGGATATTGTCGAGCAGGCTTACCGCGGCGCGTCCCGTGCGCACAGTGGCCAGTTTGCGGCGCACATCGTCGATTGCCGCGTCCATGCGCGGCTTGGTTTCTTTGATGACGTCTTTTTCGCTCATGAACGAACTCCGTAAAGTGTGGCCCGCCGTCGCCATGAATTGCGCGCAAGATGAACGTGCCGGACCGCATCGTAAACCGTCAGTGGTGAATAGACAAAACAGCGGATCAAGTCAAGCGTTCAATGAACCGGGAGATTTATTTGCAGGCGTGGCTGACCCGCGTTCCGATCCCAGACCCGCTGGTGACAACGCGGGCGATATTTCCCTGCGTGCGCATGTTGAAGACTATGATGGGGAGGTCATTGTCCATACAAAGAGAGATCGCCGAAGCATCCATTACCTTGAGTTGTTTTTCCAGAACTTCCATGAAGGTAATGCATTCGAACCTGGTTGCGCTCGGATCAATCATTGGATCCGCGGAATAAATTCCGTCGACCTTGGTGGCTTTCAGAATTACGTCCGCTTTGATCTCCGCCGCGCGCAGCGCCGCCGCGGAATCGGTAGAGAAAAACGGATTTCCGGTTCCGGCAGCAAAAATCACGATCCGCCCTTTCTCCAGGTGACGAATTGCCCGACGCCGAATGAAAGGTTCTGCTAGTTGAGGGATGTCTATCGCCGACAGCACCCGAGTTTGAATGCCGGTCTTCTCCAAAGCGTCCTGCAACACTACGGCGTTCATGACCGTGGCCAGCATGCCGATGTAATCGGCGGCCGAGCGATCCATGTTACCAGCGCTCTTAGACAGGCCCCGAAATATATTGCCGCCGCCCACCACCACTGCGACCTGAATTCCGAGATCATGCACCTGCTTGATTTCGTCGGCCACCGCCAGCGCCACGTTCACGTCGATACCGAAGGTCTGCTCGCCCATCAGCGCCTCTCCGGAAATCTTCAACAGCACACGGCCGTAGGCGGGGGCGTTCTGATTTTCAGCGCTCATCTTCTAAGCCCGGAGTCGAACTAACTTCCCGCTAGTTTGGCAACCTCGTCGCCAAAGTCGTCGTCCCGCTTGACCAGACCTTCGCCCATCTTATAGCGAGCAAACCTTCTGATCGTGATCGTCTCGCCAGTTTGGGCAACTCTTTCGGTGACCAACTCGCCGACTGTCTTGGCCGGATCTTTGATAAAGGGCTGGTCGAGCAAAACAAACTCTTCATAGAATTTGTTCAGGCGGCCATCGACGATCTTGTCGATGACCTGATCCGGCTTGTTTGCATTCTTGGGATCGTTCTTAGCCTGGGCCCGCGAGATCTCGCGCTCTTTATCCAATGTTGCTGCGGTCACTTCATCGCGTGAGATGTGACGCGGCTCTGCGGCCGCGATGTGCATGGCGATGTCTTTCACCAACTGTTGAAACTCTGCGCTGCGGGCGGCGAAATCTGTCTCGCAGTTAACTTCGACCAGCACGCCCACTTTACCGCCCATGTGAATGTACGATCCGACGACGCCCTCGGCGGCGACCCGGCCTTCTTTCTTCTTGGCTGAGGCCAGACCGCGCTCACGCAGGATTTCAATTGCCCGCTCTTCATTACCTTCGGCTTCGGTGATGGCCTTCTTACAGTCCATCATTCCGGCGCCGGTTTTTTCGCGCAGCGCCTTAATCGCAGCTGCGTTTATTTCTGCCATGGTTCCTTATCTCTCCTGATTTAGTGGCACAGACTTCAGTCTGTGTTGGCTCGGACGGGAATACACAGACTGAAGTCTATGCCACTCCATGAAAACGCGCAGCCCGGCGGTTGTCCGCTTTTGAGGCTGCGCTCGCCGATAAATTGAAATTGCCCAGACGCTAGCTTGCGGCGACGACCTCCGCGCTCTCGAGTTCAGGTTCATGCTCCGGCGCAGCGCTGCTTGTTTGCGCGTCGCCCTGAGCGCTTAGTTCCAGCGGCGCCGCATCCGAAACCGCCTGGTCCGGTTCGCTGTCTGTCGCCGCGACTGGCGGAGACACGGCACCTTCGCCGGATTCAGCTGACGCTTCAGGTCTTGTTTCCGCCTGCTGTTCGTCAGCGGAAGCGCCGCCCTCAGTCAGCATCTGCTGGCCCTCGAGCACCGCGTCAGCGATGCGCGAGGCGAACAGACGGACTGCACGCAAGGCGTCGTCGTTACCGGGTATCACGTAATCGATTCCTTCCGGCGAACAGTTGGTATCGACGACGGCAATGACCGGAATGCCGAGTTTGTTTGCTTCAGCGACAGCGATCTCTTCCTTGCGGACGTCAATGACGAAGACCAGGTCGGGCAGGCGATTCATTGACTTGATGCCCGAGAGCACCTTTTCCAGGCTTTGCCGCTCGCGATCGAGTTTGATGCGTTCCTTCTTAGTCAGCTTCTCGTAACGGCCGTCGGTCTGCATCACATCCAGGTCCTTGAGGCGTTTGATCGACTTTTGCACTGTCTGAAAATTTGTCAGCAGGCCGCCCAGCCAGCGTTGATTCACATAGTACTGTCCCGAACGTTCGGCCTCTTCACGCACAGCATCCTGGGCCTGACGCTTCGTGCCTACAAAGAGCACGGTCTTACCGCGATCTTCAGCGACCATGTTGGCCACGGCCTGAAGCGCCTCGCGAAACATCTTCTGCGTTTTTTGCAGATCAATAATGTAAATGCCGTTGCGCTCTCCGAAAATGTATTCCTTCATTTTCGGATTCCAACGACGCACCTGGTGGCCAAAGTGAACACCGGCCTCCAGCAATTCTTTCATCGTAACCGTAACCAAAAACGTTCTCCTTTATGTCAATTGGTTTATGTACTCGTCGCAACCCGGCTTTCGCTTTGAAAGCAACCAATTCAAAATCGCGACGATGGATTCTTGCAATTTCGAAATTCGAATTTGCATTACCTCTTCGAGAACTGGAAGCGCTTGCGCGCGCCCTTTTGTCCGTACTTCTTGCGTTCTTTAATACGCGGATCGCGGGTAACCAATCCGGCTTGCTTCAAAGCGGGCCTCAGGTCGCCGTTATATTCAATCAAGGCGCGTGTGATGCCGTGGCGAATCGCCCCTGCCTGACCGGAAGGGCCGCCGCCGGCCACGTTGACCAACACGTCGAACTTGGCTGTGGTTTCCGTCAAGTTAAGCGGCTGACGAATAATCATCCGGTGTGTTTCGTTGGGAAAGTACGCCTCGAAAGCTTTTCGGTTGACCAGGAAATTGCCTGCGCCCGGCCGCAAATAGACTCGAGCGGTCGAAGTCTTTCGCCGCCCGGTTCCGTAGTATTGAATATCTGGCACGTCTTAATCCTTTGTCTTCGATTTTCTACTTTTGATTCTTGCGTGAAGGGAGTTCGAGGGTTTGCGGTAACTGCGCCGAATGAGGATGCTCGGCGTCAGCATAGACTTTTAACTTCTTAGCCATGGCCTTCCCGAGTTTTGACTTGGGCAGCATTCCTTTCACAGCAAACTCAATCACCCGTTCCGGATGCTTGGTAAACATCTCAGTCACGGTTGTCTGTCGCAAGCCGCCAGGGTAAAGCGTGTGCCGGCTATAGACTTTGCCGGCCGCTTTTGATCCGGTGAACATTGCCTTGCGAGCATTGACTACGATTACATGGTCGCCCATGTCGAGAAACGGCGTCCATTTCGGATTCCGTTTGCCAGTTAGAATAGCGGCTACTTCGGAGGCCAGATGTCCGACGGTCTTGCCGGCGGCGTCCACGACGTACCACTTCCGCCCCTGCGCCAGACTCTGGCCGCTGGGAAAGTATGTTGACATAGATAAGTCCTTCTGTTTTAAGCGCCTAAAACGCGAACGGTTAGAATAGAAAACGGGCAAAGCGTTGTCAAGTTACGCGCCGGCATCGTGAGGGGAGATGTTTTCTAAACGCACGCAAATTAACAAAGCCGCATTCCAATGCTTTCATCAAATCGGCTTCATCCGTGAGACCGGGGTCTTGCTTCACTTTGAATTTTGATGCTGCTAGTATGGGCCAGCCGCAAAGTTAGCCGGCGTAGCTCAGTTGGTAGAGCAACTGATTTGTAATCAGTAGGTCGGGGGTTCAAGTCCCTTCGCCGGCTCCAAGAAATCTTCACGCACGGTCACACAGGTTTGCCATCATCGCTAGGGTCATTAGCGGCTACGCTTTGACCCCCCGTGACGGTTAACCCTTTCGGGTCGCAACGAATCAGGCAATTCCTATTGACACCTGTTACTGGTATATAGATAGTGCGCCGTACGCACTTATGCCGGCAAACGGACGCACTCGCTGGTGATGACCAGCGAATCGAAGCACATTCGGTTTGTCGATAGCATTCACATCGAGGGCGTGCGTCGCGCTGGGACAAACCTGTATTCCCACTTCAGAACTGGCCGGGTTCAGGATTGGAACGAAGGTTCCAGATTCAAATGGAATAATTCACGTTATCAACAACTTTCGGAGACGGAAAACACACGCCAAGCTCGTACGAGGCATT
>DATNNY010000495.1:0-6964 GCA_035601635.1 Pyrinomonadaceae bacterium
GCGATCAACCAGGACATAGACGTTCTGAAAGTCCTCCAGACGATAGTCATCAGGCGAAGTAAGATCGATCTGCCTTCCCTCGTGTACTAATCGGGTGAAGCCGCGCTGCATCAGGCTCATTAAGTGCGCCGTGATCATCTGTCGGCTGAACTTCCCGCCCGTCTCCTTCTGCTTAGCTTTTCGTGCCGGCCTGGGATCATCACCATTAGTGCTGGAGGAGTCGATGTGAAGACCCGCCTGAGCCGGAAATAAGACAAAGAAACGTGTTCCCTCAGCGAGTTGCTTAAGCGTTTCGTCGGCCGCCGATTCTGGCGAATCGCGCTGGACCTCTCGACCGCAAACGCGGCAGATCGTGATGCCCACGCGGGCGTACAGCAGTCGCAGATAATCGTAGATTTCAGTCTGGGTGGCCACGGTCGAGCGCGGATTGCGCGTGGAATTCTTTTGCCTGATAGCTATGGCGGGTGCAATGCCGCGCACTTCATCAACGTCCGGCTTGTCCATGCGCTCGAGGAATTGGCGGGCATAAGCCGAAAGCGATTCGACATAGCGGCGTTGGCCCTCGGCATAAATCGTGTCGAACGCCAGGGAGGATTTACCCGAACCGCTGACGCCGGTAACCACGGTCATGAGGTTAATCGGGATCGAGAACGAGATGTTCTTGAGATTATTGACGCGAGCGCCCCGTACTTCGATAGCTTCCTGGGTCATGATTGGTGCGTGCAAGAACACACAGAGGGGAATCCGGCGGCTCTCGCAAACCCCACATCTTAACTCGAAAAATGCGGCAAAGCGAAGGAGGGAATGGGTTGCGTGTTGAGGTCAGTACCGAGAGCGGTAGCGACCGGGTTACAGTCTTAGCGATCTGGACCGTCGCGTGGTTGAGACCCGGTCGCTACCGCTCGCGGTACCGACTTCATCATCGTCATCGATCCTCCTGACTTTGCTGGTAATTGCTTGGCAACAAGCTCGCCATTTCGCTCATCTGACTGCAGGCGTGTCCCAGCTAGGTTCAGTTGCTATAATCCGCTTGTCTTTGCATGCTGTTTCGTGGTTTTGATAACTATTGCTTAGGAAAATATCAATGAAACTCTTCTCTAAAGCTGCTTACCATCCTGTGAACCTTGGTTTCATTCGTGCGTCTTTGGCAGTCCTTATCGTGGCTACGGCCGCGGGAGTCGCGCTGCCACAGCAAACCAGCGCTGATGCGAGAGGCCCGGCGACCACAATCTCCGCGAGTACAATGCCCGCGGCTCAGATTGACGAAATCGTTCGCGCCTTCACTGCTAAAGAGACGCGGTTTCGTCAGGCACTAAACTCTTACGCTTTTAAGCGAGACGCGCTGGTGCAGACTATTGGGATGGGTGGACAGGTTACCGGCGAGTATCATCGAGTTTCTTACTTCACCTTCGACGACCAGGGCAATCGCTTTGAAAAAATCAATTTCTTTCCGATGCCGACACTGACCGAGATCAACATTACGGCACAGGACCTGGAAGATCTGGGAGGTGTCAATCCTTTCGCCCTCGAAGCATCCAAACTTAACGCGTACACTTTCAAGTATGTGGGGAAAGAGAAAATCGACGAGTTGGATCTTTACGTGTTTGATGTCGGTCCGAGAGTCGCTCCCGATCCGAAGAAGATCAAGGATCGATACTTCCAGGGACGGATTTGGGTGGACACCCAGGACCTACAGATCGTCAAGGCTCGCGGCAAGGGAGTTCCGGAGGACAAGAACAACAAGTATCCAACCTTCGAGACATATCGCGAACAGATCGATGGCAAGTATTGGTTTCCTACTTACAGCTATGCGGACGACGAACTGACTTTCGGCAATGGCAATGTGGTGCGTATGCGCCTGCTGGTGAAGTATACGGACTTCGTGGTTGGTCATGGCAAGGTCACTATTACTGAAATCGGCGATGCACCGCCCGGATCAGAGAAGCCGCAACCGCCCAAACTTGAATCAAAGCCGAACTCGCAGCCGCAAGCTCAGAGACAACAGCCTGAAGCCAGCGTTCAGTCCGAGACGGAGGCGCCCAGAGAAGGCGGAATTCTTAACAGCAAGGCCATCGAACTGCCGGCGCCCAAGTATCCGGCCGAAGCGAAAAAGATCCACGCGTTTGGTCAGGTACAGATCCACGTCGTGGTGGACGAGACCGGCAAAGTTATTTCGGCCGAAGCTTTGTTTGGTCCCGAGTCTTTGCGGCAAGCTGCGGTTGACGCCGCCAGGCTGGCGCGATTCAAACCATCTATTGTTAATGGCGTGGTGGTGAAAGTTTCCGGAATACTAACGTACGAATTTACCGCGCAGTGACAGGACCTACATAATACGCAGGGAGAGGATTAAGAAATGATTTTTCGAAAGCAACCGCCAAGTGCGAACACGCTGAGAACTGTTGGCTTGATCGGTCTGATACTTGCCAGCCTTTCGCGCTGGTTTCTCCATCCAACTCCGAGCTTCGGGCCCAACTTGGTCGACGGTGTTATCGGCCTGTTCTATGGCCTCTCGATCAGTTGCCTGTTGCTGAGCTTGCGGCGCGGTAATCGGCAATGCTCCAGCGATGAGGCGTAGTTGGATGTTTGGACTCGCGCCTTTAGTCGGCAATACTGCAAGAGACTTCCGCCTAACGGCGGAACTCCAAACAGGACTGCATCACTTCGGCCTTCGTGGAGTAAGCTTCTCGACGCCCAACTCTTTCATAATCATTCCCTGGACTTGATCGACAAGTTTCTGCAAGTCTTCGTCGGTTGAAACCCAGTTGGTTTCGACGGGCCGGAACATGACCATCTCAATCGTTCCCGGCCACGCTTCGCCGGTCCCTTTACCCATCAACTGATCGCTGTTCTTAAACGCAATCGGCACGATCGGCACGCCGGCCTGGACGGCCATGTGGAACGCGCCCTTCTTGAAGGGCAGCATTTGCCCAGGACGGGCGCGGGTGCCTTCGGCGCAAACGCCGAATGATATTCCCGAGCGCAGGCGCTCAGTAGCGATGCGAATACTTTCCACGGCGCGTTCGCGATTCGATCTATCAATGGCGATGACATTCACAAAGCCCATTCCGTAACCGAGAATTGGCGCCTTGAGCAGTTCCTTCTTGCCGACCAAACCCATGCGCCGCCCGGTGTGAGCAAACAAGGGCGCCGCGTCGAGGTAAGACCAATGATTCGAAATGAAGACATACGGCCGTTTTGGATCAAGTAGTTCGAGCCCCTTTACCTCTACCTTCACTCCGCTTAGCCACAGCCAGGCACGCGCTCCAAAGTCGGCCCATGGATAAACCCAGTCAGGCTTATTGGCTAACCGTGCGAGCAGCAGAATCGGCGGCGCGAGTATCAACAGCAACGCGCCGGCGACGAACCACGACCACCAGAACCGCAGCTTGCCGATGATTTTCGGCCCACGTCTTGTGCTAGACTTCGCCGCGTTCGTTACGGTCTGTCCCATCAACTCTGGGGAAGGAATTTCAGAATGCATCTGCTGAATTTGAATAAAAGTCAGATAGGTCGAGCAGGCCCTATAGGTCGAGTATGTCGCATAGTAATATTGTTCGTCGCACTTTCGCTGACCGTTGAAGCTCAACGCAAACCAGCCCGACCACTCACCAATACGATTCCTTCACCGCGCTCGGTTTTCGGTTTCAATCCCGGCGACGACCGCACAATTGTGGATTGGAAACAGATTACCGGTTATTTCACGCAACTGGATCAGGCCAGCGATCGTGTCTCTGTCCAAACCGTCGGCCAATCGACGCTCGGGCGTCCGCTAATCGCGGCCTTCATCAGCGCGCCCGAGAATATACGGAATCTGGAAAAGTACAAAGACATTCAGCGTCGCCTGGCTGATCCGCGTCTTAGTCCCGACGATGGACGAGTGAACTTTAGCGGGACGCTGATCAAAGAAGGTAAGACGGTCGTGGCTATCTCGTGCTCGATTCATTCGACCGAGATTGTCGCGTCGCAGATGTCCACCCAGCTCGCGTACAACCTGGCGAGTGCCAATGACGACGACACCCTATCGATCCTGCGCAACACAATTTTGATTCTGATTCCATCACCGAATCCGGACGGCGTCGACATCGTTGCCAATTATTATCGCAAGACGCTGGGCACTTCCGCGGAAGGCCGTGATCCGCCTGAGCTTTATCATCACTATGCCGGGCATGACGACAATCGCGACTGGTTCATGCTGGATCTGAAAGAGACCAGGGCGGTCACACGGCTATTCTGGAAGGAATGGTTTCCCGAGATCGTCTATGACATTCATCAGCAGGGTTCGAACGGCTCGCGTTTCTTTGTGCCTCCTTTTTACGATCCGCCGAATCCGCATATTGCGCCGCTGCTGCTCAGACAAGTTGGATTGATAGGTCACAAGATGGCCGCCGATGTGACCGCGGCCGGTTTCAAAGGTGTGTTGACCAACGCGCTTTACGACACCTGGTGGCACGGTGGCTTTCGCACGGCGCCCTACTTTCATAACTCGATCGGCATTCTTACCGAAGCCGCGAGCGCGCGCATCATGTCGCCTGGCAACGTCACTCCAGATCAACTTGCGCGCGGTGGCACGCGCGGCATGCGCACGGCTTTGGACGTCACCACGAACTTCCCCGAACCCTGGCCCGGCGGAGCGTGGCACCCGCGCGACATTATGCGGATGGAGCTGATCGCCTGTCATTCAGTCTTGTCTCTGGCGGCAAACTATCGCGCGGACTACCTGCGGAATTTTTACGAACTCGGGAAGGCGAGCCTTTCAGCGACCGCGGATGGCGCACCGATGGCTTACCTTGTTCCCGCCGGCCAGGGCCGCGACGAGAACGTGGCGAAGATGATCGGAACGCTGGTAGAGCAGGGCGTCGAAGTCTATCGACTTGACCGGGAGTTGCATGCCAGACAAGCGAAGCAAATCCTGCGACGCGTGAACTCCACAGCGGTGGGTCGGGTTACCGGAAGTACCCAGGGCGTTGCGCTGATAGCCGAACAGGACGTCCGCGAAGTGCCCGCGGGCAGCTACATCATTTTTCTCAGTCAGCCATATCGCCAAAACGTGCTGGCTCTCTTCGAACCGCAAGTCTATCCCGATCGCACGACGGCGACCGGCGAAGCTGAGCGCCCGTACGATGTCGCAGGTTGGACTCTGCCGATGCAGATGGGACTGGAGAGTCCGGCAGTGTTATCCATTCGCGAACCTGCCGGTGAAAGAAAGCTGACGGCGATCAAGAGCGAGAACGATGTCCGCCGTGATCTTGGTTTAGCGCTTTGGACAAACGATAAATCACCAATCGTGAATCCCATCAAGCCGGGAATTCGCGTCGGAATTTATCAGGGCCCGCGGGGCAACATGGACGAGGGCTGGACGCGTTACGTCTTTGATGCTTTCAATGCTCCCTATGAATCTTTGCGCGATGCGGGTTTGACCGAAGGCAACCTGGCCGCGCGATTCGACGCGATCATTTTGCCTTCCGATCGAAGCCGTGAGCCTGCCGATCCCGAAAGTTCCGAGACTGCAGCCGGCCTGAATAACAAAGGCCTGGTGAATCTGGCTCGCTTTGTCGAAGACGGCGGCACGCTTATTTGTTTTGATGGTTCGTGCGGACCGCTAATCAAGAATTGGCGGTTGCCTTTGAAGAATGTTCTGGAAGGATTGCGCTCGACGGATTTCTATTGTCCGGGTTCGATTTTGGGGATAAGCGTTGATACTTCGAGCCCGATTGCGCGCGCGATGTCCAGGGACGTAAATGCCTACTTCATCAACAGCTCGGCGTTTGCGTTAGTCGATAAACCAGCCGACGTTAGCGAAGATCAGACCCGGCTTGTGGTCGGGGTGATAGCGCGTTATGCGAAAGACAATGTCCTCCGCTCAGGTTGGTTGCGGGGTGAAGAACGTGTCAAGGACCGCATCGCACTCGCTGAAATCGTCGGCATGGGCAAAGGCCGGATCGTCCTCTTCGCATTTCGGCCGCAGCATCGAGGCCAAACGTGGGGCACGCTTCCTTTCATTTGGAACGCGATAAATTTGACCGGAACCAGGTGATGATTGTTTGACGCCTGGAGGGGATCGCCGCCCTCAGAAGGCGATACCCCAATCCGTAAGCGACCTCGGTCACCGCCAGCCTTGCCGAGTCCGAGTCACAGTGCTATCTTTAGCGGGTCAGATTCAATTCTCTCCCCAATTTATCTTCCCGGAAAGACCGGAGGTTCGTCGTGCTAAAGGGTTGCTTTCAAAGCATCTCTTTGGCAATTCCGGCATCAAAGAGACGGTGTTTTAAAAGAATCCCGCGCGGCTCGCGGAGTTCCTGACTACAGACGCCGCCAAGACACCTCGTTAAGGTTCCGACAGGAGTTTCATGTCATGAAGAGATTTATCACCCTTGTTTTGCTGTGTTCTTTCGTGGGAGCGTTCGGGCAAACTGCGAGTGCGCAGTCACGGCCGCGGCGGGTGGGACAGACGACCATGCCCCAGCAACAGAATCAGCAGAGCGAACCTCAGCAGCCAGCAACGCAAACGCAATCCGATGACCCGGCGCGGCCTTCGCGCCCCCCGGTTCTGGGAGGCGCGAACCGCGATCCCCGTGATTCCAATGAGCAGAAGCCGCAATCCAATTCATCCAGGGACGCCGGCCCTGAAGAGGTGGGCGCCGGCGATGTCGTGCGGGTTGACACTACACTGGTCAGCATTCCGGTCAGCGTTATGGATCGCGACGGCAAGTACATTCCTGATCTGACCAAAGAAAACTTTCGCGTTTGGGAAGATGGCGTGGAGCAGAGGGTCGCTTACTTTGCGTCGACCGAAAAACCTTTCACCGTAGCGTTGGTAATCGACACCAGTGCTTCGACGCGTTTCAAGTTGGAAGAGATTCAGGATGCTGCGATCTCCTTCGTTAACCAGCTCCGTCCGGATGATCGGGTGATAGTGGTTTCCTTTGACGACAAAATCCATGTGTGGACCCAGCCAACGAATGAT
>DATNNY010000496.1:0-25333 GCA_035601635.1 Pyrinomonadaceae bacterium
GCCTTTGGGCTCGCCAAACTCGCCGCCATCATAAACCATCTGGCCGCGTAGAAAAGTCTTTTCTACTACGCCCCTTAGAACTTCACCCGCATAAGGTGTCAGCTTGTGACGGTGATGGATTATCTCGGGCTCGACGCGAAACTCGCTATTTGGATTCCAGATCACAATGTCGGCGTCATAACTGGCGGCGATCGCGCCTTTGCGTCCATCAAGGCCAACCTGTTTGGCCGGCGCGTCGCACAGCCACTCTGCCATTTGATTAATCGTGAAGCCGCGCGCGTTTGCTTCCGTCCACATTACCGGCAGGCGCAGTTGCAGAGAAGAAATCCCTCCCCAGGCTTTCATGAAATCGCCCTCGTCCCGCAACTTCATGTCCGGCGGACAGGGAGAATGATCTGAAACCACCATATCGATCGTCCCGTCACGCAGAGCCTCCCACAGTTGTTCGCGGTTGGCGCGCTCGCGGATCGGCGGACAGCACTTGAACTCAGTGGCCCCGTCCGAAATGTCTTCCGCGGCGAAATGCAGATAGTGCGGACAGGTTTCAACGGTTAGTTGCGCGCCCGACGCCTTGGCCGCGCGCAACGCCGCCAGCGCATCCGCCGATGAATGATGCACGATATGAATGCGGCAATTGGTTTCGCGACTCAGCCGAATCATCAGTTCAACGGCTTCATTCTCAGCCGCGCGCGGGCGCGAACTCAGAAAAGTCGCATAAGATCGATCGCTGCCGTCATTTCCATCGGGCGCCTGGCAGCAGGCCGAGTCGATTGGACCCGGCACCTCGGCATGCACAATCAACATCGCGCCCAGCCGCGCCAGTTCGGGCATCGCCGTTCGCAGATCACTTTCGGTGACGTTGGGAAATTCCTCGACTCCGGAATGAACCAGAAAACATTTGAAGCCGACCACGCCGGCCTCCCAGAGCTTTGCCAGTTCACCCGTATTACCGGGAACCACGCCGCCCCAGAACGCAGTGTCGACCGAAAGCTTGCCGCGCGCCGCAGCCAACTTTGCGTTCAGTCCATCAAGAGTTGTCGTGGCGGGAATGCAGTTAAGCGGCATATCAACAATCGTGGTCACGCCGCCGGCCGCCGCTGCTCGGGTGGCCGTGGCAAAACCTTCCCACTCTGTCCGGCCTGGCTCGTTTATGTGCACGTGACTGTCCACCAGTCCCGGCATCACGACCGCGTCTTTGCCGGCTTCGACGACCCCGCAATCCGCGGAAATATCTTCAAACTCTTTGATAGCGCTGATCCGTCCGGCGCGCACATGAATGGACGCCGGGACCAACGAATTGGATAGAACGACCCGGCGTCCGCGAATGATGAGATCCGATTGAGGCATGCTCTAAGCGGCCCAGTTCCCCGGGGGTGGTGGGGGCGATGTAAAGGTTTGCGAAATTGACGGAAAGACTCGACGATATGCGACCGCGTATGACGCCAACGAAATCGGCATGATGAAGAACACGCCAACATAGCAGGCGAGGACGCCGAGCATCCCGATCGCAAAATTCAATAGAAGCAAACTGAGGATACCCCCAAAGTTTTCTTTGCCCGCTTTGATGCTGAGCTTGATGGCGTCCAGTCCGGAGAGGCCTCGATCGGCGATCAGAGGAAAAGCAAACATAAAAAAGATGTTGACGACGATACCGACGACGATGATCACGAGTAAGAACACCGCCTCAAACCCAAAAATAGTAAACAGGAACCTGGTGGATGCATCCGGATCCATGCGGCCGCCGCGCGGCATCGAGGTCATGATCAGGACAAACATGATGATGTAAAACGGCACCATGATGACGACCATGGGAATCATCTGAATCAACGCAGCAATCAGGCCTTGGGCGAAGTAGTCAAAGCCCTTGAACAACGTGCCGAACTCAACTGGTTCGCCGCGCATTCGCCGAAAGAAGCACATGTAAACGCCCACCATCATCGGCCCGATCAGGACGATGGGAACCGCACTGCCTACAAAAATACCGACAAAGACAATTCCCAGAAACAGCCAGTACTGATCTTTGATTAGCGCCCAACCTTCTTTCAAGCATTCCACCGGCTTGATGACGCCCGTGCGAAACTGAATATTGTCTGGTGTCATTGGGGATTTCCTCTTCGTGTGTCCGACACGAGCTCTTAAATTGTGCACGTCGAGCGACTTTAGGGCACTGTGCTGCCAGGAGTGGCGATGGCGCCGCTGTTCCTCAGCCATCCTGGACTACTCATGACTATTTTCAGTTGTTTGTCGATCGCATCGGCATACATCTGAGCGCCTTTTGGGTTCGGGTGTCCAATCGCCGCCAGCCGGCAGAGCATAATCCGGTTTTCTCGCGCTTCCTTTTGCTGCTTTGTCTCGCCGGCCGGAGGCCTAAACGTCTGTTTGCAACTGGCGTTACGTTGGTTTCGCTGCTCATCATTGGTCTTCAAGGTCACGCGCCCCAGCGTCAGAATCACCAGCAGCTTTCTGATTGTCGAAGCATCGAAGCCCCACAGACGCGATTGCGGCGCTGCGAACGAATGCTCAGGCAGAAAACCCACTTCGGCAAACAGTACTCGCTGGCGAGAACCTTTGGCGGCCAACTGTTCATCGATTCTTCCCGCCGCGACGGCCAGCATCTGATTAGACCCTTCGTACCATTGACGAGAGATTTCTATCAACCTGGTGCGCAATTGCTTGTCGTTCATCCGCGCCGCGCCGGTATAAAATCTCTTCGCCAACGCCCTCATGAAGAGATCACTCTCTGTTCTTTCAGAGAGGATCGGATAGTAGCCAGTGACTACGACATGCGCACTGGGAAACGTTCTGGTGATTCGGCTCAGCAGCGATTCCATCGGGGGACCGCATTTCTGTTGAGACACTTCACGAATTCCCTCAGGAGTATTGACGGCGTTCAGCAACCGGCGGGCATCAAGATCGTTGATGCAGCCATCGACTATCACCAAATCAACTTTGGCCGGATTCGCATAGGAGCGCAGGGCGTTCTCGATCTGATCGTTGACGCTGGGCAAACCGCGATTCACTTCGCCATCCTGCAGCGGTAAAGGATTGCCGGCCGAACCTCCCACCGAACCGATTACAGCCCCGGAATGAGCTTCCACTCTTTCGCGCACTGGCCGTCCGCTGTTTTTTTCCAGCCAGGTCTTTACCAGGTACCAGGCTTTGTGCTCTTCCCGCAGGCCCTGGCCCCAGGCTATCGAATCGCCCAGCACCAGCATATTGAAATGCGTATCGTCAGCGACGGGCGGCGCATTCTGCCCATATGCAGGAATGGTCGAGACGAGGAGGCTTGCCGCGAGGGCGGCGAGGAGAAAAACTTTCGTTGAGTAAGAGACAACGTTCATGCGAGGGTTCGTCAGCACGATTCTAACGCAAGCCCGATGTAGCGCAAGCTGACAGCTTGCGGCTGAGACATTTGCCAGGAATCTGCGAGGCTAACGAACTCCTGAGGCAACCTGCTGAACGAAATCTTCCAGCAAATTAAGCGAGACTCTGAGGCGGTAATCTCTGGTGGATCGCAGATCGTCGATGGGAGCGATCTCGGCCGCCAGCGCGGACCTGGCGGCGGCGATAGTCTCAGCCTTTATCGTTTGGCCATGCAGAGCGGCTTCCGTCAGCACGCAACGAATCGGGATTGGCGCCACACTGCCCAGCGCGATGCGAACATCGGCGATCTGATTCAAGTTCATCCGAGCCACGCCGGCGAAACAAACTTTCGAGATGGCCTGGGCCCTGCGCGTACCGACCTTGCGATAGTAATGCGTCAAACCTTTGGTAAGACGCGGCAAACGAATCGCGCGCAGCAACTCTTCAGCGCGAATGTCCATCTGCTTATAACCAGTGTGAAAAGCATGATAGGGAATCGTGCGCGACCCTGCGGCTGAGACAAATTCCAACTCAGCGTCATACGCCAGCAACGCCGGCGGCGAATCTGCCGCTGGTGAAGCGTTGACGATATTACCGCCAATGGTGCCGCGATTTTGGATCGCCAGCCCACCGGTTTCACTTGCCGCCTGACAGAGCATAGGGAATTCTGCGCGCAGCGTTTCGTGGTCCTGGATTTCCGTGTAAGTGGTCAGCGAACCGAGCGTAACCTGACTGTCGGTTACTTCAATGCCGCGGAGTTCCGACAGATTCCAGATGTTGAGATAATTCTTGTGCGGCAACTTTCCGGCTTCGAGTAAGACCATTAGGTCAGTGCCACCGGCGAAAGGCTGCCAGGATCCTTCATCACGCGCAAGAAAATTGAGCGCTTCGCTCAAATTCGCGGGCGAAATAAGTTGATAGGATGGAACGTAGGCTCTCATTAAAAGTCTGAATAACTCCGCATTCGATCAATCGAGACGGGACCGCCCAACGACACTTTCCTGCGATCGGTAAATAACAATCGCACCATCCTGAATTATTTCTGACAGGCCCGCACCACCGATTCAAAAATCTTCATATAGCCGGTACAGCGACAAAGGTTCCCGGCCAGGCCAGTGCGAATGTCGTCTGCGTCCGGATTTGGCTGGCGCTCGAGCAAGTCTACCGCAGCCAGAACCATGCCCGGCGTACAAATTCCGCACTGTGCGCCGCCACATTCAATGAAAGCCTGCTGCACGCGATGCAGCTGATCGTCCGTCGCGATCCCTTCGATCGTTTGAATCGTCGCGCCGGCCACCTGCGCGATTGGCACCAGACAACTGTTAACGATCCGGCCATCGATCATCACCGAGCACGCGCCACATTCGCCCTCGCCACAACCCTCTTTAGTCCCGGTCAGACGCAACTGCTCGCGCAGCACGTCGAGCAGTCGCTCCAGGGGATAAACATGCAGCGTCCGGTTCTCGCCGTTAACGGTGCACGACATTGTGACCTTCGCGGTTATGTCCTTTGTATCCATCGACGAGTTTAGTCCGGAACCGTCCGTCAAGCCGCGCTTAATTCACTTCGGCGAAAAAACTAGCAGAAACAGCAACCCAAACAAAATAGCCAGACACGAGGAGACGACTACAACGTACAGCATTAGCCTGGAGGTTTGGAGAAGAAAAGACTCGCTCGGATCTTCGGGATTGTAATGGACGGATACTTCGTCCGGAAATGACTCTGCTTTTTTCTGCGCCCACTTTTTGGTGTTGTGCTGCGGTAGCTGAATCCGTTTTGGTCGAATACTATCGTTGATGAATTCCTTACCAGAAACCTGATAGACGTACTTCACCAAAGGAGAATGGCGAAAAGCGGGCGGACCCGCGGCCGGTATGAACGGCTGAAACGTGCCGCGCTCGATCACTCTCCCTTTGGTCGTCGGCCAACTGTTGAGCGCAACGCGGTTTCTCAACTGTTTTAAGCCTGCCCAAAGTCCGACGGATCCTATCAGGAAGGCAAATGCGGCGCTAATGATTCTTTCCATAGACTGGACCAGGGATCAGCCAGGACTATGCGGCGTCCTTGCCCGGATCCAAAACCAAAGCATATCATGGGAACCATGTTGGATTGGGCCGAGTGCGGAGAAGTCGAACGAGACAAAGACAAGGTAAGCGGCGCATGGGTTTTTCGGGGCACCCGCGTCCCCGTGCGGGCACTCTTCGAAAATCTTGAAACGGGCGCCACTATTGACCAATTTCTGGAATGGTTTCCCGGAGTGACCTCGAATCAAGTCGTTGCCGTTCTCGCGCATGCCGAGCAAAGCCTCGCCGAAGTCTGAGCCCAGAATAATTTGCCGTAGAGATGAAGATTCTCTTCGATCAAGGAACTCCAGTGCCTCTCAGAGATCACTTGACCGAGTACACGGTACAAACCGCTTTTGAATTGGGCTGGTCAAACCTGGAAAACGGTGCGCTGCTCGCCGCCGCTGAAGATTCTTTCGACTTGCCTATCACGACTGACCAACAACTTCGGTATCAGCAAAATCTTGCGGGAAGAAAACTAAGTGTTCTCGTCCTCATGACCACGAGTTGGCCGCGCATGAAGGAGCATCTTCCCGAATCTCCGAAGTGCTCTCCCAAATGACACCCGGCGAGTATCGTGAACTTAGTTTTTAACTGGCCAACTCCTCCATCAACGCTTCCGGCATCAGCGGCACGCGCTTGAAACTTCGGCCCGTTGCATTCTCAATCGCACTCAGGATCGCCGGCGCCGGTCCGTCCATTGGCAATTCGCCAATCCCTTTCGCTCCCGCTGGTCCGTAGGCATAAGGGTTCTCTTCAAAGTAGACGCGAATCGGTGGAATGTCGGCCGCGGTCGGCATGATGTAGTTGGTCATCTGGCCGTTTTTCATCCGTCCATTTTCCCAGACGACGTTTTCGTAAAGCGTCATCCCAATCGCCTGGGCTACTCCGCCTTCGATTTGTCCGGCAGCCAGCACCGGGTTAATTACCCGGCCGACTTCCTGCACGGCGACAAAGTCATCGACATGCGCTTCATAGGTCAACGTGTCCACGGAAACTTCTGCCACATAGACAGCCCAGGCGAAAGCGCCGTAGGCGTCGCCCTGATACTTTTCGTCGTCCCAAAAAACATTCGGCGGTGGTTGATACCTGCTGAATGATTTCAACTGACCAAACTTTTCAATATAAGCATTGCAAGCCCCTTGAAATTCAGCTTGAGTGAATTGATCATTCAGTAAGTCACTGCCGACAAGCGTCTGTTTCAAACCGAGCACCGCGGATTCGACCAGTTTGCCGACGATCATGCACGTGCGCGAGGCGACCGTGGGCCCGCTGTTGGGGACCTCAGCAGTGTCGGGCTGTGCAACTTCGAATAGATCGTAATCAAGACCGAGCGCTTCGGCGGCTATCTGAGCAAAGATAGTGTTGGTGCCCTGACCTATCTCGGTACTGGCAGCGAGGATTCGAATTAGTCCCTCGGGCGTCGCTTCCGCGCCGACGATCGATTGCAGATAGACCTCGCCGGATCCAGTGAATCCCGCGCCATGCATGAACGAAGCGAAGCCGATGCCTTTCCTAATGCGTGACGCTGGGAGCGCCGACGCCGCAGGACGGGGCAGTAGCCCGACCGTCAGGGAGGGGGTGAGCGCTCGATCAACGACGCCCTCCCTCACGGTCGGGCTACTGCACCGCTCAGCCGCGTCCGCATTCTTCGCAGCATTCTCTTTCGCGAAGCGCTCGCGCTTGGCATGATAGTCACTCAACTCGAATGCTCTATTCAGCAAACCCTCCATGTCGACTTTCTCGCGGATCAACTGATTGGTCGCCGTCGTTTCGCCTTCTTTGATGAAGTTGCGCCGACGAAACTCTTCCGGAGTCAGGCCTGCAGCATCAGCGACTTTATCCAGATGTCGCTCGAGGGCAAAGATGCTCTGCGGAGCCCCAAATCCTCTGAAAGCTCCGTGCGGCGGCATGTTCGTCGCTACTGCTTTGCTTTTGATGCGAACGTGCGGACAGAAGTAAGGACCGGCAGCGTGAATAGTTCCGCGCGATAGCACGACGGGCGACAAGGTGCAGTACGCGCCTCCATCGATCACGAAATCGATCTCCATCGCCAGGAGCTTTCCATCTTTCGTGATCGCGGTCTTGTGACGCGTGCGCGATGGGTGGCGCTTGGTCGTGGCGGCCATATCTTCCGCGCGATCGTAGATCAACTTGACCGGCTTCCCAGACTTCCACGCCAGCAGCGCCGCGTGGCCGGCAATCATCGAAGGATATTCTTCCTTGCCGCCAAAGCCGCCTCCGGTTTCAGTCTGAATCACACGAATT
This sequence comes from Pyrinomonadaceae bacterium, assembly GCA_035601635.1. GTDB lineage: Bacteria > Acidobacteriota > Blastocatellia > Pyrinomonadales > Pyrinomonadaceae > UBA11740. The sequence continues at coordinate 7,695 of DATNNY010000496.1, forward strand.
TTTTCTTCCGGCAAACCAAACAACTTGATTAAGGCTTTGTGAACATAATAAGGACACTGCATCGAACCCCAGACAGTGACGCCCTCATCTGCATTGGCCACCGCAATCGCGCCATTGTTCTCGATGTAGAGTTGTTCTTGCGCTCCGGTTTCATACTCGCCTTCGACAATGAAATCTGCTTTGGCCCAGACTTCATCAACGTTACCCTTATCGACCAGAAACTTTTTGAAGACGTTGTCTTCGCCCCAGATGATTTCCTTCCGCACCAGTGAATCTTCCAGATTGAACACCGCCGGCAGCTCTTCGTATTCAATCAGCACGTGGCGGCGCGCCTCCTCCAGCAGATACCGGTCGTGATGAGCCAGCAGCACAACTGCCTCTTCCGGATGATTGGTAACTTCGTCGGCGAGATAAGGCTGGTCGTTCAGGATCAACGCGACGTAGTTTTCCCCGAGCTTCAAATCGCGAATGTCTTTGGCGGTAACGATCGTGAATTCATCCCACGGAATGTCGCCTGCGAAAGAAATGCTTTTGATGCGGCCGCGCGGAACAGAACTGCGGACAGTCACTCCATGCAGCATGTCATGGAAAATTAAATCGTCCACGTACAGCGCCTGGCCGGTGACTTTCTTCCGGCCTTCTTTGCGGGGGATCGGTTTGCCGATTAATGTTGAACCCATGGAATGCACTCAAGTCACTTCAGACAACTTGGACGACAGTAAGATAACTTTGGCATCGGCCGAATAGGTAATCTCGTATCGCGACTGGGGATCAGGGTCGGGTGGATCAAAGTAGGTCTGCGACTTATACCTGGCACTTACTGACGCTACTTCCTTGTCCGCAAACACGCCAAGATAAATATCAGATTGCTCTACCTCCGCTAGACAGGTGGCTAATGGTGCTTCTTTCCGCGCCCCGAACTGTTCCATTCCACGTACGTTGACGTCAAACTTCTCGAGCAGCTCCCAAACAGCTCTTCTGTACTCCTTAAGGTCATCGTATGTAGATGAGATGAAGACGGTCTTGTTCATTGGAACAACTCATCCTAACGAGAGTTCGTTACAGAACCGGGAGCGGTAGCGACCGGATGCCAGGCTCAACTCTGATTCTAATCGAGAATCCGAAACGACGTGTCTCAACACGCCAGTTGAGTATAGCATCCGGTCGCTACCGCTCTCGGTTCTGTACCGACGCTGCTCAATCTAACGGTTCGACCTGATCGTCATGAACGTAGGCAATCGCGTTGACCAGTTGCCCTTCAGTCCAGAGATACCGTTTGCTGCCGCCCTGAGCCCAGGGGCTTCTTTCACTGCCCCCCAACACCTCGCTTCTCTCATTTGGCGCGTTGAATTCGCTTTGAACGCATTCAGCACCGCGTTCGGTTTGCACTTAGAAGTAACCACCGCGTGAATGTGGTTGGTGTGAACATTGATAGCCCATAGAGACCAGTTGCGAATTTCACAGGTTTCTCGAATCGCCTCTTCTACAAGTGCTCTCTCCTTGGCCCGTAGGTTTACCGGAGATTGGGAGAGTGCGCGCTGATTGTAATGAAGACGTGCTGCGTCGGCCGTTAACGTGGGAGTACCATAAGTATTATGAAAGCGATCGACTGATCCGCTTTTTCCATGCAACCAGGTCCCGTAGCCGCGAAATGTTATCAAATAGCCTAGTGGAGTGTGTTCGTCTCGGAACGCTTCGGGAGGTTTCATTGTCGCTACAGCAGGAGCCCGTTATGGCGACAGTATAGTTCAAGCGGTTCAGTATCCGTCCGCAAGATTCTTGCTAGTACTTCCAGCGGCCCTGTTACAGAATCGCGAGCGATAGCGAGCGGATGCTACAGCCAACTTTCTCCGTTCTTATGTTACAAACCGGACATCCGTGCATTGACTCTAGCATCCCCCTCGCTATCGCTCGGGGTTCTGTAACGCGTGGGCCATTGAGATCGCAGATTGCGATGCCAAAAATTCTGTAACTAAATCTCAACCGCTACCCGCCTCGGCGTGCTCCCTTGCTCCCGCGAATGCATCGTCTCGGCATTACTGGTGATCTGTGTCGGATACTTTTCGTTCCAGCAGGCGACGCAGGCTGAGTCCGGATTGATTCCGGTGGCTTCCAACATGCCCTCGAGTGAGAGGTAGCCGAGCGAGTCGGCTTCGATAAAATCACGAATGCCTTCGATGGAATAGTTTGCGGCGATTAGATCTGATTTGTTGGGCGTGTCGACACCGTAATAGCAGGGACTGATTGTCGGCGGGCAGGAAATGCGCACATGAATTTCTTTGGCGCCGGCTTCGCGCACCATGCGCACGATTTTCTTTGAAGTCGTGCCACGCACTATCGAATCGTCGATCAGGATAATCCGTTTGCCTACGATTAGATCGCGCACCGGATTTAATTTGATACGGACGCCAAAACTGCGAATCGATTGACGGGGCTCAATGAAAGTCCGGCCAACGTAGTGGTTGCGCACCAGCCCGAAACGAAACGGCAGACCGCTCTCAGACGAATAACCAATCGCGGCGGGCACGCCTGAGTCGGGCACCGGCACGACGATGTCGGCGTCCGCGGGCTGCTCAATCGCCAGACGCTTTCCCATCAGGTGCCGTGAGCGGTTAACTGATTCGCCAAAGATTAGCGAGTCGGGGCGCGCAAAATAAACGTGCTCAAAAATACACATCGAATGTTGCTGGGCATTCAGCGGACGCGACGAGCGCAGACCATCTTCGTTGATGACCACCATCTCGCCCGGCTCGATGTCGCGCACGTACTTGGCATCGATCAGATCGAAGGCGCACGTTTCCGAAGCGATCACCCAGGCATCCCCCAGACGGCCCAGGGCCAGTGGACGAAAGCCGCGCGGGTCGCGAATCGCGATCAGTTCCGTCGGCGTCAGAAACAGCATTGAGAACGCGCCTTCGGTGTGGCGCAGAACTTCCGGTATAGCTTCTGCCACGCTGGCCGCGTGCGAACGAGCCACACCATGCAGTACGACTTCAGTGTCTGAGGTCGAGGAAAAGATCGCGCCTTCGCGTTCCAGCAGCTTTCGTTCTTCGCGCGCGAATGGCAGGTTACCGTTGTGACAGACCGCGATTTGGCCGTGCTGGCAGGTCACCAAAAACGGTTGGCATTCACGCAGCGAGACTTCACCCGCGGTGGAATAGCGAACGTGACCGATCGCGCTGGGGCCGGGCATCCGATCCAGACGTGTTTGATCGAAAGCTTCCGAGACGTAACCCATGTCACGCTCTGAGACGATTTGGGCGCCGTTTGAGACGGCGATACCACAAGACTCCTGACCCCGGTGCTGCAACGCGTACAAGCCCAGATAGGTCAGGCGAGCTGCTTCGGTATGTCCGTAGATGCCGAACACGCCACACTCTTCGTGCAACTTGTCGTCCCAAAGATTATTCACGTCTTGAGATTATCGCGCATTCGCGTTGGGTTCAACTGAACCGGGAACGTGGACCTCCATTATGGCTCTGCCATCTGATGTGCGAAAAGGCAAAGCCTAATTTGGATAATATGATTTCGCTCCTCCGGAGCTTAATATTCATTTTGGAACTTTCAATGCTATAAACATCTCGCTCCTCCGGAGCTTCAGGATTGTGAGTCACCAGGTTTTTCTGCCGCTTTAACTCGGCCTTCGGTCGGAAGCAGGGCAATGACAATTATCAGAATCATTCTCGGAGCGATGTTGGTCGGCGCACTGTTTCTCGCCGGCTGGAACGTGTACCGGCGTCTGCCGGCGGATGAATCCTGGAGGCGGACTGAAAACTCTGACCCAAACGCGACCTCAGAAATAACTATCGCCCTGCGCAGCGACGCGCCGGCCACCCCGGGCAACATGCAGGTTGAGCTTTACCCGATCGACTTCGCGGCCGCGCAGCGAGATTATTCCACCGCCCTGCGGCCTGGAAAAACTTTCGATGATTTTCTCGCGCAACGGATAAAGGGGCTGGTACCGGCGCGCGCACAACTCGATAACAACGGCCGAGCCGTGATGAAATTGTCTGAAGGCATTTGGTGGCTGCGGGCCACCGCGACTTTGTCCGGCGGCGAAAAGATCGAGTGGCGCCTGCCGGTGAAGGTTTCGGGACGTGGACAAACCATCGAGCTAACGACAGAAAATATCTACGAACGCACGAAGACTTTTTGAGCGAGTTCTATTGATTTGATTGGGGCAGTAGCCCGACCATTAGGGAGGGCTCAGTTTGATGAGGAGCCCTCCCTGACGGTCGGGCTACTGCCCCGCTCTATTGATCGAATGATCGAATGTAATGAAAGCACTCCGCTACGAAAACCAAAAGCTCTCAGTGATCGACATCGCCAAACCCGAGGCCTTTGGCGAAGCGCTGGTGCGCGTGACCTTGTCGGGAATTTGCAACACCGATTTGGAGATCACGCGAGGTTACGCTGGGTTTGAGGGAACCATCGGGCACGAGTTTGTGGGCGTGATCGAAAGCTTGCCTGAGCCCGGGGCGGTAGCCCGACCGTCAGGGAGGGCTTCTATTGCAAGCGAGCCCTCGCTCACGGGCGGGCTTCTGACACCGGGCCAACGCGTCGTCGGCGAGATCAATGCGGGCTGTGGCATTTGCGATCTCTGTCTCGCCGGCGATCCGCGGCATTGTGAGAAGCGCACCGTGCTCGGCATCGTCGGTCGTGATGGCGCACACGCAGAGTTTTTGCAGCTACCGGTCGTAAACCTCTTGCCGGTGCCTGATGAAGTTCCGGACGAGCGCGCAGTGTTTGTCGAACCACTCGCGGCCGCTTGTGGAATTCTCGAGCGCGCACAAGTTGGCAAAGGTACAAACGTCGCGGTGATCGGAGACGGCAAGCTTGGCTTGCTCTGCGCACAGGTGCTGGCGACAACCGGGGCGCCCGTGACTCTGGTCGGAAAACATCCACACAAACTTCAAATCGCTTCGCGCCGCGGCATTGAGACAATTACCAGTGACCAGGCCAGGCTGCTGACGCGCGCGTTCGACGTTGTGGTCGAGGCGTCCGGCGCCGCGGCGGGATTCGAACTCGCACTGGATCTGCTCCGTCCCCGCGGTAGTCTCGTGCTGAAATCCACTTTTCACGGCGCCACCGATTTGAATACGGCCCGCATCGTAGTTGATGAAATTAACGTGATCGGTTCACGCTGCGGTCGGTTCGCGCCGGCGCTGGAACTGCTAAAAACAAACGCCATTGATGTGGAAAGTCTGATCAGCGAAGAGCGGCCTCTCACCGACGGACTGCGCGCGATCGAGCGTGCCTCGGAACCGGGTGTCATGAAAGTCTTGTTGCGGCCCTGAGACTCGTTTAGGTAGTGGTCGTTTTCGTTTGCGGAGCGCTATTGGTGGGCTGCGCAAGCTGGCAGCTTGCGCTACCTCGGACTTCTAGTTTTTCTGGCTGCCTTTCGCTATACTGCCAAAACCTGCTTCCCCTGAGATTGATAAAGAGCGTGGGATCGCTCTCCCGAGCGAAACCCGGATCGAGAGTTCTTGTAAGGTGGTGAATCATGTTCGAGTCTTTCAAACAAACTACTGACGCCGAAGCGACAATTCTGCGCAAACTGCGCGTGTGGATCGCGGTCATGGCCGTCGTCTGCGTGCTGGCCGGCATTGGGATTGGCGCGATCCTGGCGGGCCACCCGGCAATAGCCCAGGACGGGCCGCAGTCGGCGGCGCGGGCGCCGGAAGCGCTTTCGGCTTCGTTCGTCGAAATCGCCAGCCGCGTCGAACCCGCGGTGGTGAATATCGATACGATGCAGGTTTCAACCGACATTGCAGAAACTGATAACGAGGACAAGCCTGAGCGTAATCAGAGCAATCCGTTTTACGACATGCTGCGGCGTCCGCAGCCGCGGCCGACGCGCGGAGTAGGCAGTGGATTCATCATCGATTCGAAGGGATATGTTCTGACCAACAACCACGTGATCGATGGCGCCACGCAGATCATGATTGGCCTGCTGACGGGTGAAAGATTTCGGGGTAAGGTGGTCGGCATCGACAAGGAAACCGACCTGGCAGTCATCAAGATCGAAGCTCCGCATGATTTGCCGGTGATGAAGTTCGGAGATTCCAACGCGGCCCAGGTGGGCGATTGGGTCCTGGCGATCGGTTCGCCGTTCGGTCTGGATCAAACGGTGACTGCCGGAATTATTTCCAAGAAGGAACGCGACTCGCAGGCCTTCACCAGCTTTCAACGCTTCCTGCAAACAGACGCGGCGATCAATCGCGGCAACAGTGGCGGCCCGCTGGTCAACATGCACGGCGAAGCGATCGGAGTGAACTCGCAGATCGCGACCCTGACGGGAGATTACAACGGAATCGGGTTTGCCCTGCCTTCGAACGAAGCGAAGTTCGTTTGCGAACAGATCCTGGCAAACGGAAAAGTTAAGCGTGGCTTTCTGGGTGTTTCAGTCGAACCGGTGCGAGGAGAGTTTGCCCGCGTTTATCATCTGCCGGAGATCAAGGGAGCCATAGTCGCCGACGTGCCCCAAGATGGCAACGGCAGCCAACCGACGCCGGCGAGCAAGGCCGGTCTGCAGGTAAACGACGTGATCGTCGAGTTCAATGGCCAGCCGGTCCAGGATTCGAATGACCTGATCGCCAAGGTCGCCGCGACCGCCGTGGGCCAGACAGCTAATCTTACTTTTCTGCGCGATGTTGACGGCAAGCTCGAGCGGCGCACGGTAAGCGTAACACTCGCCGAACGTCTGGATACTCCGGGCGACGTGGAAAGCGTAGGCGCCAAAAAGCCTGACAGCGCAAAGACCGGTAGTGGGCGAATCGGTTTGACGCTGGGCGAACTCACGCCGCAACTAATTACTGAGAAGCATCTGAACGGGGTGAAAGGCCTTTATGTCAAGGAAGTCGATCCAAACGGACTGGCCGCCGACGTCCGGCCCCAGGAAATTTTTGTCAGCGAAGTCGTGACCCGTATCAATCGCGTGCCGGTGGCGACCCTGGCTGATTTCCAACGCGTCGTCGAGTCATTGAAGCCGGGCGATCCAATCGTGCTTAACCTTTCGCATTTTGATCGAAAGTTCAACCGCCTGGCCCAGCGAATTGTTCAGTTCACTTACCAATAAAAGTTTTGGCTTTCGAGTTTCGGGTTTCGAGTTCAGCATCTTTCCTGGCTGACAACCTGAAACTCGAAACTCGAAACTCGAAACTATCAATGGCGCAAGCAAAAAAAGCCCTGGCAAAGAAGTCGCGAACGGCGGCCCGCGCCACGAAACGAGCACGCAGCAAGACCTATCATAACTTTATCGGCGGCCGCTGGGTGCCGAGTAAGAGCGGCCAGTGGCTCGAGAACCGCAACCCCGCCGATACCCGTGACCTGCTCGGCCGATTTCCACTTTCAATCAGCGACGATGTCAGCGCTGCCGTCTCTGCGGCCGCGGCCGCGTTCGATGGCTGGCGGCGAACTCCCGCGCCCCGGCGCGCAGAGATTCTGTTTCGGGTAGGCGAGATACTGATCCGCGATAAAGAAAAATACACGGCGGACATGACCCGCGAGATGGGCAAAGTTTTGAAAGAAGCAGGGGGCGACGTTCAGGAAGCGATCGATTGCACCTATTACGCGGCCGGCGAAGGGCGGCGTCTGCACGGATTCACAACTCCGGCTGAGATGCCAAACAAGTTCGCCATGTGCGTGCGCCAACCAATTGGGTCCTGCGGCTTGATCACACCCTGGAATTTCCCGATGGCGATTCCTTCGTGGAAAATGATTCCGGCTTTGGTCTGCGGCAACACGATCGTGATTAAGCCCGCGGAGGACACGCCACTCTCAACCTACAATCTGGTCAAAGCCTGTGAAGAAGCCGGAGTGCCACCCGGGGTGGTGAATCTGGTGACCGGTTATGGTGAAACGGTGGGCGCGGGAATCACTGGTCATCCTTCCCTGCGTTTGATTTCGTTCACCGGTTCCACGGAAACCGGCCGGTCAGTGGCCCTGGCGTGCGCTGAACGCAACGCGATCTGCTCGCTTGAGATGGGCGGCAAGAACGCGATCATTGTTCTTGATGACGCGGACGTCGACAACGCGATCGAAGGCGCGGTCTGGGGCGCGTTTGGCACTTCGGGCCAACGCTGCACCGCCTCGTCCCGTCTGATCGTGCACCAGAAAGTCTATCGTGAATTCACGAAGAAACTCGTAGCGCGAGCCAAAGCTCTGCGCGTCGGCAACGGGGCCGATCCAAAAGTCGAAGTAGGCCCGGTGATAAACTCTGAAGCCGTTCACAAAATCATGGGCTATATCGACATCGGCCAGCATGAAGACGGCGCCACCCTCGCTTGCGGAGGGCATCATCTGACCAAAGGCGAATACGCGCGCGGCTTCTTCATCGAGCCGACTGTCTTCACCGATGTGACTCCCGACATGCGCATCGCGCAGGAAGAGATCTTTGGTCCAGTGACTTCGGTGATTCCGACAGACTCTCTGGATGAAGCGATCGAGATTGCGAATGGCGTGCGTTATGGCTTGTCCGCGGCCATCTACACTCAGGATGTGAACCGCGCGTTCCACGCGATGAACGAAACCTACACCGGAATCTTCTATGTCAATTCTTCCACCATCGGCGCGGAAGTCCATCTGCCGTTTGGCGGCACCAAAGCTACAGGGAACGGCCATCGCGAAGCAGGCACACAAGTGCTGGATATCTTCTCGGAATGGAAGTCGATTTACGTCGACTACAGCGGGAAACTACAACGCGCGCAGATCGATAATGAAATAGAAGACCTTTGAGATCGAGCCTTTGTCTCCGGGGCATTAGCCCGACCGTCAGGGTGGGCTCCGAGGTGCACCAATGGAGCCCTCCCTAACGGTCGGGCTAGTGCCCCGCATCACAGAAATTAGAGAGAATATGACCAGAAATCAAATGATTGGCGCCGGCTGTGGCGGCGCAGGATGTCTCGGCCTGATCGTAGTAGTGATCGCGGCCGGCTTTGTGTACTGGCAATATCAAAAAGCTCCCGCACCTGATAATGCTAATTACAATTCCAACCGCGGCACGAATCGCAACTCAAACACTGCCAGCTCACCTTCCAGCAGTTCGTCCTCGTTGTCCGATGACAATCGCCACAAGCTGTTTCAGGCGGCCAGCGCCACTCATGACAACGAACTAATGAAGAAGGTAAACAAAAAGCTCGGATTGGTTGATGCCGACGGCACTCCTAATAATAAATATGCCGAGTTCGTCAAAGACCACATCGTCTGGATCTTCAAAAACACGGATTGGATTGGTCAGTACAACACGCCCGAAAAAGGTCGCGCGTACGTCAACGAACACATCAACGATTGAACATTCCGTCATTCGGGAGAGAGGAAGTGTACCGTCTTTCAATCATGAAGAGATACGCCCAGCCATTGGTCGTTTTCGTAATTCTCGGTCTCAGTCTTTGTGAGGGGCTGGGACATTCTCGTTACCTTAATGAAGCGACCCAAGAAATCGCGTCTGAGATCTATAGCGGTAAAGACGTGGCCATTAAAGCAATCGTGGAAAAAAACTCTGAGCCCAGCTATACCAGAGACGCCAGAAAAAATAAGATTGAAGGCACGGTTATTCTGAAGTGCGTTTTTGCTTCGAATGGAAAGGTTACAAACATCCACGTCATTTCGGGACTGCCTAATGGACTCACCGAGCGCGCTGTGAAAGCTGCCCAAAAAATCAAATTTAAGCCGGCAACCAGGGACGGCAAGCCGGTGTCTATGTGGATGCAACTCGAATACAACTTCAACCTCCGGTAGTTCCAGTTCAAGACGTGAGGTTAAGTTAGCGTCTCGCCATCTTCTATTGACAACTTGTTAGTTCTCACTCCTCAGTTGCAAAATCCGCTTCGTTCCCATTAACTAACTACTGACAGCCGACTACGAACAACTGACCACTGCCAATGGATCCATCCCGCATTCGCAATTTCTCGATCATCGCGCACATCGATCATGGCAAATCGACGCTCGCCGATCGTCTGCTCGAGTTGACCGGCGCCGTGACCGGGCGCGATATGTCCGCCCAGATCCTGGACGACATGGACCTCGAAAGGGAACGCGGCATCACCATCAAAGCGCATGCGGTGCGGCTGAACTACAAAGCGCAGGATGGCCAACAGTACATCCTGAATTTGATCGACACGCCGGGCCACGTCGACTTTTCTTACGAAGTTTCGCGCTCGCTTTCGGCCTGCGAAGGCGCTCTGCTGATCGTCGATGCTTCGCAGGGCGTCGAAGCGCAGACCTTAGCCAACACCTACCTCGCGCTTGAAAATAATCTCGAACTCATTCCGGTAATCAACAAGATCGATCTGCCGGGCGCCGAGCCGGAGAAGGCCATCGAACAGATCGAACACTTCATCGGCCTGGAAACTCACAACGCGATTCTTACCAGCGCCAAAACCGGCGTCGGCGTAGCCGAAGTCCTGGAAGCAATCGTGCGCGACGTACCGCCGCCCAAGGGTGATCCGGACGCGCCGCTCAAGGCCCTGATCTTTGACTCGTGGTACGACTCATATCGCGGGGTCATCGTTTTGTTTCGCGTCATCGATGGCACGATTCGGCCGGGCATGAAAATTCGCTTTTTCAATGCCGGCCGCGATTACCAGGTGGAAACGCTGGGAGTGAATCGCCCCGGGCCGACGCCGATCGATCATTTGAGTGTCGGCGAAGTTGGCTTTCTCACCGCTTCGATCAAAACGGTTGCGGATGTGCAAATCGGCGATACGGTCACCGAAGCAGCTCGACCAACAAAGGAGCCCTTTCCCGGCTATCAGGAAATCAAGCCGATGGTTTTTGCGGGACTCTATCCCGTGGACACAAACCAGTATGAAGAGTTGCGCGACGCGATGGACAAGCTGCGTCTCAACGATGCTTCGTTCTTTTATGAGCCTGAGTCGTCCACTGCGCTTGGCTTTGGATTTCGCTGCGGCTTTCTCGGCCTGCTGCACATGGAGATTGTGCAGGAGCGTCTGGAACGCGAATTCAATCTCGATCTGATCACCACAGCGCCGGGCGTGCGTTATGTCGTGACGACGACCGACGGCAAGGTGACTGAAATCGATTCGCCCGCGAAGATGCCGGATCCTGGACGGATTGTGAAAATTGAAGAGCCGGCCATCCGCGCAACGATCCTGACTCCCGAAGAACACCTGGGCGGAATCCTGGCTCTGCTGGAAGAAAAGCGCGGTCAACAAAAAGGCTTTGAGTACATCACGTCGACTCGGGTAATGCTGACTTATGAACTGCCGCTCAACGAGATCGTGCTCGACTTTTATGATCGTCTGAAATCGACTTCACGCGGATACGCTTCGCTCGACTATCACCTGGCGGGTTATTGGGAAAGCGATCTGGTCAAGCTCGACGTGCTGGTTGCCGGCGAGCCGGTCGACGCTCTGTCGCTGGTTCTGCACCGCGACACGGCCGCGGCAAAGGGACGGGCGTTGGCAACCAAGATGAAGGAACTAATCCCGCGTCAACTTTTCGAAGTCCCCATCCAGGCGGCCATTGGAGCGAAAATAATCGCGCGCGAAACAGTGAAAGCGATGGGCAAGAACGTGATTGCCAAGTGCTACGGCGGCGACATCTCGCGCAAACGCAAGCTGCTCGAGAAACAGAAGGAAGGCAAGAAGCGCATGAAGAAAGTCGGGCGCGTAGAGATTCCGCAGGAAGCTTTTCTGGCGGTGCTGAAAGTGAATGAGTGATAGCTAAGGAGAGTTGTCATGTCTTCGCAAGATGAACAGACTTTGGAAGAGTGGGCCGGCGCGCGACATCTTAGTCTCGGACTCGTTTTTACGGATATCGTGGAATCAACTGCGATCGGAAGGAAACGTGGTGATGATAAATGGATTGATGATCTTTTCGCCCACTTCTCTGTAGGCCGGGACATCGCACGGTGTTTTGATTCCCGTGTTGTGAAAGTCATAGGGGACTCGTTGATGGTAGCTTTTCGGACCGCTAGCGACGCCGTTAGCTTTGCCATAAACTTCTCAGAGAACACCGGAGTCGACTATATCGGAATAAGAGTCGGAATTAATTCGGGGGACGTTGAGATTAGAGAAAACGATATCTACGGGCTAAACGTGAACTTCACATCGCGTGTTCAGAGTGCATTGCCCGGCGACGGAATTTTAGTCGCCAACTCTGTGAAGAGAGATTACGAAAAACGGTTTGGAGAGGACTCAGGTGTAAAATTCATCCCCAAGGAAGTAGTCCTGAAGAGCTTTGGTCCAGAAACGCTCTACTTTGTTGCTACCCCGAGTTTAGCGCAAACCAGAAGACACTACTGGAGTTCGCGGTATTCTCTCCTAGGGGTTCGCGGACCAAGATAGGCACAAGCGCTCTCACTCAAACTCGCTGTCATCCTTAGGCTCAACGATCTCCTGGACTACTAGTTCACCCCAAGTCTTAATCACTTCGTCGTTCGCATTTATTAATTTCAAAGCTTCGCTGACGGCGCCCTGTTCCTCTTTCAACTCCGGAAAAGTCAAAAGCAGCATTGCCAGATCGCGCCAGTCCGTTCCTGCCTTCGGTTGTCCGCGCCGTCCGTGATACGAAACTACTTTGTGAGCGATCAGCGCTGGTGGAGACATTACCAGCACGTCTTCGATTCGTTCGGCGCGGGGCAAAGATTCTGCCGGGCGCAGATCAACCAGATGACGATTGCGCGGCTTGTGAATCTGAAAAAGCCGATACCCCTTCCCCGCGCCAATCACGCGCACACGGACGGCGATGTGAAAACGCTCGCTCAGATGTTCGCGCAACTCTTCCGCGAGTTCGACCGCGCGCGTGGAAATTAGATCGATGTCCTGGCTCATGCGTGCTTCACCCACGTAAGCGTTAACGGCCTGGGCGCCAAACACAACTGCATCGTCGCGCCCGCGCAGGAACTCGAGCACTGCGTCATGGATTGTCGCCAGGGGCAGTTGTTCGCGCATGGCAAACTCCTCGAATGTAAGGCTACCGGCGTTGAGCATCGTTTGAGATAATACGCCCCTCTTACGGCTCTTCCAAGATCTTGGTGGTGTCCTGTTGAGAGAATCGGCGCTCAAGATAAAACGATCCACGAAATATATTAAAGCGAAGCTGGTTTGTTCGCGCGGTTTCGTGTGATTTCGTGGATGGCTGTTGTCCGCGCGGGAAAGAACGAAACCAAACCGTTCGACGACTGGGACATTTCCCCACGAAGACGTCTTGCGGTTACGCTCCCGTCATTTCTTCCTCAAACAAATTCGTGCTAAAACGCTTTGCGTACGAAGCGGAGCCCGGCAATCGGCGTCAACAAGTTTGGAGCTATAGAAATGAAAAGTAATCCAACGATCTCTCTAATCTTTCTCCTTTCCGCCACCGCCGCCTTGGCCCAACAGCCCGACCAGCAGATGAAGATGTCCACGACGGAAAAGCCCGCCACCATCATGGCCGGCCTGGGATCGCTTCATCATCCGGTGTCCACCAACAAACCCGAGGCCCAGCGCTTTTTCGACCAGGGCCTCTCGCTGGTCTTTGCTTTCAATCACGAGCAGGCGATTCACTCCTTCAAGCGCGCCGCCGAAATCGATCCGCAGATGGCAATGGCCTGGTGGGGAGTGGCATTGGCACTGGGTCCGAACATTAATCAAGACGTTGACCTGGCGCGCGAACTGGCCGCTACCGACGCGGCGCAGAAGGCCCTCGCGCTGGCAAAGGACAAGCCTGAGGCCGAACGCGCTTACATCGAAGCGCTGGCCAAACGTTACTCGCTCGATCCCAAATCGGATCTGAAAAAGCTCGCCGTTACTTACAAGAACGCGATGGGAGAGCTGAGCAGAAAATACCCGGATGATCTCGACGCTGCCACGCTTTACGCTGAGAGCATGATGGATCTGCGGCCGTGGCAGCTTTGGAATGCTGACGGAAAACCCGCTGAAGGCACGGAAGAGATCGTCGCGGTGCTCGAATCGGTGCTGAAACGTAATCCGAATCACCCGGGCGCGATTCACTACTACATTCATACCGTCGAAGCCTCGCCGAATCCCGAGCGCGCACTCGCGTATGCGCCAAAGCTGCCGCGGCTAATGCCAATGGCCGGACATCTGGTTCACATGCCGGCGCACATCTACGAGCGTGTCGGCGATTATCAGTCGGCCGCGCGCAGCAACGCAGATGCCGCGGCCGCAGATGAAGCGTATTTCAAAGCAAGCGGCACCCCGGGCGTCTATGCAATGTACTACGCGCACAATCTGGACTTCCTCGCGGTCGCCAACAGTATGCAAGGGCGTTACCGCGATGCAATTGCCGCGTCCGACAAACTGGTGGCCCTGGCCAAACCTATGGTCGAACAGATGCCGATGGTTGAGCCATTCATGGCAAAGTCTTTGTTGATGATGGTCAGATTTCATAAGTGGGACGAAATTATGAAACAGCCTCAGCCGGACAGCTCTCTGAAAGTTACCAGTGCGGTTTGGCACTTTGCGCGCGGAATGGCGTTCGCGGCAAAGAGTATGACTGAGGAGGCGCCGAGCGAGCAGCAGGCATTTGTCCAGGCTGAGAAATCAGTTCCCGCAGGAGCAATGTTTGGCTTGAATCCTGCGAACAGAATCCTAAAAATTGCCGAGTGCGTCCTGGAGGCGCGTATCTCCGGATTAAGTAAAATAGATCAGAAGGTCGCGGTCGAACTCCTGCGCAAGGGCGTTGAGATCGAAGACTCGCTGGCTTACGATGAACCGCCGGCGTGGTTTCTGCCGGTTCGCGAGACCCTGGGCGGCGCCTTGATGAAACAAGGCGACTTTGCCGCGGCCGAGCAAGTCTTTCGCGACGACCTCCTTCGCAACCGGCACAATGGACGTTCGCTGTTCGGACTAATGGAGAGTCTGAAGGCGCAGAGAAGAGACTACTCAAAGGCTCAAACCGAATTTGAAAAGGCGTGGCAAAGCGCCGATGAGAAAATAGCTCTTCAAGATCTTTGGTACTGAAGTCTCCCTAATGCCGAGCCGGGAAAGTATTTGAAATCAGTTACGATCTACTGCGACGGCTCGAGCCTGGGCAACGGCCGCGAGGAAACTCGCGCCGCGGCAGTAGCGCTGCTCGGCTTTCGCGGACTGTGGCGTGCGTTCGGAGCTTATTTGGGCAAAGCTACCAACCAGCAGGCCGAGATTGCGGCCGCAGCGCTGGGCCTGGAAGCCTTAACCGAGCCCTGTGTCGTGCGTCTCTACACCGACTCGCGTTATGTGGTTGAGACAATGTGCGGGCGTTTTCGCCGCAAGACAAATCACGAATGGTGGAAGCGCCTGGACAACGCCGCGGCGCGTCATCAGGTCGAGTGGATTTGGGAGCAGGGTCACGCGGGTCATGTGATCCAAGAAGCCGCCGATCGCGCAGCGCGCAAGATCGCCGCTCTGGGCCACGTCGAGCCCAGCGTCCTCCAGGATGCTGTGGATCGAGTGGGCGTAACTGAGTTGGAAGAAGAGACCGAGGAAGAACCGGAGTTGTTCTGAAAATCAAACAGCGCTCGCGCTGTGAGGTCGGTACCACCCGCGTGAGCGGGTGGATCAGAGAAATCAACCCTCGCAGAGTGGGTCTTTGATCCACCTGCTCACGCAGGTAGTACTGACCTCATGACCGGCGTCCCACTCGCTTTCCTGCGGTCACAAATCTATAATCGGGCAACCAACAAACCTGAACGTCACTTCTCAGCGAGAGCACGTGTTACTAAAGTCTTCAAGATCAGTTCATCACCGTAGGCCGTTCGTTCTGTGTTTGGGGACTTGGCTGAGGACTAGCCTCGACCCGGCCTTGTTGAGTCATGACGGGTCAATCAATTTTAACGCAAAGGCCGCAAAGGAATGCCGCAAAGGAACGCAGAGAACTACTCCTTCGCGCCCTCTGCGAAAACCTTTGGGTACTTTGCGTTTTAATGTCTCAATCTCGCCGACTCGAAGGTTGATTCCGCAAAATCCCAAGACGTTCCCAGCCAGGCTTCTAATCTTCGCTATCATTTCACTCACAACCGCGATACCTGCGCTCGCGCAAACCGCCGACCGCGGTTGGGAGTGGCAGAACCCCCGGCCGCAGGGAAACGCCATCAGCGCGATTCGTTTCGCCGCTGACAAGCGACACGGTTGGGCCGTGGGCGCCGACGGAGTAATTCTTTACACCACAGACGGCGGCTTTCAGTGGGAGAGTCAGCACACGCGCATCATTGTGAATCTCAATGGAATCTATGTGCACGATCCGAAACGCGCCGTGGTGATTGGAGCCCGCGGCACGGTGGCGCTGACGAAAAACGCCGGAGAGAGATGGACTGAGGTCAGCACACCTACCAAGGATCATCTCTTCGCGATAACCTTCGCGTCCGACAATCCCACGCATGGCTGGGCAGTGGGTACTTACGGTTGCATTATTACAACTTCCGACGGCGGGCTGACCTGGACCGCGCAGAAGAGTCCCGCGAACGTCCATCTCTACTCAGTTTCATTTGCCAACAAGACCACGGGACTGGCTACCGGCGATCGCGGCACGGTGCTGCGCACGACGGACGGCGGCCGCCACTGGAAGGAAGCCGTCAAGTTGGGCTCGCTCCCTTTTACCAGCGTTACTTTCATCAATGCGAAGCGCGTGATCGCCGTCGGCTATGGCGGACGCGTGATCTTAAGTAACGACGCGGGTCTGACCTGGGAACCGTTTGACGTGCTGATGACCAACGACTTGCTCTCCGTTTTCTTTTCAGACGAGCAACACGGTTGGATCTCGGGAGACAATGGCGTAGTGCTGGGCACGGCCAACGGCGGTCAACTGTGGATCCCGGCCAGCGTTAGAACCAACCCCCGGCTGGGGACCGTTTACTTTGCCGACGAGAACACGGGCTGGACCGCCGGCAACGATGGGCTGGTGCTGCGCAGTGACGATGGCGGCCTTGGCTGGCAGCGTCTGACTGAAGGCGGGCGCGACGATCTGGCGGACATTTTCTTTCTCGACAGCTCACGTGGCTGGGCAGTCGGGCAGCACGGAAAAATTCTCGAAACCAGATCAGGCGGCAAGTTCTGGACGGTGCGGCCCTCGGGCACTACTGTGCGGCTGGACGCAGTTACTTTCTTTGACGAGAACAACGGCTGGGCCGTCGGCGAACAGGGAACGATTCTGCATACCGTCAACGGAATCGTCTGGACGCCACAGGACGCCGATACCAAACAGGAATTGCTGGGCGTCTATTTTGTCTCTGCCAGGCTGGGCTGGGCCGTTGGTGCGCGCGGCAACGTGTTCAAGACCGAAGACGGCGGCAACGCCTGGCGTCAGGTTCCTTCAGTGACGAAAGCCTGGTTGGAAGACGTGCGCTTTCTCGACGAAAAGCATGGCGTTGCGGTCGGATCCGGCGGCACAATCCTGCGCACGGAAGATGGCGGCGAAACCTGGAAAGACGTTTCGCATAATTTGCGAGAGTGGTTGTACGCCGTGGCCTTCGCCGACAAATTACGCGGCTACGTTGTCGGCGAAAAAGGAATCATCCTGCGCACAGACGATGGCGGACTGACCTGGAAAGACCAGGAGAGCAGTGTGAAGACGAATCTGTTTGCGGTCTCAGCGGAGTCACGCGACGACGTCCTGATTGCCGGTGATCAGGGCCGCGTGCTGGCTTCCAGAGATGGCGGCCTAACCTGGGAAACGCAGCCGACCATTACGAGTTCGCC
>DATNNY010000497.1:0-7682 GCA_035601635.1 Pyrinomonadaceae bacterium
TCAATTCAAGCAGAAGATCGCCTATGAGAAGATAGAAGCAAACTTGCCAATCGACGAGCGACGCTTCTCAATGCCGACCGTAGTAAGGAAGCCATGAGCGAAAACGCGGAGAGCAATTCTGGTTTTAAGCGCTGTTAGGCGCGTAATGTTTATAGTACGCAACTGACCAATGACATTGGAGCTCCTTTAGGAGCCTCAAAGGTCCCTAAAGATAAATCCCAATGTTGGAAGCGAGGAATGATTCAATGACCCGAAGACTAATCCCCTTCTCAGCCATCGCCCTTGGTTCCGTTCTCTTCATAACCGCGGCGGCGCAAACGACACCTCCGGTGAAAGTTGATTCCGACACCATCTCGGGACTGGGGGCGCGCAATATTGGTTCGGCGGCGATGAGCGGCCGCATCACTTCGGTTGCCGGGGTGAAGGAAGGCCAGCGGCTAACCGTTTACGTCGGCGCCGCGAGTGGCGGGGTGTGGAAGTCAGTCAATGGCGGCACGACGTTCAAGCCGGTATTCGATAAAGAGGCGGTGCAATCGATTGGCGCCATCGCGATCGATCCCAAGAACGCCAAAACGATCTGGGTAGGCACGGGCGAAACCTGGACGCGCAACAGCACTTCGGTCGGAGATGGCGTCTATAGGTCAATTGACGGCGGCGACAATTGGACCAATATGGGACTGAACGACTCTGAACGCATCGCGAAGATCCTGGTCGATCCGGCCAACACGAACACTGTTTATGTTTGCGCCACCGGGAAGCTCTGGAGCGACAGCGATCAGCGCGGTGTTTATCGGACGACCGACGGCGGCAAAACGTGGACAAAAGTCTTGAAGGGCGCGAACGCATCGACCGGCTGTTCGATGATGTCTATGGACAGCAAGAATCCGCAGACGCTTTATGCGGGCATGTGGGACTTTCGCCGGAGAGGTTGGACCTTTCGCTCCGGCGGTGAAGGCCCGAGTGCATTTAGCGGCAGCGGCCTCTTCAAGAGCACGGACGGCGGAACCTCCTGGACTGAGCTCGATGAAAAGAGCGCCAAAGGACTGCCGCCAAGACCCTGGGGTCGGGTAGCGGTGACTGTCGCTCCTTCAAAACCAAACATTGTCTATGCCTTCATTGAAGCTACGATGCCCAGGGATGGTCTCTATCGCTCGGACGATGGCGGAAAAACATGGGTGGCCCTCGATCGCAGTCAAAACATGATCTGGCGTCCCTTTTATTACGCGAATTTGATCGTAGATCCAAAGGACGAGAACAAGATCTACAAACCCGGCGGATCGCTTATCGCCAGCAATGACGGTGGTAAGAGCTTCAGCGACATTTCGGGCGGCGCGCATGGTGACTTTCACGATGTTTGGATCGATCCCGACAATACCGATCATCTGATCACCGGTGACGACGGCGGTCTCTGGTATTCTTACGATGGCGGCAATCGTTGGTGGAAGGCCGAGAACCTTCCGATCTCGCAGTTCTATCACGTCAGTGTGGACATGGATCAGCCCTACCACGTCTACGGCGGGTTGCAAGACAACAGCTCCTGGGTGGGCGACTCGCAATATCCCGGCGGGATCACGAACAGCCGTTGGGAGAATATGTACGGCGGCGATGGCTTTTGGATGTTCGTTGACCCGTCAAACCCGGATTACATCTACGCTGAGTCACAGGGCGGTTATATCGGGCGTATCAATCGAAAGACACTCGAAGTCCGCGGCATCCAGCCCCTGCCGCAATACAAGGAAGGTAAGCTTCGCTTCAACTGGAATGCCCCGATTCATATTAGTCCGACGCAAAGCGGAACCGTCTATCTGGGCGCCCAGTTTCTGTTTCGCTCGCGCGACCACGGACAGACGTGGGAGCGCATCTCGCCTGATCTCACCACCAACGATCCTGAAAAGCAGAAGCAGGAACAATCGGGCGGGATCACCGTGGACAATTCCTCCGCGGAAATGCATACCACGATTTATTCGATCGCTGAGTCTCCAAAGAACCCCAGTGTGATCTGGGTGGGAACTGACGACGGCAATTTGCAGGTTACCCGCAATGGCGGCAAGACCTGGACAAACGTCGTTAGTAACATTGGCGGATTGCCCCGCAACGCCTGGGTCTCTTCCATCGACGCCGGCCATTTTGATGAGGGTACGGCATACGCGACCTTCGATCTTCATATGTTCGGCGATCTACGGCCCTACGTTTATAAGACGGCCGACTTTGGCAAGACCTGGACGCCGGTGGTGCCGGCAAACAGCCGCGTGCGTGGTCAGGCTCACGTGGTAAAGGAAGACCTGGTTAATCGCGATCTGGTCTTTGTCGGAACTGAATTCGGATTGTGGGTCACGCTTGACGGCGGCAAACAGTGGGCCCAGTACAAAGGTGGCGACCTGCCCAGCGTGCCTGTGCGCGACCTGGCGATTCACCCGCGCGATCACGATTTGGTAATCGCTACGCACGGGCGCGGCATTTGGATTATCGATGACATTTCGCCTTTGCGAACTTTGACGCCTGAGACGCTGGCGAAAGAAGCCGAGTTCGTGCAGAGCAGACCAGTAGTCCAGCGCATTCCCGCTTCTGGCGGCTGGGTCACCGGTGACGCGGTGTTCGTAGGTTCAAATCCCCAGGATCAAGCTGTGATTATCTTCTACCAAAAGAAGCGGCATATCTTTGGCGATATGAAAATCGAAGTCTTCGACTCAGAAGGCAAGCTGGTAAGCACGATTCCCAGCAGCAAGCGCCGCGGGTTGAATCGCGTGGTTTGGTCGATGCGCTCGAAGGCCCCGAAGGTCCCACCCGCGGCCTCGGCAGCTTTCAGCGCGGCCGTGGGTCCACGAGTGTTGCCCGGGACGTACACCGTAAAACTAACCAAAGACAAGAACGTCTATACGAAGTCGCTGCAGATAGTGTCCGACCCTCGTTCAACCCATACTGCGAAAGATCGCAAGGCCCAGTTTGATCTGGCAATGAAGCTTTACAACCTGCTCGGTGACATGTCATTTGCCGTAGAGCGAATCAACGGCGTGCGCCTGGCGCTGGACGCGCGGGCAGCGAAATTGCCGGCTAATGATCCTTTGGCTGCGCGGCTGCGCGCCGCTTCGGCGCAAGTCGATGAGCTGCGCCGAAAGATTGTGGCCACCAAAGAAGGAGGCGCGATCACCGGCGAAGAACGCCTGCGCGAAAATCTTGCCGAGCTTTATGGAAATGTGAATGGTTACGAAGGGCGCCCGGCGCAAACGCAGGTGGATCGCGCTGATGCGATTGGCCGCGAATTAGCCGACGTGGTAAAAGACTTCGATGCCTGGCTGGCGAAAGAATTGCCGGGCATAAACGCGGCCTTGTCGGGAAAAGGTCTCGAACCGATTACTCCACTGACGCGCGCAGAGTGGGAGCAAAAAGAATAACCAGCTGGCTCTCGCCTTGGATCTCGTCGCGTTCGTTTCACGGACTCATTTGTAAATCTCGATTTATCCCAGCACTAAAGAGAGTGTGTGAAAACTCGAGTTTCCAGCGCCAAAGGCGCGAAATGCCGTCCGTAACCGAAACAGCGGAGCATCGAGGGCCGCCTTCGCGTTTATTTCGCGCCTTCAGCGCTCGGAAAACCTGGCCGACTTGTACCTGGGCCGATCGCCCAGGCTATTACATTTCGCGCCCTCGGCGCTGGAACGCTGAGTCTTGGTATAGACTCCAGCGTGCTGGGCTATGCTCATCTTGTCCGCTCGCGGACGAAAACCAATTCCGCCCTAACCCGCCAGTAAAATCTATACATGCCCGGAGCGGCGTTCTCGGCCGTATCTTCAATGGTCGATTAAGAACTCCCTAACGTGTGATACGCTTTCGCGGTATAGAGATGGAAACCCCAAGGCATTTACCTCGCGCACTCGGCGCCAGATTGTGGTGGCTCATCATGGGCCGCGCCGCGGCGGTCATCCTGCTCGTGTTAATCGGCTTAGCTTGGAAGTCGAGCGCACTCGGTCGCGGCGTGGTTACCTCATTCAGCGTGGTGACTCCGATTATTCTTGCTGCCGCCGGATTGACACTCGTCTATTGCGCCGCGTATCTGCTTTGGAAAAACTATCAGGCACAGGCGCGCCTTCAGTTTCTCGGCGACATTCTCCTGGTCACCTGGCTGGTGGGGGCCACTGGTAATGTCAGCTCGCCCTATGCCGCTCTGTATATCGTCATTATTTCAGTCGCCAGCCTGTTTGTCGGACCACGCGGTGCGATGATTACCTCAGTCGGAAGTGTGGCCGCGTTCAATGCCTGCGTGATGGTTGCGATTAACGGGCTGGGCCCGTTCCCCGCCCAGGTCCCCGGAGAGTCTTTGGCAAATGCGATCCAGGCAGTGGGCCTCTCAGACGTGTCGTTTCTGGTCGTCGGGCTGTTGGCGGCCAAGCTTGCCGATCGGCAAACTCGGTCCGACGTGCAACTGGCCGCGGCCACCCGATCGCTGGCGGATCTGCGAGCGCTGCACGAGCGAATCGTCGAATCAATTCGATCAGGTGTGATCACCACTGACCTTCTAGGCCGCATTTACACCTTCAATGCGGCGGCCGAGGAGATTAGCGGATACAAATTGTCGGATGTTCGCGGCCAGGATGCTTCGATCTTCTTCGGCGACATGACGCGACAGATTGCTGATTCGATGAATGCCGCAGCCACCGGAAAAGTCAGCCCGCGTTTTCAGGCTGACTGTCTAACCCCCAATGGATTAGCGCTGCGGCTCGGTTTCAGCATTGCGCCGCTCTCCGGCGAGTCCGGCGAAATCAGCGGCATGGTGATCACGTTCCAGGATCTGACGGATATTCGCGCCCTCGAAGAAACCTCGCGCCGGCAGGATCGGATGGCCGCCGTCGGGCGTCTGGCCGCGTCGATTGCCCATGAGATCAGAAACCCTCTGGCGGCGATGCGCGGCTCGATTCAAATGCTGCGCTCAGAGATGGAGGGTGATACCGAACAGGCACAGTTGATGGAAATTATCCTGCGCGAGTCTGACCGGCTAAACAAGATTGTCGCCGATTATCTTAACTACGCGCGCCCGCGACCGGCCGAGCTGAAGAATGTGGACATTAGCGCGCTGGTCGCCGACACTTTCAAGTTGCTGAAGAACAGCGCTGAATTGAGTGACGGCCATCAACTGGAAGAGGATTTGCCCACCCGGCCGGCGATCGTCTCCGGCGATCCGGAGCAGTTGAAGCAGGTCTGTTGGAACATCGCGCGGAACGCGCTGAAATCAATGCCGGACGGTGGCAAATTCAAGGTTTCCCTGGCTGAGGTAGATGGCAACCGTCTGCGATTGTCGTTCAGCGATACCGGGTGCGGTATGACTCCCGAGCAGGTAGAACGCCTGTTTGAGCCGTTCACCTCAACCACCGGCGGCACCGGCCTGGGACTCTCAATTGTCTATCAAATTATTCGCGATCATAGTGGTACAATCAACGTGCGCAGCCTGCTCGGAGAAGGAACGACCATTACTATTGAGTTACCGGTGACGCAGTAGAACAGATGATTTCCATTTGTCATTTGAAATTTTTCATTTGTCATTTAGGCGCCGATTTTGAAGGAGGGGCTGGGAGTTGCAATCGGGAACAGCGATGGCTAAAGAGGGGCAATCGCGCGCCGACCAATTAGAAGAGCGCTTAATCGATTTTGCCGTGCGGATCGTTAAACTTTCCGCCCGTTTGCCAAAGACGTCCGCTGGTCGCCACATCGCCGCGCAAATCCTTAGATCAGGAACGTCACCAGCTCCAAATTACGGTGAGGCTCGAGGCGGCGAGAGCGCAGCAGACTTCGTTCACAAACTTCGCATCGTTCTGAAGGAACTAAACGAAACGTCGATCTGGCTGCGCGTTATTGAACGAAGTGAGCTTATGAAGGGAGAGTTAATCGCTGGCATTGTTGCTGAGAACTCAGAACTCTGCAAAATCTTTACGGCTTCCCTTAGGACGGTGCGCGGCCGAAATAAATGACAAATGATAAATGGAAAATGATCTCTATATAAGCCATGCCTAGTCTCTTAATAGTCGACGACGAACTCAGCATGCGTCAATTCCTGACGCATCTGTTCCAGCGGGACGGCCACGCAATCCGTACGGCCGAGAACGGACGTCAGGCGATGGAGCTGTTGCGCCAACAGCCCGCCGATGTGGTGATCTCTGACGTGAAGATGCCGGACATGGGCGGTATCGAACTCTTGCGCGCGGCGCGCGAGCTGCAGCCCAATATCGAAATCATCATGATGACCGCCTTTTCCAACGAAGGCGCGGCGCACGAAGCCTTCCTGCTGGGCGCATTCGATTTTGTTCACAAACCGTTTGATAACGACTTCCTGAAAGAAAAAGTCTCTCGCGCCCTCAAACAAATCTCACTCAAGCGCGAAAACGAGGTCCTGATAAAAGGCCAGCGCGCGCGCGGACAATTACGCAACATCATCGGCCAATCCGATCAGATGCAGGCCGTGTATCAAATGATCGAAACAGTAGCCGAAGTGCAATCTACAGTCCTCATCACCGGTGAATCCGGCACGGGCAAGGAACTGGTTGCGCGGGCAATTCACGATCTCAGTCCGCGGGCCCAGAAGCCGTTTGTCTCAGTTAACTGCGGCGCGTTTACGGAAACGCTGTTGGAATCAGAGCTGTTCGGATACACCAAAGGATCGTTCACGGGAGCTACCACGAACCGCAAAGGACTGTTTGAAGCAGCCGATCAAGGTACGATTTTTCTGGATGAGATCGGCGAAACGTCGCCGGCAATGCAGGTCAAGCTCCTGCGTGTTTTGCAGGAACGCAAAGTACGTCCGGTCGGCGCTCACGAAGAAACCGAAGTCAATACCCGCGTGATCGCCGCCACGAATCGCGATCTTTCTTCGTTGGTTAAAGACGGAACATTTCGCGAGGATCTTTTCTATCGTGTCTCGGTCATTCCAATGGTGCTCCCGCCGTTGCGCGACCGCGGCGCCGACATTGCTGAACTCAGCGATCACTTCGTGCAAAAGTATTGCCAACAGACGGGCCGTCAGGTCTCACTCAGTCCCCAGGCACTGCGGCTGCTGGAGAATTATTTCTGGCCGGGTAACGTGCGCGAGCTGGAGCACGCTATCGAACGCGCGGTGGCATTGGAAAAGACCGATTCGATTCAACCGGAACGTCTACCAGAGCAAGTCACACACTACAACGCCGCCCGGGTCGCGTCGGAATTGGAACTACCAACAGACGGAATCAACCTCACCGCTCATTTAGATCAACTGGAAAAGACTTATGTGCTGGAGGCCCTGACCCGTACTGACGGCAACCAAACCAACGCGGCGGACCTTTTGAAAATGTCGGTCCGTTCGCTGCGTCATCTACTGGACAAGCACGGTATTCGCAAGCACACTGCGCAGATGCGCGATGAACGTCGCGGGGCGGACACCATTCCGCGCCGCCGCGCCAACGATCCCTACCCACGCCTCCGAGATGAAGACTCTGAAGAACGGCCCAACAGTTCCGGCCACGCTGCCGGTGCAGGCGAAACCTGAGTTTGTCAACAGCCCGACCGCAAGGCTCGGCAACGCAAGTAAAGACCTCAGGCAGTAAACCTCAGAACAAGATGCCTCGCTCACGGTCGGGCCTCCGACTCACTCTCTTGACGAAAACCGTCACTACGGCTCTGACATAAATTGTCAGAGATCATCTTTCGGTAACCCTCACTTGCCG
>DATNNY010000498.1:0-4038 GCA_035601635.1 Pyrinomonadaceae bacterium
ACGTAACAACTAAATCAAACTCTTGAGTCCCTCTTCGATCCCAATTTGCGGCTCCCAATTCAATTCCTCGCGAACGCGCGTCAGGTCCGTGACGTAATTCAATGGAACCGGCGTCGGCAAAGGGGCGCCTTCATCAAACACTGGGTTGCACTGAATAATCTCGGCGATCCTGTCGATTATTTCGCGGAGTGACAAAGCATTCCCGGGACCGCCTCCCAGATTATACAGACCGCGGGTCATCGAGGAGTCGATGAATGCGCGGCAAGCCCGCGAGAAATCATCAACGTGCAAGATGTCACGCACCGGCTTACCTTCGAGCGGCAGGCGCAAAGGCCAGCCGCGCTTGACCGCCTCGACATAATGCGTGACGAAACCATTCTCATTTCCTTCCGACGGGCGCGCGTAGACAGTCGATAGACGAAAAATACAGGCCCGGATATTTCGTTGCGCGGCGTAGTATTCAACGTATCTCTCCGCGATTAGCTTTGACCATTCCAGTGCAGACTGGTCTTGATATTCGGTGCCGCAAGTCTCCGGCACTTCATTGAATTCGTCGGCGTGAGGTCCATAAACATCCCTGGTTGACGCAAAGATGAACATAGAGTTCGGCTTCATCTGTCGCAGCAGGTTAACCGTGCCCTCGATATTTGTGCGAAAGCAATTCTCTGCGTCGGCGGGGTTCTTGCTCAGGTGGGCAGCGAGGTGGATTACGACTTCGAAAGATCCTGCCCGCGCCGTGTCGAGCGAGTTGAGCACGTCAAGCCCTGATCGCCGCGAAAAATCTTCGGCCTGAAAGAAATGGCGCACGTGCGTGCCGAGATACCCACTGCCGCCGGTGACTAAGACTCTCAAAATTTGTAGGTCAGAACCGCCTGCGGTAGCGGGGCGGTTGATCTTTGCGTTCAATGCAAGCTGTAAATCCTGGACTCAGCCGCCCGCTATCGCAGGCGGTTCTGACTGAGCGATCGCGCAAGTTGACAACTTGCGCTACACAACACCGCGCGCCATTTCGTTGAGTCTGGACAAAGACTCCGCCCTACCGATAGCAATCAGGGTATCGCCATTTTCAATCGTCGCATTACCGGCGGGATTGAAAACGAGCCGGCCATCCTGTCGCCGAATACTAATGATCACCACATCAAGTTCCGCACGGATGGAAGTCGAGCGCAGCTCTTGTCCAACCAGAGATGAGGCAGCGTCGATCTCGACTTGTTCGAAGCCCAGGCCGAGTTCGTTGGCGGTAATCGAATCCATGAACTCGCTGACCGCGGGTTTGGTCAGGGCGACTGCCATCCTGTGCCCACCGATGATCGTCGGCGCGACTACGTGATTAGCGCCGGCGCGTAACAACTTGGCTTCCGCTTGTTCTTCGGCGGCGCGCGCGACAATTCTCAAATTCGGATTCAAGTCCCGCGCCGTCAACACGACGTAAACGTTGTCGGCATCGTTGGGGAGACAAGCGGCCAGGCCGCGCGCACGGTCGACCCCAACATCGCGCAAACTTTCTTCCAGGGTCGCATCGCCCACCAGCACATCGACGCCCCGCTGGCTGAACTCAGCCGCGCGCTGCTGATCGTTTTCGACGACCACGAAGGATTCGTTCGCTGACAGAAGATCACGTATCAGGTGTGAACCAACTCTGCCTGAACCACAGATAATATAATGATCGCGCAGCTTGCTCATCTTTTTCGTCAATCGCCGCTGGCCAAAAGTCGAAACCAACTCCCACTTAACCACAGATTGAACTATGGTCGAGACGGCCAACGCAACCCCGCCCGCCCCGATTAGCATCACCAGCACCGCAAATGAACGGCCGGCGCCGCTGCGCGGAGTCATATCGCCATAGCCGACCGTCGTCAGCGTCTGCACAGTTACATACAGAGAATCAGCAAACGCCCAACCTTCGACGAGATGAAAGCCAATGGTGCCGAAGACGATCGCCGCTGCCAGAGCCAGGATGGCGTAGCGAATTCGAAAGCCTCTTCCGGGCCGCGTTAGAGTCGCGAAAGGCATTAGTGTGTCGGAAAGAACAGCCGTTTCACTAGTTTCAGAAAAGACGGCGAGACATCGTCCGCGCAGCGGACGAATTAAAAATAGCCCAGCGATTTTATCGCTGGGAGCGTAGTACCATTTTAGATCAAAGTCCGTGAAGCGGACGGCTGAAGTTTTATGAACGCGACAAAAGAGCACACCTTCCGCCGCTGCACGGGCTGATTTTAAAATCCTTGTTCCGCAACCCAGCACTGAAAGCGCTGGGCTATTTCGAATCGTCCGCTGCGCGGACGTCTTCGGAACGCACGGACCGGAACTACTTTCTCTTCCAGCGCACTCCGTCTCTAGTGTCTTCCAGAATGATGCCGCGTTCGGCGAGTTGGTCGCGGATCTCGTCACCCCGATCAAAGTCGCGGCGATGACGGGCTTCCTGACGCTCGTTAATGAGCTCCTGAACCTCTGCATCGACAAGTTGAGGTTGCGGTTCGCCGAAGACATTCAACACACTATCAAAGCGTTCGATCGCCGCGATGACTTCACGCTTGTTGTCTGCGCGCAGGCTCCCTCGCGCCAGCACTGTATTCACTGCGCGCGTGAGATCGTGGATTGCGGCGAGGGCGACCGAAGTATTCAGATCGTCGTCCATTCCGGCTTCAAATTCCGCCAGTGCTCGCTGGGTTGCCACAGCCAGAATGTCATCCTGGCCGGACTCGGTTTGGGCTTCTCCTAACCGCGCGCGAAAGTCGCGCAGGCTAGCGACGGTTTTTTCCGCGCCGCGCAAGGCGTCGAAAGTAAAGTTGAGCTGCTTGCGGCAGGGAACACTCAGCAGGAAATAGCGAATCGCTGCTGCGGAAAAACCCTGCTTGGCGAGATCGCGAAACGTGTAGTAGTTGCCTTTCGACTTTGACATCGTCTCGCCTTCGACTTTCAGATGTTCAAAGTGCAGCCAGTAGCGGACGAATTGCTTGCCGGTGGCGCCTTCGCTTTGGGCGATTTCGTTTTCGTGATGCGGAAAAACCAGATCGATGCCACCGGCGTGTAGGTCGAAAGTCTCGCCCAGATATTTCATGGACATGGCCGAGCACTCGATATGCCAACCTGGCCGGCCGCGTCCGATGCCGGCGTCCCAGGCCGGTTCTTCGGGTTTGTTTGTGGCTTTCCAGAGAGCGAAGTCGCGCGCGTCTTCCTTCTCGTATTTGTCCGTGTCCACGCGTTCGCTGGCGCCGTCGACGTTTCCAGCCAGGTTGATCTTCGAAAGCTTGCCGTACTCCGGGAACGACTTGATCCGGTAATAGATCGAACCGTCTGATTGATAGGCGTGGCCGCGCTCTTCCAACTTTTCGATTAACGAAACCATCTCGGGAATGTGCTGCGTAGCTCGCGGCGCGACCTCTGGGCGTTCACAGCCGAGCGCGTCAAAGTCTTCCCAAAAGGCTTCGATGTACTGCGCTGTGTAGTCGTCGATCGGCTTCCCGTTCTCCTGCGCCTTGGCAATGATGCGGTCGTCGACGTCGGTAAGGTTCATCACCTGCGTCACCCGCAGTCCTTTGAATTTGAGATAGCGCCGCAAAACATCCGCGGCAATCGCGGAGCGGAAGTTCCCGATATGCCCATAGTCCCAAACCGTCGGCCCGCAGTAATAGAATTTCGCTTCACCTTCAACCATGGGGCGAAACTCTTCAAGCTTTCCAGAGAGGGTGTTGTGGATGCGAAGCATTGGATGTCGAGTCTAAGAAAGGACTGAGAGCGAGTCAAACGGAGTTCGGGCCTCAAGGTTTGAAATGCGCGAAGCCTCCCGGCGGCAAATCCCAAACCCGATTCTTTTCCGCAACGCGGACTTTTCCGGTTTGATCAGTCACTTCACCAATGCGAGAGATAGCTACGCCGTCGACTCGTTTCGGTAATCGCGGCACGTCATCGGGTCTGACGGTGAACAGCAGTTCAAAGTCTTCGCCGCCATGCAGGGCGAGCATCAGCGGATCAAGCGCGCGCCGGCCGCAGAGCTTGATTACATCTCGATCGATTGGCAGAGACGAGGAATCGATC
>DATNNY010000499.1:0-3869 GCA_035601635.1 Pyrinomonadaceae bacterium
CGACTTCAAAAAGACAACCTCAACGCCACATCGGGAGAGCTCTTCGCCCAACAAAACTTGATAGGCATACTTGCGGCTGAGCCGATCGGGCGAGTAAATCAACACCGTTGTAATCTGCCCTTGCGCTGCTAAATCACGTAGTGCCTCCAGACCGGGCCGCACCAAACTGGCGCCACTATACCCTTCGTCTTGGAAGATCCATTCCGCCGGCACGGCGTACCCTTGAGCCTTGGCGTATTCCACCAGGGCCGCTGTCTGACTCGCAATCGTGTCGCTCTCCTTCTGTCGATCTGAAGAAACCCGGGTGTAAATTGCGGCGGCTTGGTTCATTCGGTATCTCCTGAGCGGAATTTAGTTCCGTCGATCCAACTGGGTGGCGTATTTCGGGAACGAGAAGTTCGTAGGCTTGCGCGACTTTCTGGGAGAGCAGACGATCAAAGCGATATTCAAAGTGAACAGCGTGGCCGTCGAGGATGGCGCGCTTAGCCACGCCCTCGTCGCTGCGGCAATGCCGCCAGTAGTGCTCGGCTGACGAGCTCGCTCAACGACAAACCGGTCCTGTTCGCCAAAGCGCGAAGACGCCGAACCAACTTTTGGGAAAGTTTGACGGTAAAAGCGATTTTGGCATCGGCGATAGGAACCGGTTGCTTCAGGCGCCGTGCTTGCTGGAGATAGCGATAGACTTGACGAGGAGAAAGACCGCAATCCTTTACCATCTGCGCGACGGCATCCGGCAGATGGTCGAAACGCTGCAGCAATTTGCGTGCATGGTTGAGGCGCTCGGCTTTTAGGGCTTCGCTGGCGCGCTCCATATGTCACAACTACACAACCGTAAGTGACACGACGCAAATACCTCTTTGAGCACATCTATCGATACCTCAGCGCGCGCTCAAAACAGAAGTTATCTTTTGCGTTCGGGGAGTAACAATACCGCCTTGTGGGGTTCCATCCATCGTTTCGTGGAGGACGTGTTTTTCCATTTAACCGGATTTCAACCATTGTTGGAGAATGGCGCGGTCCATAGAGGCATGCGCCAGAAGCCAGTCATGGGAAATTTGATCAAAGGAAACCGCGACACACTACCCATCACCAGCACCTGCCCGAGAGAGTCACCGTTGTTCGTTCTCACCATCCATTTGAAGGTAAATCGCTCGCCGTTCTTGGACCGACACATCGCAAAGGTCGGTTGCATCTCGTTCTGATCTTGCCCGACGGCAGTAAATCACACATCCCTGCCGACTGGACAGACCTTGCCTCCGCCACACAGTCTCCGCACGCTGTCCCTCCGCAGACTGCAACGCTCGGCTCTCTGGAAGACTTGCTTCATGCATGCGCCGTCGTAGACGCTCTCCTCAGCCGCCTCGCTGCACCGGAAAGCGAGAACGCCAGTTCCGCCCCAAAGGAGGAGGGCATCCTTGCAACGAAATCTGAATCTCTTCGACCTTCTTCTCAACGAAATCTACGTGTGGGAAACATTGGAGAACGACCAGAAGATTCTCGCGATCGAACTCCTCGCACGGCTCATCGCCAACGCGGCCGTAAACACCCGCGATCAGGAGCAAAACCATGAATGATCTCGCCAAAGTAAAGCCCAGTCATACCCAGCGCGCTGCCGTCGTCTATATTCGCCAGTCCTCTCCTTCGCAGGTCGAGTACAACCGAGAGTCCACCGCACGGCAGTATGCATTAGTCGAGAAAGCTCGTGAACTTGGCTGGGCGAAGGAACAAGTGATCGTCATCGACGAAGATCTCGGTCTGTCCGGCTCCGGATCGGCGAAGCGTTCTGGCTTCGCTCGCATGACCGCGGAAGTTGCTCTGCGCCACGTGGGGATCGTGCTCGGACTCGAAGTCTCCCGTCTGGCACGCAACAACGCCGACTGGTATCGCCTGCTCGATCTCTGCGGCATGACTGACACGCTGATCGGAGACAGCGACGGCGTCTACCATCCGGCGCTATTCAACGATCGTTTGGTGCTCGGATTAAAAGGCACCATGTCGGAAGCGGAATTGCACATTCTTCGCGCACGGCTCGACGGAGGCATTCGCAATAAAGCCGCACGCGGTGAACTGCGTCGTGGTTTACCGGTCGGCTTCATTTGGGGAGAAGAGGACGGAGAAGTTCGTTTTCATCCCGATGAATCCGTCGTCAGCACTATTCGTACCGTCTTCTCTAAACTCACTGAACTTGGATCGGTACGCAAAGTCTGGCTCTGGTTTCGCTCCGAGGGTCTTTCTTTCCCGCTGCGATCCAATATGAAGAGCGAGATCCGGTGGGTTTCCCCAACCTACACCGCCATCCATCACGTGCTCACCAATCCGGTGTATGCTGGCGCTTACGCCTACGGAAAGTCTCGTCATGAACGCTACGTCGATGAACAAGGATCGCTCCGAAGGCGAACGCGTCGTCTGCCGATTGCCGAGTGGTCTGTACTTCTTCCCAAACACCATCCAGGTTTTATTGATTGGGCAACGTTCGAGGCCAACCAAGCACGCATCGACACCAACATTCATCCTCAACCACACCAAGCGGGCGGTGCCGTGAGAGAAGGCGCCGCACTGCTGCAAGGTCTCGCCACGTGTGGAAAGTGTGGCCGCCGGCTGCACACTCACTATCAAGGCCGGAATGCGACGCCCGGCTACCATTGCTCCGGCAAGGACATCGTGCATGGGCGCGGCGTGTACTGTCTCAACATCGGCGGCGTCCAGATCGATCAAGCGGTCGTCGACGCCTTTCTCAAATCTCTGACGCCTGCGGCTCTCGAAGCAACGCAGCTCGCCGTACAGCAACTCGAAGCCGACCACGATGCAGCGCTGGCTCAATGGCGTCTGGCGGTAGAACGCGCTCGCTACGAAGCAGAACGTGCCGAGCGCCAATATCGATCTGTCGAGCCCGAAAACAGACTCGTTGCACGTGGACTGGAAACAGAATGGGAAAAACGTCTACGCGATCTCGCCACCGCTGAGACGGAGTTGCAGCGGCGAGAACAACAGCGCCCGCGCCTGCTCAGCCTGGAGGAGAAGAAGAAAATTCACTCTCTCGGTTCCAATCTGCACAAAGTCTGGACGGCGGCGACCACCACAGATCGCGATCGCAAAGAGCTTCTGCGCACTCTTCTGGAAGAAGTGATTGTTGCCATCAATCGCCCCGAACGGCGTGCTCATCTCACCTTACGCTGGAGAGGCGGTGCTCTCACTGAGCTCGATCTCTCCTTGCCGCATTCCCAGCCTCATGGAATTCGCACCGACGAAGATACACTCTCCCTGCTTCGTCGCCTTGCCGCTCATTACTCCGACGACGTCATCGCCGGCATTCTGAATCGTCAGGGACGCAAAACTGCTAACGGCGAACGCTTCACTGCGAATCAGGTTGGCGGCTTGCGCCGTTATCGCAACATTCCTCGCTACGAGCCGCCGGCTGAGGCTCCAACAGGGGAACTTGTCACTCTCAAAGACGCAGCCAAAATCCTTGGTGTGGCGGCATCCACGATTCACCGATGGATTAACGATGGCTTTGTTGCCGGAGAACAGATTACTCCAGGCGCACCCTGGCGCATTCGAATGACCGGCGAACTGCGTGCGCGCTTTGTTGAGGAAACACCGCCACAGTTCCTGCCCATGCTCGAAACCACGATGAAACTCGGCGTGACACGCCAGACGGTGTTGCAGCGTGTAAAGCGCGGCGAGCTCGAAGCCGTTCATGTTCGGTGCGGACGACGCAAGGGCTTGCGAATCAAAGTCCTAGACACTCAACCCGGCCTGTTTCAACACTCATCATGAATAAGGGGGCATTATGGAGATAGATCCAAGTAGCCGCTTAGATCTGCGTCCACAATTTGTCCATGGCCGGTGTTGAGCAGTCTGTGGACATG
>DATNNY010000500.1:0-11825 GCA_035601635.1 Pyrinomonadaceae bacterium
CTGTGTGTAACCGACGCCGGTAAGTTTGCGCGACGCGGCAATGAACTCACACGCAACTTGCCAAAGCAGCCCGCCCTCCGGCATGAGAGAGGTAAGCTCTCGCGCCTTTTGGTGTTTCACCGGATGGCGCGGATCACGTGCGTAAATCAATACATTCGTATCAACGGCGTTCATGCATCTCGTCACGCGTCAAGCGCGGAGCATCAGGCCGAAGCGGATGAGCGTCCCAACTCGCGAATAATTCACCCAAGGCGCGCTCCCGCTCTTCATCGCTCTTCGCGGTTGCCGGAGCCACATAAGGATTGTGCACAGTCAGTTCGACTTCAGTATTTTCAGGAACGTTCAACTTCTCGCCGTTCGTCAGCGGGACGAAAGCACCATCTCGATAAATTGCTTTGAGTCTCACAGACATTGCTAAATTCTCTCGCTGCTAAATATATTCACAGAGCGGCACTCAGTTATCGGTATGGTAACAGAATTATCATACGGCAGCTGCTTCACATGAATCCAGCACTGGAGCTTCCACAATCTCACCCGGATTCCCGGCTTCGCCGTAATATTGACGCCCGGCGGAGATCGTTTCGAAGTATGCGGAAATTCGATCCAGAATCTCTTCGACTGAGTGCGAGTGGTACATCGCAGTGCGGAACAATGCGCCGCCATGAAGACCGCGCGTGAACTGACCGGCCAGTTGTTTCATACGGCCGATAGCGGCCAACTGCGGCATGTCTTCGCGCAACATGTCGAAGTATTCAAGCAGCACCACGCGTTTGTCTTCCAGGGTGGGCTGAAATGGTTCGCGGCCGTTCATCACGTCTTCAATCTGGCGAAAGATCCAGGGGTTCTGCATCGCGCCGCGGCCGATCAAAACACCGTCGCAGCCGGTTTCGCGAAAGCGCGCGAAAGCCTGTTCGATGGTGGTCACGTCGCCGCTGCCGGAAACCGGCACGCTGACCGTTTCTTTGATCTGCTTTACCAAATCCCAATTCGCCAGACCTCGGTAGCCTTGTTCTTTGGTCCGGCCGTGCAGGGCGATGTGCTCAGCGCCACACCCTTCGGCCAGCTTCGCCGTGTCAACGGCATTGATTGTGTGATCGTAAAAGCCGGCGCGGATCTTTATGGTCATCGGGATTGTGATCGCTTTCTTGATCTCAGTAAGGATCTCTTCCAGGCGTCCATGATCCTTAAGCAATCCCGAGCCGCCCCCATGCTTTACTACTTTCGGCGCGGGACACCCGCAGTTCACATCCAGTATGTCGGCGCCGATTTCTTCCGCCATCTCCGCGGCCATGCGCATGCGTCCGGGCTGGCCGCCGAAAATCTGGACCGCGAATGGACGCTCGTTTTCATAGAAGCGCATCTGGCGTTTTGATTTTGGGTTGTTGCGCGTCAGGCCTTCGACTGAAATAAATTCGGAAACGGTTAGCCCAATGCCGCCGCGCTGCTTCAACAGGCGACGAAACGAAATATCGGTCACACCAGCCATGGGCGAAAGCACCAGCGGCGGATTGATTTCGATATCGCTAATCTTGAAGGGTTTGATCTTGTGCATCAGAAAAAAGCCACATGAGATTCTACCCCATGTGGCCTTTGATGTCCGACAATGCGCTGGAGCGCCGACATCCTGTCGACGGCTCGCGAGCAGCCTGCTTCCTACCCGAGACTGGCCGGCAGGTTGCCGGCGAACCGCAGGCAGGGACGCCTGCGCTCCTCTACCAATTAACCACCAACTTTTCAGCGTCCTCCCAGGCGGGAATATCCAGCCTGAGCGCTGCGCGTTGGAGCTTTTCGGGCTCGCCCAGCAATCGGCCGGCGCCCAAAGCAACTGTCGTCAACGGATCTTCAGGCCTGGATACCCTGAGATTCAGATCATTCTCGAAGCGTTGGGTCATCCCGCCGAGGAGCGAGCCGCCACCGGTAAGCGTTACTCCGGAATAATAAAGATCCGCGGTGACTTCGGGTTTGGCGTCTTCGATGACCCGCCGTACGGCGGAGATTATTTCCGCCAGGACAGGTTCCAGCGCGCTGCTAACTTCTCGCGCATTGATCTTAATCGGCAAAGCCGCGCCGTTGGCGAGCTGCTTACCGACAATCTGGATCTCCTTTTGAGATTGTTCGCCGTACTTGTAATCCCAAGCCCGGCCCAACTCTCGCTTTACGTGTTCGGCGGTGCGCTCGCCAATTTGCACGGCATATCGCAGGCGGAGATAATCTCTAATCGCTTCGTCCATCGCATTGCCCGCGGCGGGAACGCTGACCGAACTCACCACGCCACCCGAAGCAAGGATCGCAACATTACTGGTGCCGCCACCAATGTCGATCACCAGGTGGGCCTGTTCATTTTCAAAATCCAAACCAGCGCCCAAACCTGCCGCCAGCCCTTCGTCGACAAGATCGACGCGACCCGCTTTGGCATCGCGGGCCGCGTCTTTTACCGAGCGCCGTTCCAGCGGCGTAGACGATCCCGGTACGCCGATTACCAGGTGACTGCGCCGCGGATGATCGTTGTGCTGCACTCGACTAATCAGCGCGCGCAGAAATTTTTGCGAGATTTCGAAATTGTCTATGGCCCCTCGGCGAATCGGCCGGTACACCTCGGTGTCCTTTGGTTCGCGTCCCAGGAGCTTTAGTGCTTGTGACCCAACTGATAGCACTTCGCCGCTGTACTTGTTGAGGGCCAGCACGGAAGGCTCATTCAGAACCACCCCCTGCGTTGGCGCGTAAACTATTGTGTTGACCGTTCCCAGATCGATCGCCAGATCTTCGCTGAAAAACCCGTTCAGAATACCCATTTCAATTACCTCGCTAAAAATCGAATTCGAAAGTGCCGAGTAATACAGCAACCGATATGCCAATGCCCGGCCGGGTCTGCCGCCCTCCAAGGAGCCCGTTTTCCGAAGGGTGCGAGCGAGTAATGGTGGACCGATTTCGCCGGCAATAGATGTTAGGTGATTATTACGCTCGATAATCGGACGGCGGAGGAGCGATTTTACATCCGGTTAAATTGACAGACTTCGGTCTGGGGATCGTCAGGACAATCACTGGTAGGAAGCGCACGATAACAAGATGGCGGTGCCGGACCAAGCTATCGCTCCTTGCTCTTTTCCTCCTTCTTATCCGAAGGCCGACCAGGAAGCGAAAGCATTATCCTTAAGTTTTCCATCTCGCCGCCTAACTGGAAGGATTCCGAAACGCCATAGACGTTCAATTTTTCTTTTCCCTCAGCAGAGGGCCTCTCAGCCGTTGATACAACTCGATACTTGTAACCGGCGAACCCTTTCAACTCGAAACGTCCCTGCTCGTCAGTCTTGCCGGCACAACCATTGACGCACCACCCCAGGTAATCGACATCCTCAAGATAAATGTCGACAGCTTTTGCCAGGCTGCCGTCCGGCCAGACAACAAATCCGCGCACGAGATACGCAATTGCCTGTTGGGGGAGATGAATATCAATATCCTTGAGTTTCTGGCCCAGTCCAATTTCGATCACCGTTGCCCTGCTCCGATCGGTAACCCCCGGGTAGAAAGTCCGCGGATACGGTTGCTCGTCGTCGGGTGAAGACGACAAATTAATTCCCAATAGATAGCGGCCGGCCGGGATTTTTTCGAGCTCGTATTCGCCCTTTTCATCAGCCCAGGTTTCATCGCCGCTTAACCTTTGGATAGCATTGCGCTCAAGGGGCATCAGCTCCACGTGCGCCTTTGCCATCGCTGTTCCATCCGGCTTGAAAACGTGTCCGGTGATGCGGCTGTCATTTTGGGCAAAGAAGTCTTCGCGTGCACAACCGCGATCATTCAGTTCAATTTCGCGTATCCAGTATTGGTCCTGGCGATAGTAATCCGGCACGATCGCATGAACCTTGTACTTACCGGCGGGCACTCCGGTAATCTCGTACTGGCCGCCACTATCCGTCATTGCGTCGAAGGTGCGCCGCGGACCTTCGATTTTGACTATCACACCTTCGAGCGGTTTGGGCGTGCGCCAATCGGTCGATTTTGGATCCTTCAATGCGGCCGCCACGGCACCGTAGATGCGAGCGCCGGTGCCCTTGCGAGGCAGGTTTCGCAAAAACTCCAGGTCCTCATTGGCATCGGCTAGCAAACGGGTTCGCGTGCAGATGTTGGTTCCCAGTGTTTCAAGAGATTCTCCGTAGGCGTATACCAGATAGCGCTCGCCACGCCGGAACCAGTATCCGCAGTCACCCCCACCGGTTCCCGAATGGATTACGGCGCGCGTACTCTTTACGCCCAGGAAACTGTCCTCAACCTTAAAAAAAATTTCGCCCACATCATAAGTCGTCATGCTGCCGTTTTCGTCTCGCTCCTGGCGATGTTGTTTCGCGCCGATGACCTTGCCGATGAAGACGGCTTTCGCCGAGCCGAACTCTTCGCAGGCCGGTTGCGTTCCCGCACAACTACAGGCCCTGACTTCCGGCGCGCAAGAGAGGAGAACAACTGCAGAGACGATCAGCAGCAAGTGTTTGTAGATGTCCTTCATGATTGGGTCCTCATGGTTCGATGATCACCGGCGTGCCAACAGTCACAGCGTTGAATAACTCGCGAATGTCTTCGTTTTCCAGAGCCACACAGCCCCAGGTCCAATCACTCTGCGCGCCGTTGCCGTGAATATAGATGTCGCCGCCCAAAGGAGTATTTTGCGGCGGGCGCTTCTTTGACTTGAGGGCGGCTAAGATCGCTTCATACTGGGCGCGCGTTATTAAGCCATCGCGCAAACCGCGCTCGGCGTGCTTCGTGTTGGGGTAGCTGACACCCAGCGAAAGATAGTAGGCGCTCTTGTCGTTGCGGGTGAAGATATAGAAGTCGCCTTCCGGCGTGCGCCGATCACCTTCGCGTACTTTGTCACCCAAAGGACTCGAGCCCAGCCCGATACGATATGTCCGCAGCAGCTTCCCATCAGAGAACAAGAGCAATTGCCGTCGTCCTTTCTTGACGACAATTTTTGGTTTGGCGAGCGGCAACTTCAACGGGGAACGATCACCGGTTTCAGCCACGACCGATCCTTCTCT
This sequence comes from Pyrinomonadaceae bacterium, assembly GCA_035601635.1. Taxonomy (GTDB): domain Bacteria; phylum Acidobacteriota; class Blastocatellia; order Pyrinomonadales; family Pyrinomonadaceae; genus UBA11740. The sequence continues at coordinate 5,028 of DATNNY010000500.1, forward strand.
TGGTTGAGCGCGCGCCGATTGCGGTGAAAGATTGGATTGGCAAGCTGAGAGCAAAAGCAGAGACAAGAACACGAAGCCATTTGCGAATTCCTTCACCATACGCCACAAAATCAGACTCACAGACTTCGTTTTGTGCAAAGCCCCTTACGCCGAACTATCAATCGTTGAGCGGCTCAATGACTCGCTCACTGATTATCTCAACCAACTGATTTGCATCGCGGCGCGAAACGTTGCCGGTCGGCGGCACGGCCAGCACGCGCGCTATGGTCTGGCGATCGCGACGCCGCAGACTAATTTCGTCTCCGGCTTTGATCGGGTGCGCAGATTTTGCCGGCCGGCCGTTAAGGAGAACAAAGCCCGCGTCGCAAAGCTCCTGAGCTAAGGTGCGGCGCGGGCAGAGACGGCTTAGTTTAAGAAAAATATCGAGACGCACCAGGTGTTCATCGCCCGAACTGAACGAACAATAACTTCAGGGCTTGGGAATGATGCCCAGCAGCTTGCCTTTCTTTTTGTCCGGAGCTCTCTTGGTCACTGCGGCGGGCGGTACGATCTTGAGCAGCGGTTCGACCTCGGCGCGATAACTTTCTGCGATCTTCACATAACCGTCGTTGCGCAATTCCTGTAGATAATCCTCGCGCGCCTTAGCTGAACGCTCGCGAGTAATCGCTTCGCGCACATTGTTCTCGTTAAAGGTCGGAGTATTGCTGCCGGCCGTCCGCGCATCCACGCGTAGAATTTGATAACCCTCGTCAGTCTTTAGTGGTTCGCTTATGCCGCCGGGTTTTACATTCTTAACTGCGCTGGCTATGTCGGCGCGCAGGTCGGGAACCGCAAAGAGGCCGACCTTACATGGCTTCTGTCCGCCGCTCGCCGGCCGTTCAGTGTAAGCTGCGGCCAAAGTGCAGAAGTCGGCGCCGCCGCGCAACTGGGCTACCAGTTTGGCTGCCAGGGCTTTGACGTCGGCCTCCTGCTTGCCGGCAAGTCCCAGAAATATTTCTGACAGCTCGATCGATTCAGGCTTGAGAAAAGTTGCCTGGTGCGCGTCGAAATACTTATGCAGCTCGTCCGCCCCATAGCTGAAGAACAGTTTCGAATCGACTTCGCCCTCCAGGACCGCCTGCTTCATCATCTCAATACGCATGGACGCGCGAATTCCCACGGGATCGAGTCCGGCAGCGATCATCGCTTGATCCAATTTATCAATTGAGGTGATGCCGTTCTCTTTAGCAACTTCGAGCATGCGCTTGTTAACTTCGGCTTCGACCCTCTCAGTCAGGTCGAGTTCTTTACCTTTCTGAAGCAATAACTGCTCGTTTACCAGGAGAGCAATCAGCTCGGGTTTGTGCTTGGTAACCTCGCTGTTGGCTTGCGGTTCGGACATTCCATTTTGCTTCAACGTCTCGATTCGTTCCTTCATCTCGCGCTTCAATTGCGAAAGCGTGACGACACCGTCGTTGACCTGCGCGATCACTTCATCGACGACCACGGGTTCACCCTCCTGGGCGCGCGCAGGCGAAGGTGAGGCGACGAAAGCCGTCAGCAAGAGTAGCGGGACAAGAATAGATTTCAATTTCACAGTTGATACTCCTTAATAAAGCTCCGGAGGAGCGAGATGTTTATAGCCAGCGGCCTTTATAGATGATTTAAGCTCCTTTAGGAGCGTCACATATTTCGCTCCTAAAGGAGCTGGGTTAAAGCTAACTGTTTCCGGGCTATAAACATTTCGCACCTAACGGTGCTGGTTTGCAATGACTGATTCTAACCGTCACTCCTGATTTGCAGCAACACCCGGCGGGCGACAGCCAGGGATTCGTCTTTCTCCTGTGCGCTCAATTCCAGCCGCAAAACCCCGCCCGGCGTAAAGCTGGCGCCTTCCCGTGCCTGAATCAACTCCATCAACTTTTCGGGGGCGACGCGAGCTTTCTCGGCGAGTTTAATGGCGATTCCTTCCCGAGTCCTGTCAATGGAAACGACACCGACAGACTCAGATGCCTGGCGCAACCGGGCATAGCCGAACAAGTCTTCGACCGGCTCCGGAATTCGTCCGTACCGATCTTCGGTCTCGGCCCGAATCGCGGCCAGCGCTTCTTCGTCGCGCGCCGAAGACACGCGTTTGTAAGTGCGCAGCCGTTGGCCCATGTCCGCGATATAGCTTTCGGGAATCGCCACGTCGACACCGAGGTTAAGCGAAACTGACGGCTCGTCTTCAACCTGCTCGCCCTGTAACTCAGCCACCGTGCGTTCCAGCATCTGCGTGTAAAGATCAAAGCCGAGCGCGTCCATGTGACCCGACTGCTCGCCGCCGAGCATGTTGCCCGCGCCTCTCAATTCCAGATCAAGCGCCGCGATGCGAAAGCCCGCGCCGAGGTCAGAGAATTCACGAATGGCCGCGAGCCGCCGGCGCGCAATCGGCGTCAGTTCCTGCTCAGCCGGAATTAATAGATAGGCATAAGCGCGGCGGCTGGAGCGTCCCACGCGTCCGCGCAATTGATACAGCTGAGAAAGACCGTAATTGTCGGCGCGGTTTATGATGATTGTGTTAGCGCGGGGGATGTCTATTCCGTTCTCGATGATCGTGGTGGCCACCAGCACATCGTATTTATAGCCAATGAAATCAAGCATGACGCGCTCCATTTCTTTTTCATTCATCTGGCCGTGGCCGACCGCCATGCGGCACGACGGCACCAGCCGTTTGACCAGCGCCGCGATGGTTTCGATCGACTCGACCCGATTGTGAATGAAAAAGACCTGCCCGCCGCGCGACAATTCGAGATCGATCGCCGACTTGATCACTACGTCCGATGATTGAACCACCTGAGTCTGAATCGCCAGCCGATCGCTCGGCGGCGTTTCAATCAAAGACATATCGCGCAGGCCGCTCAGAGACATATTCAGCGTGCGCGGAATGGGCGTAGCCGAAAGTGTCAGCACGTCGACGCGCTTCTTTAGTTGCTTCAAACGCTCTTTGTGGGCGACGCCAAAGCGCTGCTCTTCATCGACCACGACCAGGCCCAGATCGCGAAAGCTTACGTCCTTTGAAAGCATCCGATGCGTGCCGATCACCACGTCGACTTCGCCCGCTTCAACCCGCTTCACCACGTCCTTCTGTTCTTTGGTGGAACGAAAGCGCGACAGCAATTCAATCTTGACCGGAAACGGCGCGAAGCGCTGACGGAAAGTATCGAAGTGCTGATAGGCGAGCACAGTGGTCGGCGTCAGCACCGCGGCCTGCTTGCCGTCCATGACCGCTTTGAAGGCCGCGCGCATCGCTACTTCGGTCTTGCCATAACCGACGTCGCCGCACAAGAGACGGTCCATCGGGGTCGGGGTTTCCATGTCGTGCTTCACATCTTCAATCGCGGTTTCCTGATCCGGCGTGAGCGTGTATTCAAAGCCTTCTTCGAACTCTCTCTGCCAGGGAGCGTCGGCTGGAAATGCGTGACCCTGGACCAGCTTGCGCTCGGCGTACAGCCGTAGCAGTTCATCGGCCATGTCGCGCATGGCGCGTTTGGCTTTGGCTTTCGTCTTCTGCCAACCGACGCCGCCCAGTCGATCGAGCGCCGGTTGATTAGCTTCAGCGCTCGAGTAACGCTGCACTAGATCGAGCCGCTCAACCGGCACGTACAACTTCGCTTCTTCGGCGTAATACAGCAGCATGAACTCGCCGCGCGGCGTAGGCGTCAGCGCGCTCACGGTTGCCGATTGGGTTGGTCCAAGGTTGAGCGTGACCAAGCCGCCGAATCGCGCGATGCCGTGATCGATGTGCACCACATAGTCGCCGACCTTCAAATCGCGGAAGTCAGAAAGAAAAGCCGCGGCCCGGGCCCGGCGTTTCTTCTCTCGCTTGATCGCCGTGGTCCGCCGCTCCAGCGCGGGCTCGGCGGCTTCGTCGAATAGATCTCCTTCGACATGTACGACTAGACGCGCGGAAGGAAGCTCGAATCCGCCCGAAAGTCTTCCGGAAGTAACCACCACGTCTGAGGACGCTGAGTAATCGGTCTGATCGATGGACGAAGTGAGGCGCACATTGACTTCGTACTCGCGCAGGATTTCCGCCACGCGTTCCGCCACGCCGCCACTCGGCATTACAAAAAGCGTGGTGGCTGGCTCGTGAGTGTGACGCTTGTTCAAGTCGGCCGCGAGATCGGGCAGACGGCCGTGATACCGAATCACGGATTGAGCCTTCCACTCAATCTCTGCTGGGAGCGCGGACGGGCGGGGTCCCCGGCTGGGCCGCCCCGCTGGGGTGCTCAACCCGTCCGCATGCGGAAACAAGAACAAAGGCTTTTTCTGCGCGCGTTCTTTACCAACCGAAACTTTCGGTTGTTCAGCGTCGAGCGCGATCTCCTGATCGATCTTCGTCGCCGTGCGACCCAGTGTCCGCAACTCAACCCGCTGCATCGCGTTGATCCCGGCACGCAGTTCTTCAACGGTGAGATAAAGTTCACGCGGCGAAAGCGCCAGGTCGTCGGCGGCATCGGTCTCGGCAAAGCGATCCGCCAAAGTTTGAAAAGCACTCGCCAGAAAATTCTCGACCGAGACCGGCTCGTCGACTACCAGGATCGCGTCCTGCAAAAACTCAAACACGCTGGCTCGCCATTCGTGCACCAGCGAAATCAACCATTCCCAGCCGGGAAAGTCTTCACCTTCGTCGGCGAATACCGTGCGGTCACGCAACGAGCGAGCGAAGCGCGGTTCGCGCCAGCGCACCCGCGCTTGCGCCGCCCATTCACGAAAGTCCGAGGGCTTGACCGCGAGCTCGCGCATGGGCGGAATCTCGATCTCAGATAATTGAATAGTTGAAAGCTGGGTTTCCGGATCGAACTCGCGAATTGAATCGACCGTGTCGCCAAAAAACTCTATTCGCACGGGCGCGCCGCGGCCGGGCGGCCAAACGTCCAGGATTCCACCACGGATGGAAAATTCGCCGATGGCGCCGATGGGATCTTCGCGCACATACCCACCGGCAATCAGTTTTTTCACCAGCTCTTCGGGCGAATGATCTTCGTCACGCCGAATTATCGCGCCGGCTTTCAACACCTCAGCCGGCGGCACGGTAGGCCTGGCCAGCGCTCTGGAAGTCAGTAAGACAAAATCGCTGTTGCCGGCCGCGGCTGGCGCCTGATGAATGCTGGGAATGCCGGGCCGAGCTTGTTTGCGTCGCGCCAGGCGCCAGAGCGCCAGGGCGCGTTTTTCCAAGGTCTCGGCATGCGGCGAACCGCCGGCGTACGGATCGCTTTCGGAAGAGGGCAGGACTGTCACTGCTCCTTTGCGTTCGGCGCCTCCCCGCAGGGCGCAGTACCAGAAATTAAGGTCACGCTCCCAGTCTTCCAGATCGCGCTGGGCCGGAACGACCACAGCGATTTGCTTTCCGGTTTCGCGCTGGAGCGCCGCCAACGCGAGAGCCCGCGCGGGTCCGGCGACCAGGCCGCTGATCGAAACTACGCGCGCGCCGCCGTTGATGTCGCCAAGGACGCGAAGGAATTCAGCACTGGCCCTAACCGAACTCAGCGCAGTTTGAATTACCGAAGATGTTTCCGTAGTCGTTGCCATTCAAGGTCGAATCTGTCGATCGTGGCAAAGCCGCATTCGGGGCAGTAGCCCGACCGTTAGGGAGGGCGTCTTACCTGGGACACGCCCTTACTTCCTCATCCGATCAATAATCTCGCTCGACGAAACGCCTTCGACGAAAGGCAAGCTCACCACGCGCCCGCCCGCGGCTTCAACTTCTTCACGACCGTGAATTTCGTCAAGGGCATAATCGCCTCCCTTGACCAAAACGTCGGGCAACAGTTGAGTGATCAATGATCTCGGCGATACGTCATCGAAAATTGTTACGTAGCTCGTCGAGCGTAGCGCCGCCAGAATCTCGGCCCGTTCGTCTTCATTTATCAACGGCCGGCCCGCGCCTTTCAGTTGGCGCACGGAAGCGTCGCTATTGATCGCCACCACCAGCGCGTCACCCAGCGCTCGCGCTGCTGATAGATAACGCACGTGGCCGACGTGCAAAATGTCGAAAACACCATTCGTGAAGACGAGCTTTTCACCCGCGGCGCGCAGACGCGCGCGCTCAGCGAAAAGACTATCGGCAGAAAGAATTTTGATGGCGGACATCCGCGAACAATCTAGCATGCGCAGGCTCGGAGCAAATAGCGGGGGCTGGAGATGAGTGATGAGGTCAGTACCGGGAGCGGTAGCGACCGGGTCTCGATCCCCGCCCCGGTCGAGTTTGCCGGCACAATGACCCGGTCGCTACCGCTCCCGGTACCGACCTCATGATGGACACCGGCCTTTCTCTATTTACGATTTGCCATTTACCCTTTACTATCATCGTTTCCGATCACGACGTTTTTATGACTGTACCTTTCCTTGAAGACAACGATCAGACCCAGGCGCGGCGCGAGCACCTGGAAGCTCTGCGCCAGCTTGTAGGTAACGTCTATCCAAACAAGTTCGAGCGCAGCAACGTCACCAAGAATTCTTCCGGCGAAGACAGGATCACGGCCATTGTCGATACATTTCGGAAATTCGAACCGCAAGTCGCCGAAGGCCAGAAGCCTTCACCGGAAGACCTCGAGTCTGCGAATACTGAGCTAAATAGAGTCCGCGTGCGGATTGCCGGGCGCATTGCCGCGCCGCCGCGGGTGATGGGCAAAGCCGCGTTTGTTCACCTGTCCGACGGCACTTCGCGCTTGCAGATCTACGTTCGCCGCCAGGACATCACCGGCGTGCGCAATGACAAAGACGGCGGCGAAGTCAACGGTTGGGACCTTTTCAATCTGCTGGATCACGGCGACT
>DATNNY010000501.1:0-11184 GCA_035601635.1 Pyrinomonadaceae bacterium
GGCACTTTTGGCAGTCGCGCGACTGCGGTGGGCGGGACCGCTGTGCTAATCGCAATTCAAAAACTGAAGGAGAAGGCCGCGAAGATCGCTGCGCACATGTTGCAGGGCGACGCGTCCAGCTTGTCTTTCGCGGAGGGACGATATTCATTGCCGAAAAGCGCTGCTTCGACCAAAGAGCCCGGGACATCTGATCCCGTCATTCCGGTCGGAGAGGCGCCCGCCGGCGCTCTGCCTGAACCCGAGACAGAAGGCCGCACAACTCTGACTATTCAGGAAATTGCTTTGGCGGCGCACATCGCCAAGGAGCTGCCGCCGGATACCGAGCCGGGCTTGTCCGCGACCTACTTCTTCGAACCCAAGAACTTTACCTTTCCGTTCGGCACGCACATCTGCGTCGTCGAGATCGACAAAGAAACCGGCGAGACAAAGTTCCTGCGTTATGTCGCTGTTGATGACTGCGGCAAAGTGATAAATCCTCTGCTAGTCGATGGCCAAATCCATGGCGGCATTGTGCAGGCGATAGGCCAGGCGTTGTATGAAGAAGTTGTCTATGACGAACAAGGACAACTGGTCACCGGCGAGTTAATGGACTATGCGATCCCCAGGGCTTCGCAGCTTCCCTGGTTCGAGCTCGATCGCACCGAAACGCCTTCACCTGTCAATCCTCTGGGTGTTAAAGGCGTGGGCGAGGCTGGAACCATCGGCGCCACGCCGGCGATCGTCAATGCGATCGTCGATGCGCTCTCGCCTTATGGAGTGAAGCATTTGGATATGCCGGCGCGGCCGGAAGCCGTTTGGAAATTGATAAATCAGGGTTAGGCGAAGAATGCCGAGTATCTGCCGCTTCTTTGGAATTGTTATATACATCTATCATGGTGATCATGCACCAGCACACTTCCATGCTAGATACGCTGGAAACGAAGCCCTTTACGAGATCGAGACCTTGCGCATCTACCGAGGCAGTCTTCCACGTCGGGCGCATAATCTAGTACTTGAATGGGCCGACTTACATCGAATCGAATTGATGGACAATTGGCTGAGAGCAGGACGCCGTGAATCGTTGCTTCGAATAGAGCCTTTGCAGTAGGAGAAAAAAATGGACGAAGAGTTGGTCAGAGTTAAGGGTGTAGAAGCTCTCGATGGCTTCAAAGTCCGACTAACGTTTACTAACGAAACCCAAAAGGTGATCGACCTTGACACGTATTTGCGTGGCCCGGTTTTCGAGCCCATTCGAAGCGACCAGAAGTTATTTCGTGCCGTGCGTGTCGATGAGGAGGCCGGAACGATTGTTTGGCCTAATGGCGCCGATCTCGATCCCGACGTCTTGTACTTGGGACTCAAACCAGCGTGGATGGAAGCCGAAGAAGAAGAGCTGCTGACAAAGTAGCAGTAGTTGATATGAAAAAGAACTCTTTGAATACTCGGACGGTGGATCCTCCCAAAATGCCAAAGTTTACTTTGGGCCTCCCTGATAAAGCGGTTCCGCAGGGTACCAGCAAAACACGGCGCGCGAGAACGAAGGAAGGGCTTGTAAAGGTTCGTGTTTGGGGTTCTGGTCGCGATTTCTCGGATGCGAATCCTCGTCAGAAACAACCAAGCACTCCGGTGAGGATCCGCAATCCATGGCGACCCGACGATATCGTTCAACTCCTCAAGTTTGTAGCACTATCCTATCCGGTCAGCAAGGCTTTCGTGGACGTCGTAAAAGCGTGGATACAATCTCGTGGCGCCGAGGAAATCACGATCGAAGCACAAGGCAGGAAACTACCGATAAAAGGACACATGAGCCAGTCAAGGATTGAGAAGATACTGGATGATTTTGCTAAGCGAATGGATGGATCGGCCCCTGACGACATTAAGGTGAGTCTCCCCAAGGGAGTTAAGCGCAGTATTCCACGAGAACTCACGACCACGCGAAAGGAAAGTAAGAAATGATCTCGACGCAATTTGATTACGTGCGCGCCAAGACGCTGGATGAAGCACTCTCGTTGCTGGCGCAAAACGAAGACGCCAAAATTCTCGCCGGCGGGCACAGCCTGATCCCGGCGATGAAGTTGCGGCTGGCGATGCCGCCCCTGCTTATCGATATCGGCCGCATCGCGGACCTCTCTTATATTCGCGAAGATGGCGGGCAGATCCACATAGGCGCAATGACCTCTCACTATCAAATCGAATCGTCTGAATTACTCAAGCAGATTTGCCCGCTGCTGCCTGAATGCGCCGGACACATTGGCGACGTGCAGGTGCGAAACAAGGGGACCATTGGCGGCAGCGTGGCTCACTCAGATCCCGCCGGTGATTGGCCCGCGGCGGTAATTGCTCTCAACGCGGAACTCGTAGTCGCCAGCAAGGACGGCGAGCGTACGATCGGCGCCGATAAGTTTTTTGTCGATCTAATGACGACCGCGCTCGGGCCGGGCGAGATCCTGCGAGAGATTCGCGTCAACAAACCCAGCGGCCGTTTTGGTCAGGCTTATGTCAAGATGCACCATCCCGCGTCAGGCTTTGCCGTAGTAGGCGTCGCCGCCAATCTCGCGCTTGATGACCATGGCGCCTGTCGCAAAGCGAGCATTGGCATTACCGGCGTCTCGGCAAAAGCATATCGCGCCACCGCGGTTGAGTCGGCTCTGAATGGAAATGCGCTTGACGACGAAGCGACAGCGAACGCGGCCGGGCATGCCACTGACGGCGTGGATGTAAATGGCGATCTGTTTGCGTCAGAGGATTACCGCCGGCATCTGGCCCAGGTCTACACGAGACGTGCAATAGCCTCTGCGAGTGAACGGGCGAAATAGGAATTAGATCCGCAGAATGAGCGCGCCGGCCATTGATCAAGCTACGATCTGAGGACGGTACCGGGAGCGGTAGCGACTGGGTAGTTAATTGATAGGCAGCTCTTGCTTACCCGGTCGCTAACCGCTCCCGGTTCTGACCTCGCCTCAAACTATTATCATGAAAATTCAGGGCACTCAAAAATTGCATGCGCTGCGCGAGCGGGTTTACTCAGCCCTGACCGATCCAAACATCCTCCAACGTTGCATTCCGGGCTGTCAGTCTCTTGAGCAAACTGCCGAGCACACCTATGCGGCAGTATTGAAGGCCGGTGTCGGCGCCATCAAAGGCACGTTCAAAGGTGAAGTGCGTCTGGAAGATATGCGTCCGCCCGATCATTACCGGATTGTCGTCGAAGGAAAAGGCGCCGTGGGATTCGCGAAGGGCTCGGCTGATTTCGATTTGACGGAAGAAGACGGCGGCGCCTTAATCAGCTACTCCGGCGAGTTACAAATTGGAGGCACGATTGCGGGAGTCGGCCAACGCATGATCGAGGCGGCGGCGAAAATGATGGCCGCGAGGTTTTTCGCGGCGTTGGAGGCCGAAGTAACTGCCTCGGAAGCGACGATGCCCTCAACTTCCGCCCCTGCGTGACCCCGCGTTGGAGTTCCGCCTTCAGGCGGACGCGGTTTCTATCGCGCGGGGTGACCTTATCAAAACACCTCTAGACGCCACCGAGTGATCGTCTAGTAACCCTTCAGCAGGCTCCGTCTCTGCTCTGCTTTCTCGGCTTCGGTGAGTTTGAAGTTGTATCCATAGATCGCGTTCTCCCAGTTGCCGTACATGGGATTGGGCAGCATGATGAAGCGCTTGCCAAATTCCTCCTGGTAGCGATCCGCGGCCGCGGCCCGGCTCTCTACCGTCCGGCTATTCTCAAACACGTCGGAAAAATCGTTGAGGTCGTCACCCATCAAAAGCACGATGCGAAACTTTGCGCTGACGCTTTGACGGCGCGGTTCCTTGGTCGAGTTCTTCAGATCGGTTTGCACCAGCAGCGTCTGATCGTTGACGTTGGGAAAACCAAGTTTCTTCAAATTGGTGGCAGTCTCCTGCTTCTGCGCTTCATTGCGGTTGGTAATGTAAAAGACCTGCACACCGCGCGAGGCTGCATAGCGCAGGAACTCAACCGCGCCGGGAACGGCGGTTGCTTCAGCGCGATTGCACCACTCGGTCCAGGTCTTCTGGTTAAAGTTGACGCGCTGCTGCAACAGCATCCCCTCGTAACGGCTGTTATCAAGGATCGTCTCATCCAGATCGACAATCACAGCGCGCGGCTTTCTATCGCGGCGATTCATTCTCAGGTCGCGATCCAGCATCAGACGCGCCAGCGCGAACGCCTGGTAAGACAGCGCTCGTCTTTCGCCCGATGATTGCTGCCAAAGGACCGCGCCTTCGATGTATGTGTTCTGTGCCGGCTCTGCCGGCGCTTGCGCAACCGCATTGAGCGAAGACAGCGCCAATAATAGAAAGGCCAAAACGCGGGACTTGCGGGGTGAGTGCACGATCAATAGGTTCATCTTTTCTCCAGCGAGTGTGACTTAAGAGAACTCTGCATTTCGTGATGTTCGTGTGATTTCGTGGATCGCGCTCTGGGCACGAACACCTCGATCCACGAACTCACACGAAACCGCACGAAAACAAGGGGTAAGAATCTTTTCTGTTTGGAACCCTAATTCGGTTACAGGCGTTAATGCCTAGCCTTCGCGATAAACGCTTCGATATCGGCAATGCTGCGCGGCAAGGCTGCGGTCATCCACTTGACGCCCTCAGGAGTGATGACCAGGTCGTCTTCAATGCGAATGCCTATGCCTCTGTACTTCTCGAACGCCGGCGTAATGGCCGCAATGAATTTTTGATTCTCGGGAGTCTTCGGCAGATTATCCAGAGCATCCATGCGAACATATATGCCGGGCTCATTCGTAAAGGTCATGCCGGGTTCGAACCGCGCGCCGCCGCCGACATCGTGGACATTCATGCCCAGCCAGTGACCATTCCCGTGCATGAACCAGATCCGGTATTGCTCGGAATTCTGATCCGTGATCAAGCCGAGCTTTAACAGCCCATCCTTGAGAACTGCCAAAGAAGCCCGGTGCGCGTCTGATAAAGTCGCGCCGGGCTTTGCTGCTTTCGCCGCTGCTTCCTGAGCGTCATAGACGATCTGGTAAATCTCGGCCTGCTCTTTGCTGAACTTTCCGCTCACCGGAAAGGTACGCGTTACATCGGCGGAGTAATGTCCGTACTCGGCGCCCACGTCCATTAGCATTAACTGACCCGGCTTCACCGGTCCCTGCGATTCTTCGTAATGCAAAGTCGTAGCGTTCGGCCCGCATCCGACAATGTCCGGATAACCCCAGTTATCGGCGTTGCGCAATTTGAAAGTGTAAGCCACCTGCGCATCCACTTCATATTCCCACCTGGCCTGCGACGCGAAAGCCTGGGCGCGCTGGTGCGCTTCGATAGTGATGTCGATCGCATGCTGCATCAGGGCGAGTTCCATCGGTGACTTACGCAAACGCATCTGAGCAAAGATGGGCGACGCATTCTGAATCGTGAAACCTGGCTGCTTAGTCCATGTGGCCGCGAATCGTTGCTCCTGGCGATACTCTGGACTCTCACCTTCGCGGGGAAAGTTGAGCAAATAAAGTGAGGCCTTGTTTTCGCTCGCAGCATTGAAGAGAGAATCAAAACCGCCGTTGTTTCCCGACGCCGACTCGGTGCTCGTCAGCAAGATATTCTCAGGCTTAGGCCGGTATGCTTCGTGATTGCGCAGGGCTTTGATGAACGAGTCAAACTCATTTGCTTCCCAGATCTCTTTCACCCCGGAGATTTGCGCCGCCTCCTGGGGACTATACATGTGACCCGTCCAGGTCTCCGCAGCAGGATTTCGCTTCGGCAAGAACAGAATTTCAGGCGTCTGTGCATTGCCCGGCATCAGCACCAATGTCGCCCACTTCTGATTCAGATTAGTCAGGTAATAGAAATTGTTTTCCTGACGGAATTGGTAATCGACGTCGTTGGTATAGACACGCGGCTCAGCACTGAACATCACCAGGATGGCCTTGGGCCCGATGGTATCCGCGACGTGTCTGCGCCGCGCCGCAAGTTCATCCAGACGCTTCTCATCTGCAAAGATGGGCGCCGGCGGGGTTATGCGAATCGCTGATGGCGGTACCGGTTCTGTGCCTCCGCTAGCGCGGACCAGCGGAAAAGCAAACACTGAAAACACGAGGCCGAGCGTCAGCACCGGCGCTAAATGAAATGTAACTCTTCTATTCATCTTTAACCCTTCAAGTATGGTCGTGGCGGCAAACTTCCAGACAGCTATATTTTAAAAACCAATTTGCTCACCAAGCAAAGGAGGCGTTTCAAGGACGCTGTCGTCTTCGATTGGGTCTATCACCTGGCGGAATCACCTGGACTCTGCCTTTAGGCCCGGTGATGATGCGCGTGCCATCAGGTTGAGTCACGATGCGCGTACCATCAGGGAAAGTTCTAATGTTGGGCATTTGGCCCGCGTCGGGTGGATGGGGCGCCTGGCGGCCCCGGCGATTCCGGAATGGGTCGAACGTCGGTGCAGCCTGCGGCGATGGCGCCGCGTCCGGGTTGGAATTTCGATCAGGGTTCCGGGCCGTATCATGCGTGGCTCCCGGCAGATTGGGCGCCTGCTTCGCTGGCGTCTTTAGTTCCGGCTTTTCGGCCGGCTGTTTCGCGGCGACTGTCCGCTGGCTTGTATCAACCTTCTTTTCGGTTTTCGATTCACTGGTCTTCGCCGGATCTGCCGGAACAGCAGTAGCCTGCGAGGTGTTTGCCGGCTGAGTTGGCGCGGACTGAGATGACTCTAACTGCGCCCCACTCGGCTTAACAGTGGATGGATCCGGTTGCGTCTGTTTGCGCGCGCGATAAGTGTAAAAGGCTGCGGCGCCTGCGGCAATCAGAATCAACAACCCGATGACGCCTAACCACGTGCGCGAATTCTTTCCGCGCGAGTCGGCTTGAACCACAGTGGCTGTCTCGCTTGTTGAGGTTGAGTTTCGGACCTTTGTAGCATCAGCTGCGACCAGGGTTCGGGCTTCACTTCCCAATGGACTTGTCAGCGAAGTTGTTTGATCACCAGCGAGTTTGGTCTTTGCCTCGGAAGTCACTGTGCCTGCGCCTGCGTTCGTCGCCGCGCCGCCAATCAAAACAGTCGCCGCTTCACCCAAAGGATGTTCCGCCGATACTCGCAACGCGTCACGCATCTCATTTGCAGATGAAAAACGGTTGTCACGTTTTTGCGACATCCCTTTGCTAAGAACTGCGGCCACCGCAGGACCCACTTGCGCAGTCACCTGGTTGGCGAGCGGCAATGGATCGGGCAGGCCGTTGACGATTGCTGAGGCGCGACTGAGCGCGTCGGGCGGCTTCACGTGGGTCATTAAATGGAAGAGCGTAGCCGAGAGCGCGTAGATGTCGCTGCGCGGATCAGTTCCCAAACCCTGCACCTGTTCGAGCGGTGCGTAATTCGGCGTATAGCCAAAGATGCTGGCCGAGGTGGTTACGACCGACATCTGACCCGCCGATCCCTTGGCCAGGCCAAAATCGAGCAGCACAATCTGACCGCGCGCTGTCAACTTAAGATTCTGCGGCTTGATGTCGCGGTGAATGATCTGCGGATCCTGGGTATGTAGATAGTCGAGCGCGTCACAAAGCTGATCAGCCCAGCGCAGCACTTCTGACTGCGGAAAGGGACCGCTCTTTTGCGCCAGCATGACTGACAGATCCTCACCCGCAATGTATTGCATTACCAGAAACTGCCCATCGGCTTCATTAAAATGATCGCTGACGCGGGGCAGCGCCGGATGGTGCATTCGGGCCAGCAGCCGTGCCTCTCGTTCAAATTGTTTGCGGAGTCTTTCGTCAGTGAAAAGCGTTTCTTTCAGCGCCACGGCAGTGTCGAGTCGCTCGTCCAACGCCTCGTAGACGGCCCCCATGCCACCCTGGCCGAGTTGGCGGATAATCCGGTAGCGCCCCTGCAAGACTGTGTCTGCTGCCAGCATAAATCGAAACGCTTAGTACGCCCGACGAGTCTACCATTCCGCTCAACGCCAGGCCAAGATCGTGGAACTCACGGTACTGGTGCAGTTTGCCAATTGGCCGACGTAGCGCAAGCGTGGCAACAGAAGTCGTGGTACAGAACCGGGAGCAGTAGCGACCGGATGCTATATTCAACGCTGGGTAATACTCCGTTAGTGTGTTGCTGGCTTAAGTCGAATTCATTCAAGCATCCCTTCCCACTGCCCATGTGAAGGCCCAAAGACTTATGCGATCGGGAGAGGGCTCAAGCATCGCCGCGCAAGCCTATCACTAGAGACACAGAGACTCTTAGGATTTTGGTGCGAACGCCAGCAACACACTAACGGAGCACTACCGAACGCTGCAATTTCGTTGCGCTTTCTCGCCGCAGCTGAATGTCAGCATCCGGTCGCTACCGCTCCCGGTTCTGTAACGACTTGCTCTGCCACAAATTATGTCATCGACTACACGAGTATTGACTCAACCGCGCCTTTGAGGCGCAAGCTTTTCGGCGTATGCTAGGCCCGCATGAGCCAACCAATTTCGGTCGACCCGGGCGGCGAGATCATCGACGTCGGTCTCACCAAACCGCGACGCCGTCGCTGGGGATGGTGGTTGTTGGGCGCCATCGTGATTTTTGTATTCGTGGCTTCCCGCGGCTTATCAATTTACATCTCGGCACTGTGGTTTGGATCGCTGGGTTACTCTGCGGTTTATTGGTACATGTTCAAGCTGAAGATTGCGTTGTTTGCGATCTTCTTCGTACTCACAGTCATAATTTTGCGCGGCAGCTTTTGGGTGATTGAGCGTGCTTTCGCATCGATTGCCTTTGACCGCCGCACGATCTTCGTCAACCAGCAGCCGGTCAACTTTTCGCCTTCACGCGTGCTCAGGCCTCTGGCCTGGATCGTTTCGGTGCTGGGAGGGTTGGTCTTTGGGCTCGGAATGCGGGACGCGTGGCGCAGTTTTGCCCTGTATTTCCATAGTTCAGCCGGCGACTTTTCTGATCCGATTTTTAACCGGCCGCTGGGGTTCTATCTGTTTACGCTGCCGGTTTACGAAGCCTTAAGCACGTGGTTGCTTTATCTATCTATTCTGATTCTCGCCGGTGCGGTTATCTACTCGCTCCTGGCGGTCACGCAGCAGGGCTTATCTACTGCCGGCGATCTCGCTAAAGCGCGCAAGCTCAGCCTGGCTACAGCCTCATGCGCGCTGGCTGTCTTTCTGGTGATTCTGGCCTGGCGGCTTCTGCTTTCGCGATATCCGTATCTCTGGGATGACCATCAGACATTTTCCGGCGTCACCTATGTAGAAGCGAATTACCTTCTGCCGGCATTGCGTTGGGTCGCAATCGCCATGATCCTCGGCGCGGCAATCTCACTGGTAAATGCCTTCGCGATGCGCAAGGTGCGGGTCCTGATCGTCGCCGTGGCGATTCCGCTGTTGGTTTATGTGATTAGCGCGGTGTTAGTCCCAGCCTACGTCACCAACTTTATCGTGAAGCCGAACGAGTTGGGTCGCGAGTCTCCTTATATTGAACACAACATCACTTCGACCCGGCGAGCATTCGGTATCGATCGCATCGAGCAAAGAAACTTTGAAGCCGACACGTCGATCGAAGCTTTTGATATCCAGAATAATCGCGCCACGCTCGACAATATTCGCCTCTGGGATTGGCACGCGCTGCAGGACACTTTGAAACAGATCCAGGCAATTCGGACCTACTATGACTTTCCGGATGTGGACGTTGATCGTTATCAAATAGGCGGGCAGGGACGTCAGGTAATGATCGCCGCTCGCGAGTTAAACGATACGAAATTGCCGGAAGCGTCGCGCAATTGGATCAACCAGAAATTGATCTACACGCACGGCTACGGTGTCACCATGAACACGGCCAACGGCTTCACCCCGGAAGGCATGCCGCGTTTCCTGCTTTCCAACATGCCGATCGAAGCCGCCGCTCCCGAGATCAAAGTCACGCGACCGCAGATCTACTTTGGGCAGGAAACCAACACCGACGTCTATGTGAAAACCAAGCAGAAAGAGTTTGACTTTCCCCAGGGCGAGTCGAATACCTACACCAGCTATGAAGGATCCGGGGGAATCAGGATAGGAAGCGGCGTACGCCGGCTACTGTTGTCATGGGCCCTTGGCGATCTGAGTAAGTTGCCGTTCTCTGACGATATAAGTTCCGAAAGCCGCGTGATGATTCACCGTAACATCCGGGAAATCGTCGACGGGCTCGCGCCGTTTCTGATTTACGATCGAGATCCGTATATCGTGGTGGGTAACGACGGCGGGCTTTACTGGATGATCGATGCTTTTACCGAGGCATCGAATTACCCGTACTCGCGCCATCACAAGGTCGACAATAACGAGATTAATTACATCCGCAACAGCGTCAAGGTTGTCATCGACGCGTATAACGGCACAGTCCATTTCTATGTTTTCGATCCGCAGGATCCTCTGATTGCCGCGTATCGCGCGACGTTTCCCAATCTCTTTCAGGATGCCAGTCAAATGCCGGCTGACCTGCGCGCACATGTTCGTTATCCGGAGACCCTCGTGCGGACGCAGGGTGAGGTCTTTGGGCTCTATCACACCCAGAGTCCGAAAGTGCTCTTTCAACAGGAGGACGTCTGGAGCGTGGCCCAGCAAGTAGTGGTGGACGATCAGGACAAGAAACAGATCCAGCCAATCGATCCTTATTATGTACTGATGCAGTTGCCCGGCGAGCAACAGAAGAGCGAGTTTGCTTTGATTCTGCCGTTTACACCCGCCAGCCGAAACAACATGATTGGCTGGATGGCCGGCCGCAGTGATAGCGACAACTACGGCAAGCTTCTGGTTTACGATTTTCCCAAGTCGCGTCTGATTGACGGGCCCTTGCAAATCGAAGCGCGCATCGATCAAAACGCACAGCTCTCAGGCCAGTTCAGTCTCTGGAACCAACAAGGCTCGCGCGTGGTGCGGGGGCATCTCTTGGTCATTCCGATTGGCCGGTCGCTCCTCTATGTCGAGCCGATCTATCTCAGGGCCGAAAGCAGCCCGATGCCTGAATTGCGTTTGGTTGTGCTGGCTACGCAAGAGCGTCTGGCCTACGGCGCCAGCTTCGAAGAAGCACTCAAGAGTCTATTTGGTGAAGTCGCGCCGGCCGCAACGGATAAGAAGGCCGAGCAAAAAGCTGAACCTAAGGGTGAGCAGCCAAAACCAAGAGCCGGCGCGTCGCCCCAGCCGTCACCGACACCTCAAACCGCGGGCACGCCCAACGTGCAGCAGCTAATTATTCGCGCGATTCAG
>DATNNY010000502.1:0-11936 GCA_035601635.1 Pyrinomonadaceae bacterium
GTTCGTGCTCGCTTCATACAACTGCGGCGCGGGCCACGTCCGGGACGCGCAACGTCTTACCGACAGATATGGCGGCAACTCTCAGGTGTGGGAAGACGTCTCGTATTGGTTGTTGCAGGAATCGACGCAGGAATATTCAACCGACCCAGTAGTGAAATTCGGCTTCTGCCGCGGGCTCGAGCCGGTCAACTACGTCACCCATATCCTCGATCGGTTTAATCGCTACAAGCAGTTTGTCGCGAGGCGCCCCGTTACCGAACCGGGAGATGTGGCGACCGCATTCTTTCGTTGGCGGCGAGGGCGGAGCATTTCGCCGACGCGTGCGTTAGCGGGTTCGGGGCAGTAGCCCGACCGTAAGGGGGGTCGTGCTCTATCGATCGACAATGGCGAAGGCCCTTACTGGAAACGTTCCAAAGCCCTTCACCTTCACCGGCACGGCGAAGAACTTGAAACCGCTGCCGGGCAGTTGTTTGAGTTTGCACATGTGCTCAACAATCGGAATACCCGCGCCAAGTAGAATGCTGTGCGCGGGTCTGCTCAAGTCAGCCGTATCGTCGATATTATATGAGTCTATGCCGACGAGAGCCGCGCCTTGATCGGCGAGAATCTGCGCAGATTCTTTTGTAAGAAAAGGATGTCCCTCGAAATACCTGTCCGTCTTCCAGCGGGCATCCCATCCTGTTCGAATGAGGACTGCTTTGCCTTTGACGTCGATACCATCAAGCGCGGTACTGCTGATCGCAGGTCCTTGTGTGCCGTCGGCGCCTATCACTACGCCATCCAGATCCGCAAGAGAACTTAGTTCAAGTTGAGACAAATCCTTTCCTTCTTCGTAACGGTGGAACGGACTGTCGAGGTACGTGCCCGTGTTGGCAACCATCTCGATCTTACCAATCTGAAATTCCGTTCCGGGAGCGTAATGCTGCCGGGACCGTTCACGGCTGAGAAAGTCACAGATGATCGGCGCCGGCAGACCCTTGTAGGTGATCAGGCCGTGCTCGATCGTGTGGCTCAGATCGATAAATTGTTTTCTCATTGTCATCGCCAGGTTACGGTGCGTCAGATCATGCGGTAACTCCATGGAATGCGATACAGAACCCGGAGCGGTAGCGACGGGATCCCGCCACTCAAGTTGAGTCTATGATCCGGTCGCTACTGCAGAGTACGTGACGCTCGATCAGTGCGCGCCCGTTACAGAACCCGGAGCGGTAGCGACGGGATGCTACCACTCAAGTTGAGTCTATGATCCGGTCGCTACCGGATAGTAGGTAATGCTCGATCAGAGCGAGTCCATTACTGAACCCTTAGTGGTAGCGACGGGATGCGCCCACTCAAGTTGAGTCTATGATCCGGTCGCTACCGCTCCCGGTTCTGTACCGAGTGGCTCGTGCTGAGCATGCAAATTACATTACCTACTATTCCAACGCTTAACTAATTACAATCCGCCTCAATATGAATCGACTTCCTACTGAATTCAATTACGATCACACGCCGCTGGGATATCTGATTACATTTCGTGCTTATGGCACTTGGCTACACGGTGACGAGCGTGGATCAGTTGATCGCTTTCACCGAACCTATGGCACACCCATGCTCCCGGCTAGCGTCCAAAGAGCAAACTATGAACGACGGCTACGCAAGCAGCATCCCGTCAATCTTGATTTACGAAAGAGAGCATTCATCGAATCCAGCATTCTAGAAACCTGCACTATCCGCAACTGGTCTCTGTGGGCCTTCAACATTCGTACAAATCATGTCCATACGGTCGTATCGGCTGACTGCAAACCCGAACGAATCCTAAGCGCGCTAAAGGCGAACGCGACACGCTCGATGAGAGAATCCGGATGTTGGAGAAGCGATCGTAGCCCCTGGGTTTACCGCGGCAGCAAGAGATATCTATGGACCGAAAAAGAATTGAACGATGCCATAGCGTATGTGAAGTACGACCAAGGCGAACCGTTACAGAACCCGGCGCGGTAGCGACGCGATGCTACCACTCAAGTTGGGTCTATGATCCGGTCGCTACCGCAGAGTACGTGATACTCGATCAGTGCGCGCCCGTTACAGAACCCGGAGCGTAGCGACGGGATCCCGCCACTCGAGTTGAGCTTATAAAGGGGTTGGTATGGCGGCGCGTGACTTACGATCAGGACGCGCTAGTACAGAACCCCAGGCGGTAGCGAGGGGATGCTGCCATCCAAGTTGAGTCAATGATCCGGTCGCTACCTCCGAGTACGGATGCTCGATCAAAGCGAGCCCGTTACAGAACCCGGAGCGTTAGCGACGGGATCCTGCCACTCAAGTTGAGTCTATGATCCGGTCGCTACCGCTCCCGGTTCTGTACCGAGTGGCTTCTTCACGCTGAAGGCGTGAAATGTAAATAGCCAGGGGCAACGCCCCTGGAACGATAGCCGCACAAATTATTTTGAGCGCTGAAGGTGCGACATAACGGGAAGGGAATTACCGCATCCCGCGCCTTCAGCGCGCCACCTTTTCGAATTGCGCGCCTTTTGCGCGGTAGGTGTTTACTCAGATGCTGAAGAAGCTAACTGTTCCAACTCTTGTTTTACGTCATTCGGGAATTGAACATAGCCTTTCAAAGCAGGGTAACATGACGGACCTCTAAACTGGACCGGATTCGTAGAAACAATTCGTACAGGATAGTTCCTGATGAGATCCCTGCTTCGGCTACCGTAACAACCGTTCTTCCAAACGAGAGCCACACGCAGTTTCTTTTTCCGCGCTTCGATCAGGACACTCTCCAAAAAGCCACCATCAAGGCGGATATTGTGCCGGTTCCGCATCGCTTCCGGGCCGTTCAAAGACTCACAGACCTTAGGATCAGTGATAGGCTGGCAATACCGTCTGACGTTCCACACACTAAGGTCCAAATAACTGAGTTCATATCCCTCTGTGTAAGAAGGGAACTCCCAATATCGATTGTTCCCGTAGTTGCCTAAGTACTCGATAAACTCCGCCATGCCCGGCGGGAAGTCAAACTTCGCGGCTTTTATGTCAAAGAGCCTTTGAAATGCTTTGTCCAAGTGATGAGATAGCTTGAGCGTACTTAGGTTGTTAAAGAGGAGCGTCGCCTTGAGGTATTTTTCTAATGCTTGGAGACCGGACCAAAGGAACTGGTCAGTAAGATCGACTCGGTAGCTCATTCTCGCCGATATGTAATCCTTATCAGCAAGATCTCG
The DNA here is from genome assembly GCA_035601635.1 of Pyrinomonadaceae bacterium. Lineage (GTDB taxonomy): Bacteria > Acidobacteriota > Blastocatellia > Pyrinomonadales > Pyrinomonadaceae > UBA11740. The sequence continues at coordinate 3,201 of DATNNY010000502.1, forward strand.
GAGATGCAGCGCGTACTGAACGCGGCATCTGTACGCTTTCTGTGGATCCATCTGGCTCACAACGGAATATTCCCGTGCTTCTTCGGCGGGTTCGTGTCGCGTTTGTTCTCAAGCAAAGCAAGGGCGCGGATGAGTTTGGGTCTGGTCTGTGCGGGTTCGATCACTTCGTCGATGAAGCCACGTTCGGCGGCGACGTAGGGATTGGCGAATTTGTCTTCCAATTCAGTCACCTTCGCGCGCCGAGCGGAGGCTTTGTCTGAAGCTTCGCTGATTTCACGGCGATAGAGAATGTCGACCGCGCCTTCGGCTCCCATCACGGCAATTTCCGCGGTGGGCCAGGCGAAGTTGATGTCGGTGCGAATATGTTTCGATCCCATCACGCAGTACGCGCCGCCGTAGGCCTTGCGAGTAATCACGGTAACCTTGGGGACGGTCGCTTCGGCATAAGCATAGAGGAGTTTCGCGCCATGCTTGATGATGCCGCCGTGTTCCTGTGAAATGCCGGGTAAGAATCCGGGCACGTCTTCGAAGGTCACGATCGGAATATTGAAGCAGTCGCAGAAGCGGACAAAGCGCGCGGCCTTCAGGGAACTATCAATGTCCAGCACTCCGGCGAGATATGCGGGTTGATTAGCAACGATGCCCACAGGCTTTCCATCAAGCCGCGCGAAGCCAACGACGATGTTGGGCGCGTGCTCGCGATGTACTTCGAAGAAATATGCCTCATCGACAATCAAATCGATCACTTCGCGAATGTCGTAAGGCTGGTTGGAAGCTTCCGGTACTATTGAATTTAGTTCTGTCTCGGCCCGGTCCGGCAAATCTGTTGGCGTGACGCGTGGCGGATCGTCGAGATTGTTCGAAGGAATGAATGACAGAAGTTCGCGCACCATGCGCAAAGCATGCTCGTCAGAATCCGCGGCGAAGTGCGCTACGCCAGACTTACGATTGTGCGTCGATGCCCCGCCGAGTTCTTCTTTAGTCACGTCTTCGTGCGTTACCGTCTTGATTACGTCAGGACCAGTAATGAACATGTAGGACGTGTCCTTGACCATGATATTGAAATCGGTGATCGCCGGACTGTACACAGCGCCGCCGGCGCATGGGCCCATGATGCAGCTAATTTGAGGAATAACCCCGGATGCCAACGTGTTGCGCAGAAAAATATCGGCATAACCACCGAGGCTGACCACGCCTTCCTGTATGCGCGCGCCGCCGGAATCGTTGAGGCCGATCACCGGCGCGCCGACCTTCATCGCCAGGTCCATCACCTTACAAATTTTTTCCGCGTGCGTTTCGGAAAGAGAACCGCCAAAGACTGTGAAGTCCTGGGCAAAGACAAAGACTCTGCGGCCGTCGATCAAGCCATGACCGGTAACGACGCCATCGCCGGGATAGATTTCCTTCTCCATTCCAAAGTCCTGCGAACGATGCTCGACTAACCTGTCGAACTCCTGAAAGCTGTCGTCATCGAGCAGGAACTCGACCCGCTCGCGCGCAGTCATCTTGCCGGCGGCGTGTTGCTTCTCGACGCGCGCGGGACCGCCGCCGGCTGCGGCGCGTTGCTCACGCTCACGAAGTTGATCGAGCTTGGAAAGTTTCGCGGGTTTTTCTTGTGACATCAGTCTTTATTCTCAAGCGAGATCGTTTAACCGCAAAGGACGCAGAGGTTCTCGCAGAGGAACGCAAAGGATTTTCTTTTTGCGGAACCTTGCGGACGCCTTCGCGTCCTTTGCGTTAAATCTCTTATCTCGTTCACTGGAGACCTTCTTTACTAGCTGACCATTCGCTTTCGCAAACTCTTCATGGCCCATTCGCAAGCCAGCAACGCAAATATTAGCAGATAAGCCGCCTCCGAGACGTGCCGCGAAAGGAAGCGGCCGGTAAGGAACGCCCGCGTCAAATCAATTGATTCAGTTAAAGGGATCGCGTACGCGACGATGCGCAACCATGCCGGCAGCACGTCGACCGGAAACCAGCACCCGCAGATCAGCATGACGGTAAAGAACGCAGCCATGTAAATATTGAAAGCGTCGATGTCGTGAACATGCGCCGTCACCGCGAGCGAGAACCCGGCAATGAAGACACTGCCGACCAACAGCGGCACTGGCGCCAGGACCGCCCAGGGCGAAGTAGCGGCGCCGAACACCACCAGCACGATCATGATAACCAACGTGTCGAAGGCTGCATGCGTTATGGCCCAAAGGATCTCAGCGAAAGCCAGCGACTCGGCATCAACCGGCGTCGCCAATATCGCATCGTAGGTCGATTGATAGACCATGCGAAAATAAGCAGCATAAGTCGTCTCAAACATGGCGCGCATCAGAACAGTGAGACCCAGGATACCCGCGCCCACGAAAGAGAGATAAGAAATACCCGAGACCTTGCCGGCCACCAGCGCGCCCAGACCCCAACCGAAAGCGAGCACGGAAAAGACGGGCTCGATGGCGGGGGCGATGAGATTCATTTTCCAGAGACGCAGATGAACCTCTACGTCACGCCGCCAGACGGCGTAAACATCACGTAGATTAATCTGGGTTGTGGCGAAGGTCATGATTGAAGTCTGAGGCTAACTCGCCTGTGGTGCATTCGTCAAAACGATTGGCCCAGAGGTAGAGGCCTTCTCCCAATGAGGTCGGTACCGGAAGCGGTAGTCGACCGGGCTGTACGGTTGATAGCATCCCCAATATCGCAACGACCCGGTCGCTACTGCTCCCGGTACTGACTTCAAACAAAAGGGCCGCTCGAATTTCTTCGAGCAGCCCTTCGAGCATAATCGCGAACAATTAACTTACTGTTGCGGAACGGGCTTTTCCATTCTGAACCGCATCGGCTCGGATTCTTCCCTGAGCGCGTAATCCGTAGGGACTTCGAAGAGCGAGTGATCCGGTTCCGCGCGATTGATGTTGGTCAGGCGGTACACGACTTCGCCCGAGCGCGGATCAGAGTGGCGAGTCATCACCATCGCTTTCAACTCAGGCGAGAACCAGCGCTCGTCAACGATTTCAATTGCCCGTTCATTACCGATCTGCCCGGCAGGGATCGTGATCGTGGTTCTGGTGCCGAGGGCGTTGACTCCCTCGACGGCTTGCGTGCCCAGGTCTTCGTTGCGAAAACCGGTTCGCTGCTTTTCCTCGATCATCTTGGTTTCCGGGTTTCCTCGCCTGAGTTGTACTTCACCGTTCGGAGTGCGATTGAAAATGACGTTTCCTTCACCGGCGCCGGCCACCTTGAACCCCGCCGAATGGCCTGCTCCTACCACCAACCCCTGAATCTTTCGGGCTGTATGGCTGTGCGGTTCGAGCACGTAGGCGATTCCCGCTACGGGGTCGTTGATTGAAATCGTTTTAAATGATTCGCCCGCGGCAGAGAATCCCCCGATCGCCTTCAAGGTCTGTTCACGCCGCGTGCGGCCTTCGCCATCGCGATAGACAGCGGCCGAGGTGGTGTTGACTATGCGATTGCCGTCACTCAGCATCTGGGTCATCTCAGTGATAGCCTGAGCCGAATACGGGGCGCCTTTGACCAGTCTGTCAAAACTGAATTCAGAGTTTACGAAAGTGAACGTGTTGCCGGCGCCGTCAGGACCTTGCATGGTAAGCACCGGGCCTATTTGTTTCTCAAACGTGGCCTGTCTTTCCTGACCAACTACGGAGATTACGTTGGCAAGCACTATCAGCGACAAGCTGAGCACTAATACTGAGGTCTTCTTCATGATTCTTTTCCTTTCAGTTTGCGGGCATGCCCGGCTATAAATTCAATCAACGATTCCAGAGACTCTAGCGAACAAAGCGAATTGCGTGCGCCAAACCGTCTACTCCAAACAGGACATCGGCTTTCACTCGTTCGTTGGCGCGATCCATATTTACCGGCAGGCCAAATCTCGCCAACGCAGAGTGCGGCAATTCAACCCGAACCATCCGGCCACCCTCTTCCAGATTAGTGGCAGCTCCATAACTCAGGGGCAGAAAATCTGTGGCGATCTCAGTCGTTGAGGTAACAGCAGCCGGGGCTTTGGCGGCCGGATTATGTTTTTGTCTGGTTGCAGACTTCTTTCCAGAGTTCGCAGGCCTAAGCCGTCTCTGCATAAAGATGGGTGGAGTGGACGTGGTAGTGATCCCAGTTTTGGCAGGCGCTACTGTGTTCGCCACGAACGGCATAGCTGACGGTCCCGGCACCGGCCTACGAATCGCAAGGAGCCCAAACACAATCAAGAGCACGGCCGCTATTGCGCCGATGACATATTGAGCCTGGTAATGCCGCGCCGCCCGCAGCGGAGCAGGGAACTGCACCGCAGCAAACTCGTCGAACTTCGCGAGCAGCCGTGCTTCCACTCTCGCCGGCGCGCCAGCCGATTTCATATTTTCGGCGAGACTGTGCAGCTGAAGCGTCATCGCGCGCTGGTCTTCAAGTTTCTCGCCACATCGTTCACAGCGCTCGCTATGCTCGATCGCTTCCGAGCGCAAGCCGGCATCGATTATCTGCTCGCGGGCTATGTCGTTCACGACGTCTTCAAATCTTTGGCAATTCATGCGAAACACCTCGCTGACTCAAGTTCCTTTTCGGGTGCGCCATCGCCCCGGGTGCGCAACTTTTCGATTAGCATGGTTCGGGCGCGGTGCAATCTCGATCGAACTGTGCCAATCGCGCAGCCGAGCACCAGCGCCGCCTCGTTGTAAGTCAACTCTTGCAGATCGCACAGCACGACGGCTTCGCGATAGTGCTCTGGCAAGTTCAGAACCGCTTTCTGCATGGCCAGGATCGCTTCGGTCCTGGAGAATGTCTCGTGAACTCCTGCTTCATTGTTGGCGGCGCTGTCAGCGGCATCGTCGATCGAAACGAAGCAGCGGTCCTGCCGCAGACGTCGCAGGACGTAGTTTCTGGCTACCCCAAGCAGAAAGGCGTTAACAGATCCTTTCAACTCGTCATATTCATTCCCTCTTCGCATCAACACTATGAAAACTTCCTGAGTCACATCTTCAGCAACGTCGGGTATACCTGTCATGTGCAAAGCAAATCGGTAAACGTCGCGCTGACGGCGGCGGTAAAGCTCCGCGAATGCTTCTTTGTCGCCGCCGAGCATTGTCTGGACGAGTTCGCTGTCAGTGATCTGCGTCGCCATTGTTCGAATCGCTGCTATCACAGTTAATTCACCTGATGAGAGGGAAAGGTTCCAGAACTTTTCGGGATCGATCGAAAATAAGGGGCCAATCGCTTCAAGAGAAAGGGAATTGACGCTTCTCGATCATGAAGATCAAATCGTCGGTCGCCGCTTGGGCCTGTCGTTTGACCTGTCGCGAATAACGGTAGTGCATGGCACTGGAGGCAAACTCTTCGCGGTCGAGCACCTGATATGAAAAGTCGGGTTGCACCAGAATATCTATATCCAAATCGATGTAACTAAGAATGCCGCCGCTTATCGCCGGAGGCATGTTGACGTTGCAGTAAAACAGCTTGGTGGATCCGTCGCTCTGCAGAAATCGAAAGATGTTGTACCAGCGATCGAGCCAATAGTATTCAATCGTCCGAGTGCCCCGGCTAATTTTGCCAAGCAGATCGTGCTGCACGTCGTCCTCGAATGCCGCATCGAGGACGATTAGCGAGCCTGTCCGACGAGATAAGGTTGCGTTCCAGCGACGGTATTCGGCGCCGTCGTATTTCAGGACGCGAACTGTGATCTGAGCAGAATTGTGCATGCGAACTTTCCGAAGTGCCGTAGGCACGAGATGTTTATAGTTAGGACAGGGCCAAAGAAAGAGTGGCCGGCAGTACTATAAATATTTCCCGCCTAATGGCGCTGGGGAGTGATTGATTAACTTGCGCGACCCGCTTCGTTATTGCTGACGAGTTGAAGAAATACATCTTCCAGGTTTGACAGACGAATCATCGGACGCCGGCCCTCATACAATTTCATGAGGGGTGTCAGCATTTCCGCCTCAGCGGCGAAATAAAAATGTGCGTTGTTTCGGGTTACCGCAGTGATGCCGTTTAGTGTTGGGCGCAGCGTAAGGTCGCCCACATCTCTGACTTCCAAAGCGTAACGCGATACTCTGGCCAGCACTAAATCCTTCGGCGTCCCCGTCGCCCGTATCTTTCCATGATCGATTATGACCAACCGCTCACAAAGCTTCTCAGCTTCTTCCATGTAATGAGTTGAGAGCAGAATTGTAACTCCGCTAACGCGTCGTAACTCTTCCAGCTTCTGCCAGATTTCCTGACGGACCTGAGGATCCAGTCCGGTGGTGGGCTCGTCAAGAACCAGAAGACGCGGTTCGTGCAAGAGCGCTCTCGCGATCATCAGCCTTCGTTTCATGCCACCGGAAAGATGATCGACACGAGCGTCACTTCGATCGCTTAAGCCAATGAAGTCGAGCAATTCCACCGCTCGTCGTGCGGCCTGGTGCTTTGGCATGCGGTAGTAGCTGGCGTAAACGATGAGGTTCCGCAGGACATTCAAATCAGGATCGAGGTTGTTCTCCTGGGGGACCACCCCGATGATCGATCGAATCGCGCGCGCCTGGGTGCGCACGTTGCGGCCTTCCACCAAGAGTTCACCTGCGCTCAGAGGCGTACGACAGGCAATCATGCGCATCGTGGTAGACTTGCCCGCGCCGTTTGGCCCGAGCAGGCCAAACGTCTCTCCACGACTTACTGCAAAGTCGATCTCGTCAACCGCGCGCTGTTTACCGTAGACCCTGGTGAGGGACTTAGCCTGGACTACCAACTCGGATGGAGAGGCGGCAGGGTTCTGTTGAGAAACACGTTCGTTTGTCATCGAACCCTGTCCTGTCTGTGCGCCTTAGGCCTTGGCAGATCGCTTCTTCCAGTCTGCCAGAAACTGGTCCTGACCCTTATCGGTGAGCGGATGTTTCAGTAGTTGCTCAAGCACTTTGTAAGGCATTGTTGCGATGTCCGCACCCATTCGCGCTGCCTCGATTATGTGAATGGGATGTCGCATGCTGGCGGCGAGTACTTCTGTCTTCCATCCGTAGTTGTCATAGATCTCGATTATCTCTTCGAGTAGACGTAGACCGTTATCGCCGATGTCGTCCAGCCGACCAAGAAACGGGCTGATGAAAGAGGCGCCGGCTTTCGCTGCACAGATCGCCTGCGCTGCCGAGAAGCAAAGCGTTACATTTACCTTGATTCCTTCTTCGTTGAGAATTTGGGTCGCCTCCAAACCATCGACGGTGAGCGGGCATTTGATGACAACGTTGGGCGCAATCTTTACGTATTCGCGTCCCTCGCGCAGCATGTCGTCTTTGTTCGGACTGGTTACCTCGGCCGAAACCGGGCCAGAAACGATCTTGCAGATTTCGCCGATGTGCTGTTTGAAATCGACGTTGCCTTCCTTCGCAATCAGCGAAGGGTTTGTGGTCACTCCGTCGGCGAGTCCCAGAGCCGCCGCCTTGCGAATCTCGTCGAGGTTCGCCGTATCGAGAAAGAACTTCATTTTATCCTCCTGAATTTCTGCTTAGCACTAAATATAAGCGAAACCTCGTGGGAATAACAGCAGCAAAGTAGCACCGGCTGGCAGGCTATGCCGTCACCGCGGCGTACCGGCTGGCCGCCTGTACAAATCGGGACTCGTTGATGCCCGATATGGTTCATCGCGAAACCATATAGGATTAGACGAGCCTGCTCGTGGGGTCACGAGTGAAGGGATTTCGGTGACGCGCAATCCTTGGAATGGTAATTGCGAATAGGGTTGGCGAAATCACTTTCCCCTCGGTGTTTCCTTTCCAGGAGGTTAGTTATGAAACGTAATTACTTTAATCGCATCGCGCTGGCGACGGCTATCGGTTTGGCGCTGGTGCCAGCCGCGAGTGGCCTGGCGAACGCGCAAGATCAACAGAATCGCCAGGACCGGCGACAGCAAAGGCAGCAACGGGGAAACCAACAGCCTGCTCAGCCTCAGAACGATCAGCAGAGCCAACAAGCTGAAGCCCAACGCCGCAACAACGAGCGACAGGCGCAGGACCAACAGCGCCGGCAGGCTGACGAACAGCAGCGGGCAGCGGCCCGCCAGCGCCAACAACAGCAGGGTCAGGACCAGCAGCGGCAAGCGCAAGACCAACAGCGCCAAGCCTACGAACAGCAGCGGGCAGCCGTACGTCAGCGTCAACAACAGCAGGGTCAGGACCAGCAGCGGCAGGCGCAAGACCAACAGCGCCAAGCCTACGAACAGCAGCGGGCAGCCGCACGTCAACGTCAACAACAGCAGGGTCTTGATCAGCAGCGACAGGCGCAGGACCAACAGCGCCAGAGCTACGAATTGCAGCGGCAAAATCAAGCGCAGCAAAATGGCCGCCGCATGGATCAGCAACGCCAGGCAGATGAGCAGAGGCGGATTGCCGATCAGCAACGTCGCACTCAGGACCAGCGCACTCAGGACCAATGGCGCTCCCAACAGCAGGGAAGACAGATTGATCAGCAACGCCGCATAGCGGAAGGGCAGCGAGGAGCCCAGCAGGCGCAGCAGGACAGTCAGACGCGCCAATGGGGCCGACAGGACAACGGCGTCAACCAGCGTCGCAATAGTGGACAGCCCGGCCAGGCGATTGACAATCAGAATCGCCAATGGAATCAGCAGTCGCGATTGTCGGATCAACAACAGAACCTTTGGCGGCAGCGTGAGGAACAGTCCTGGCGTCAGCGTCAAAACCAGTTTCGTAACCGGGATTCCGAGCAACAGCGCTGGTGGATCCAACGCGAACAGCAGCTGCAGCAACAAAG
>DATNNY010000503.1:0-3193 GCA_035601635.1 Pyrinomonadaceae bacterium
ACACGGGAAAAATCCAGCAGTTGTTCGATCAACTCTGCCTGAACCTTTGCGTTGCGCTCAATAACGTTTATGCCATGCGCCAGGGTACTCTCATCAGCGCACCCGTCTTTGATCAATCGGGTCCAGCCGATGATCGCGTTAGTCGGCGTCCGCAGTTCGTGCGAGACCAGCGCGAGGCACATGTCTCTTTGCAGATTGGATTTCAGCTTCCCTGCCTGACGGCCGGGGATCAAACGTCGGTCCATAGACTGCTCTCCTTGTGTATCACCACGGGGCTCCGTCTTTTTGAAAACCGCCACACTCATTGCGAACCTCTGTAACCATCGACTTCAACGATTGCGTCGGCTGATGTTTTCGGCGCTTCCTGGTGGATGTTTTTATCCAACATGCTTACTCGTTTGTTTACAGCTCTCCGTCTGAACTAGCTAGAGACCCAGCTCGCTCAATCCCATGTGGTCATCGGGACGACGCCCCAGCGGCCAATGATATTTGCGATCTGATTCCTGGATCGGAAGGTCGTTGATCGACGCGAACCGAAAAGCCATGAGCCCGTCGTCATTGAACCCCCAATTCTCATTGCCATAGGAGCGATACCAGTGACCCGAATCGTCGTGCCATTCGTAAGCGAACCGCACCGCAATGCGGTTCCCGGTGAACGCCCGCAGTTCCTTGATGAGCCTGTAGTCCAACTCCCTGGCCCACTTGCGAGAAAGAAAAGTGGTGATTTCACCTCGCCCATTGACGAACTCCGCGCGATTCCTCCAGCATGAGTCGATCGCGTATGCCAGAGCTACTTTCCCCGGGTCGCGGGTGTTCCAGCTATCCTCGGCCAGACGTACCTTTTGAATCGCACTCTCGCGTGTGAAAGGAGGCAAAGGAGGCCGTGTTGTCATCGTTGCAGTTGCCATGGTTCTTCTCCTTAGCCAGTCGACTCCATTGAATCGTGGTCGTCTCGCGTCACCGGATTGCCGGTAAAAAGCCTCGCACCAATGCGGCGATTTCATCCGCAGCCGTATCCAGGGCAAAGTGGCCGGCGTCGAGTACGTGCACTTCGGCTTTGGGAACGTCCTTCCGATAGCGTTCCGGTTCACCGAGATCAAACGATAGGTCGTACTTACCCCAGATCACCAAGAGCCGCGGCTGCTTCTCGCGCATCCAAGTTTGCCATTTAGGATATGCGTCTACATTTGTCCGATAGTCGTAGAACAGATCACTTTGGATGTCTCCCTGGCCAGGTTGACTGAGAAACGCAAATTCATCCGTCCAGAGATCCGGGTCATACCGTTCGACATTCGGATCGTTTCCCACATGGCGCGTCCGGGTCGTCTGAAGCGAAAGCAGGTTTGTGCGCAGCCCGCTTTCGTTGGCCGCGCGATCGGCCCAAAAGGCGCGTCGCGGTTTCCAATTGGCACCGAGCCCTTCGTTATGCGCGACTGCGTCCTGAACGATCAACCCATCGATCCGCTCGGGATAGACTAAGGCCATGCGAAAACCCACCGGGCCTCCGTAGTCCTGCATGTAAAGTGTGTACTGCGAGAGCCGCAGCGCTTCGCTGAAACGATTCATGATCTCGGCATAGTGATCGAATGTGTAGGCGAACTTTTTTGGATCGGGCCAGTCGCTGTGACCAAACCCGGGGTAATCCGGCGCGACCAGGTGATAGCGATCAGAAAGCCGTTTGAAAAGAGGTTCAAACATTCGCGATGAAGACGGGAGCCCGTGCAGTAGCAGAATTGTCGGCGCGCTCTTGGGACCAGCCTCGCGATAAAAGATTGACAAACCCTCTACCTGCACCGTTCGATAAAAAGTTGGGTGTTCCACGCCATGCTCCTTTCGTCGAGGTTGTGCGAGTAGTTGAGTTGAGATCAACATTATGGAAATCATCAACGTGATCCCTCGCAGCGACCTGACTATCGCGATTCTTACCACGCTTCTTTCCACGCTCTTTCCACGATTAGTACGCTCATTTCCAATCTCTTTTGAACCGATTACTTTCTCTCACGGCGTTTAGCGCTCCATTCAGTCACCGGCCCAGCGATTTCGGAAACTTCCTCAACCAATGAATTCAGGAAAACCGAAACTTCGGTACAAGTTGAAAGATTGGCGCTTTGCCCGGCCCATAAAGGCATCAGATCGGGTCGGCCAGCCGCCTCGGCCGCAATCGAAAGATTTCTGACAAGCATCCGCTGCAGCGGATACGGCAAGATCTCGGCTCGCTCTTGTTCTAACTCGCTCATCAAGCGATTCTGAATTCCCCGCGCTAGCCTTCCCGTGAAGGCCTTTGTCAGCCCGGTGAATTCAGCCTGGCCTTGCAACAGAGCCTCTCGATGAATATTGCTCGCGCCCGATGCTTCACACGTGAGAAATGCTGTCCCCATCTGCACCGCCTCCGCGCCGAGTGCCAAAGCTGCAACCACGCCTCGCGCATCTGCGATCCCGCCCGCAGCTATCACAGGCACGTCAACCACGTCGGCAATCCGGCGAACGAGTGAAAAGGTGCCGGTCACAGAATCTTCGGCGGCGCGAAGGAATGAACCACGATGTCCACCTGCTTCGAAGCCGGACGCCACGATGGCATCAACCCGAGCCTCCTGAAGCGCGACCGCCTCATCCGGCGTGGTCGCGGTTCCAATCGTCACGATGCCTTTCGCTCGACACTCGTCAAGGATTTCCTTTGGCGGAATTCCGAATATGAAGCTGAAGACGGGCACTTTCTCATCCAACAGAATGCGAGCTTGATCTTCAAATCGGATCGGCGAGTATGGTTTGTACTGTGGACGCGGCGCCTGCAATTCTTCGAAGTAGCTTGCCAGCGGCGCGAGGCTTCGGTTGAAAGCGGCTTCGTCTGAACTTCGCGCGTCGTCATCTTCCATCGACACCCATAGGTTCACTGCGAAGGGCTTCGATGTCAGCGAACGAATCTGAGATATAACGCTCTTGATTTCTTCCGGGGACAGACTAAGCGCGCCGAAAGATCCCAGGCCGCCAAAGTTAGATACTGCCGCCGTCAATTTCTGCGATGACAATCCACCCAGCGGGCCTTGAATGATCGGATAGTCGATGCCGAGTTTTTCAGTCAGTCGATTTCGATTCCAAGTCATCCTTACACCTCATCGTCGGTCAGGCTCCGCCATTGTGAGATCATCAAAATGCAGCTGCGCCCGCTGTCGCGACGGCATGGTCCTGATCGCCG
>DATNNY010000504.1:0-3768 GCA_035601635.1 Pyrinomonadaceae bacterium
CACGCCGATTTTCCAGGGGAAGCTGAGAATTCTTTCGGCATCGTGTCGGGCTCGACATGCGAGTTTCTCTTTCCCGTAAACACACCGCTTTCATTTTCAAGTCTCTCATCATGTCTCTCCAACGAAGCGTCTTCCTTCAGCTGCTAGTGCAGCTGAGTGTTTTCGTCTGTTTGCATATTCAGTGCCAAAGAGAATCAAATCTTTCACTAATTTTTGGACTGACCAAATCATTTATCTGCCTTTCAGTATGGTTGGTTAAGCCAGGCACCGTGCGCAACTCGCACAACTCAACGGTTGATATCGTGAGTTCCAAAGCCATGTGTACTCATCGCTCAAGGGAGATTCGATTGGCGAGTTGCATGCTGTACCTTGGGCAAGACTGTTTTGAGGGAGATTCCGACAGGAAGTATTAACGGCTTTTTGATAATCCAAAAACAAGACCCGGCAAGAAACCGGGCCTTGTAGACGCTGTCCTCAGAGTGCGCCTGGTATGGAGGGGCGTTCACCATACGCTGATTTCGTGGCGCGGCAGACTGGCTGCTGCGGCAGACAGCTCTATTTCATCCTGTGAACGTGAACAGCCGGAGCAGTCCCATCCTTTGGTGCATTGAGATTTGTACGAATAGCAGAATCGGCCTGCTTGACTCCATCCACAGATCCCGTGAGAGGAGCATCCGCCTCTGTCTGAATTACGGTGGCAATCCACTTCGGATCGGCACCACCCTGACACATCGCCCAACGCATTAGGGGCTCAGTGCCGACTACGAGCATCCCCGAATGGTTGTTCCTGTCCGCGTCTTCCTTGGGATCGTCATAGAAAAAGCCGAGCGACTTGCGCAGGAGCAGAATATCGTCCGGCTTGCCGGTGAGAAACGTCCAGCCCGGTCCTACACCGTGCATCCTGGCGTACGCCTTGAGGTCGCGTGGAGTATCCTCCTCAGGACTTAGCGTGATCGAGTAAAAGAAAATGTCACTCCCAACGCGGCCCTTCAACAGTCTCTGCACTTCGACCAGGTGGTGCGTAATGATCGGGCAGACGTCTTTGCAGCGGGTGAACATGAATTGGATCACCACCCGCCTGTCTTTGACCAGGTCGGTGTAAAAGTGGACCTTCTGATTGTCCTGAGTAATCAGTTCCAGGTTAGGCAGGTGGCGCCGTTGAATAAGTTCGCGCGGCGAGATGTCCTTGAAATTGTAGTTGTGTGTGTTCGCCGGGGTGGCCTCTTGTCCGAACAAGCTGCTCGCTCCCGCAACGGCCGTAGTCGCTCCAGCAGCCGCCAGCCAATTTCTCCTTGTCATCTTTTCCATGATTTTTGTTCCTTTCTCGTGCCTGCGTGTTGCGGCGGCTGATTTAGGGATTCTGGTTATTGTCGGTCACGCCCGGCTGCACTTGAAACAGCAGCATCATGGCGTGATCTTCGTGAACGACGTTGTGGCAGTGCATCGGCCAGTCACCCCGAAAGTCGCGGAAGCGGAAGAATATCTTAACGTCTTCATCGGCCTGCAACCGCGTGACATCCTTGCGCGACACTTCGACGTTGGGAACATTGGGGCGAGTCGTGCTGATGCCGCCGCCGCCGCCGCCAAAGGCGCAGTCACCGTGAGAGCGCCAGTCGGGAGAGCCGAATCCGGCGCGCCGGCTGTGATGGCTGTAACTGAAGCGACGCCCTCCGTTGTTAGACCGGCTGAGGATCTGGTGCTCTTCCAGGTGGACGTGGATCGGGTGTTGCCAATCACTCCGAGGGTTGCTTAAGAGCCAGTTCTCCGCGCTATTCTGCGTTACCGCGAAGCGCAGCTCGTTGCAGTTCGCAAACCTGCCATTGATTACCCATTGGCCATTGTCGCGATCAAAGCTGAAGTTCCGGGTGATGCGCGGCGTGATGACGCTCGGCAGTTGATAGAACACCGGGTGCGTCGCCGGGTTGACACTGTTGTCGGTGACGGGGCTGCCGATCCTGAACTCGACACAGGACATGCCCTGGCCGGCGGAAAAAAGGTCACAGCTCGGACCCTGGCCGTCGTCCTGCACCAAACGATTCTCCAGACGAACTTTGGTGTGGCTGCCAATCAAACTCTTGACCGTGTTGAAGTCGATGATGATGTCATAACGTTCGGCCACGCCCAGCCGGATGCTGGTCACCTGAATGGGCGTCGGTAAAAGGTTGACGTCATCAGCGATCACCCAGAACGGAATCTGCGTGCTGGGAGTGAGCGGATCGGTCAGGAACAATTCGTAGAAGCGCGACGGCCCGCCGTTCAGCACGCGGAAGCGATAGCGCCGCTGGCTGACGTTGAAGAACGGTTGAATGATGCCGTTCGCCAACTGAATGTCGCCCAGCAGTCCTTTGAAATTGAAGGTGTCAAAGCAGAGCAGACCGGTGCTGGGATCCAGCAACTTGTCATTGAGCATGATCGGGATGTCGTACTGCGGATAGCTCGGCAGCCGAAAGCCCGTAGTTTCATTGCCGGTGTCGAACTGGTTGAAGATGAGGTGAAACCCTTCAAGGCCCTTGTAAGTATTTTCGGCGGTGTGATCGATGCGATGGTCGTGATACCACATCGTGCTCAGCGATTCGTTGATGTCGCCGTTGGGTTGATGGGTCGAAGCGAATCCTGCCTGCTGTCCGGTGAAGTACTGATCGAAATACTGTCCGCGGAAGAACCAGCGACAGGGACCGCCGTCGCTCTCCGGCGCGGTGTGGAAATTGTGCAGGTGAGTGGACATCTCGGGAACGCCGAACCCGCCGTTCTGACTCTGTGTCGGTAGCTCGTTGAAGCGGCGAATCAACCAGGGTTCCTGATAGTGACTGACGATCGTGGGGCCTGGCATAGTCCCCACGTCGCTGGTCGCGCTATCGCCCAGATTGAAGCCCCAGATTGTTTGCGCCGGAATGTTCGTATCTGAAGTAAGCCTGAAATTCGTGTTTGCTCTGATGCGCTCGACATAATATTTCTGCGTCGGGTACTGGGTAAAAAACTGAAAGAAATCTGATCCCGGTCGCAGCGATCCGTTGTATTGGCCGCGACCCTCGTACGGAAGACCGGTGGCCGGATTGATCGTGTTGAAGGGAAACTGCTGCGGGGGCGCGCCGAAGGTTAGTCCCGGATCAGATAATGGCCGCGCCGGCAGTTCCGGGGGAATGGGCATTGGATCAATGAAGATCTGGGCCGGCTGGGGGCTGCATCCGACATTACAGCTGTTCCCATAGCAACCGCTGTTGTGCCCGCCCCACTGCGCATGCGTCAATCCACCCTTCGCGATCAGCACGCCCGCGCTGGTCATCAACCCCATCTTGATCAGGTCCCGGCGAGTGAAACCCTCTTTTACCAGTTCCAGCCTGTTGTTGAGAGCTTGTTGAACTTCTCTTTCTCTTCTTCTGTTTCGTTTTGAGATAAACACCATAGCGGGCTCCTCCTCTAAGAGAATCGGACAGACTCTTCAGCCAGAACGGCTTGAAGAGCATTGTTGATTGTGCGTTACGTTGAGAAAGTTTACTTGGTAGGGTCCCCAGCAAGTTAGACCCTGCCGGACTGCAAGAACGAGACTTTAAGATTCCTAGCAACGAAAGTTGCTTATGATGGCGCGCAATCTACTACCGTGTTCCATACTTGTCAAGGGTTTTTCAGCCAAGGGTTTTTCAGCAAACAGGGTTTTTCAGCAAACAGGGTTTCAGCAAATCCCGTGGCTAAATCCGTTTGTTAGAGTGCTGCGAGTGTTTGGGGCACTCGCGCGACTCTCTCTTTTGTTGTTGCGTCAGTATTGCTGGG
>DATNNY010000505.1:0-2257 GCA_035601635.1 Pyrinomonadaceae bacterium
CCTGATAGACCAACTCTTCTGCCTGACGCACATCGAGCATGGTGGCCAAGCCGCCTTGCTGTCGTAGTGTGATGAGTTTTAGCGAGTTTTCTCGAGTTGCGAGCGTGCGCTTGTCAATATCGAGTTCGCTGTCGAGTTCGACCAGACTGAAGTAGCCGGTAGCGACATCACCCACAACAGTCGTCATCACTGCTTTGCGATCTTCCTCGGAAGCTCGCAACTCCGCGCGCGCAGCTTTAGTTTGCTGGCGCAATCGTCCCCAAACATCTATCTCAAAATTGAGGAGATTCAGCAAGACACTGCCAAAGCTGCGTGTTCGGCCTCCCTGGCCTGAAGCGCCTAGGGATCCATTTCTGGACGAACGTGTAGTTGTAAGATCAGCGCTTGCCTCTAACTGCGGAAATTGATCAGATCGCGCGAGCCCCAGATTGGCGCGCGCTGCATTGATGCGTGCGACCGCCGCACGCAGATCGTAATTCTGTACCATCGCCGTCCTGACCAGCTTCTGTAGCTCTTCGTCTTTGAACACTTCAAACCACTTGAGGTCGCCGATAGAAGTCTGATCAGTTGGCGCAACGGCTTCGCTACCGCGAAATGTGTCGGGCGTCTTGACCGCCGGACGCTCATATTTCTTTTGGCCGGCCACATTGACCGCCAGGAGACTTGCGAGTAGCGCTACGTTGATTAGGCGAAAGCGCCAAGGGCGCGAAATGTAATAGCCTGGGCCATCGGCCCAGGTTGCGGCAACGTGCCTCGTTAAGCGCTGAAGGCGCGAAATAATACATACGCGAAACACAAATCGAACCGACGGTTGATAGTGCGCGCCTTCAGCGCTTGCTAAATTTATCAACTGCAGACCCACGGCGTTGCCCTGGGCTATTACATTTCGCGCCTTTGGCGCTTTGCGGCTCATCCTTCTTCAATCTCCTAACAAAGGCGCGGGCTCCGGTGAATCGCCTTTTGTTTCGTGCCGCCTGCTGAATCTCGTGGTGAACTTTTCCACCAAATAGAAAGTCGCCGGGATAATGAAAATCGCGATGGAGGTGGCGGCCAACATTCCCACGATCACAACCGTGCCAAGGATGCGCCGTGAGGCCGCGCCCGCGCCTGAAGCAACCCATAAAGGAGCCGATCCGAAGATGAATGCGAACGAGGTCATCAGAATTGGCCGCAAGCGCAAACGTGCTCCCTCGAGGGCTGCCTCAATCAAGTCACGACCCTTTTCCAATTCCGCTTTGGCAAATTCGACAATCAAGATCGCGTTCTTCGCCGCGAGACCGATCAGCACGATTAGTCCGATCTGTGCATAGACATCAAGGTCGTAACCGCGCAGCCAGAGTCCGAGAAACGCGCCAAAGATCGCGATCGGTATCGTTAGCAGAACCGAAAATGGAAGGGACCAACTCTCGTACAGGGCGGCCAGGATTAGAAACACAAACACCAGCGACAGACCGAATACTCGGGTCGTTGTTCCTGACGCTTGCCTCTCCTGATACGAAAGATCGGACCAGTCGTAACCAATTTCCGGTGGCAGCGTCTGCTTTGCAACTTCTTCCAGAGCAGCCATCGCTTGACCAGAGCTGTAGCCGGGCGCGGCTGATCCAATTATCTGGGCCGCGCGATAGACGTTGAAGCGGTTGGTATACTCGGGGCCGGAAATTCTGCGGGTCCTTACCAACGAGGACAGCGGCACCATGTTGCCATCGTTGTTGCGGACGTAATATTGGTCGATGTCGCTGGGGCTGAGACGTTCCTCACCTTCTGCTTCCAGGAAGACACGCCATTGTCTGCCGAAGCGATTGAACTGATTCAGAAAGAGCCCGCCCAGGTAGGCTTGCATTGTTTGATAGACGTCGGCTACCGCGACTCCCTGTTTGAGCACCTTGTCACGATCCACGTCGGCGTAAATCTGCGGCGAACTCGCCGAGAACTGCGAGCCGACTCCGGCCAGCTCAGGTCTCTGCCGCGCGGCCGCAAGAAACTTTTGCAAATTCTGATCTAAAAGCTCGACAGATCCACCGCTGCGATCCTGGAGCCATAATGAAAAGCCGCCTGAGTTTCCCAGACCTGGAATTGCCGGCGGACTAAAAGCAAAAGCCATCGCTTCGGGGACTTCGCTCGCGAGTCGACCGTTAATGCTCTTCAGAATTTCCGCCGCGGTCTGCTTGCGCTCGCTCCACGGCGCCAGCGAGATAAAACAAAAGCCGTTGTAGCTCGCCGAGACTCGATTCAAGAGACTGAATCCGTTGATGCTGGT
>DATNNY010000506.1:0-7893 GCA_035601635.1 Pyrinomonadaceae bacterium
ACAACCAGGCGCAAACAGTGGCGGCCAATCCGAAGAACGGTAGACCTAGGTAATAATCATCGAAGCCTGAACCGAGATGAAATCTCGCCAACGCCTGCAAACGATCTGGCTCGAAGACTTGCAGGTACCGCGCATTACCCAGGAGCCGCAGCGCGCCGAGCAGATTGAGTGGCGAAAGCAGCCACAACAAAGCAAACACCAAGCGAAACAGCGCTCCGACCAACGCGAGTCCGGGGTTGACCGGCTTAAGAATCACATAAAGCGCGCTCAACAGAACAACAACGCCGACGGCGTAGATTAAAAAGCAAACAGCGGCGATCCGGAATTGAGTTTGGTGCGCGAGAATGTTCTGAGCAGTCCGCGCTGCTTCGGCCGGAACAAACAGAGGATTAAGCAGCACGTAGTTGCCGACGACCACGACCGCGAATGTGATCAGCCCGCTCCATCCCGCTACTTTCGCGGCGGTGCGTTGGGAATTGTCGATCTTATCGTTTGTCATGTTATTTTTCCGCTTCTGTCACGTGTGCATCAATCCAAATTGATTACGATCTTTCCGCGCACGTGGCCCTGCTGGAGGTAGCGAACCGCTTCTGCCGTTTCACCAACTGGATAGGTCTTCTCCACTACCGGAGTGACCTTGCCTTCCGCCATGAGGTCGCGCAGAAAAGTCAGATCGGCCTTGTTGAACGTGGTTGTATACCTCTCGAACCTCTGGTTGACGAAGCGCGACTGCAGCGACGCAGCGAATATTCCCGCGATGCGGCTCAGCGAGTCGTCAATCGCTCCCATGCTGCCTAACCCCGCCAGAACACAGATGCCGTCAGGCTTCAGGATCTGGCGACGTTCTGAAAAGGAGCGGTTGCCTACGTTATCGAATAACAAGTCATAACGCTGATCACTCTTGGTGAAGTCCTCTTTGGTGTAGTCGATCACGTGATCGGCGCCGAGTGATCGCGCCATCTCTACGTTGCGCGTGCTGCATACCGCCGTGACCTCAGTGCCGAAAGCCTTGGCGATCTGCAGCGCGAAAGTCCCGACACCTCCTGATGCCCCGTTGATTAGAACCTTCTGGCCGGCATGAATCTTCCCTGCATTGCGCAGGCCTTGCAGGGCAGTCAGACCCGCTACGCCAACCGCGCCGGCTTGTTCAAAGCTGATGTTTGCTGGTTTCGACACGACAGCGCGCTGCTCCAGAACGCAGACATACTGGGCGACGGCACCCCATTTCACGCCAAAGACCTCGTCGCCGGCTTTGAACTCAGTGACGCTTGTGCCCACTGCTTCTACGACGCCGGCAAAATCGCGACCGAAGCGCGTGATCTTCGGTTTGCGCAGGCCGGACATTAACCGAATGATCCACAGATCGCGTATTATAACTGCCTCCAGTGAATTCAGCGAAGCCGCGCGAACCCTGACCAGGACCTCGTTGTCTTTAGGCACCGGCTTTTCGATTTCGTCGATCTTGAGGACATCGGGCGGTCCGTATTCGCAATATTCGATCGCGTTCATCCGCTCAACCCCGGGAGGAATGCTGCGTCCGCAGTCGTTGGTCGATCTCCAGTAGGCGATGAACCCCGCTAAGATCGACAAGAGCAAAGCGACCAAAATCACCCGGACACTCCACTTTAGAATAGGTTTGAGTTTCATCGGCCAAACGAAACCGATTCCGGCTCATGCTGATGCGGTGACCATGGATTCAGCCGGCACCTTTGCGCCTTTAATTAGAAGCCACAGCATGACGACCAGTTCGCCGAACAAGACGGGTTGCGCCCACTTAAACGCGGTGGCGTAATAATCCGAGGCGAACAATGCGATGATGCTCAGGGCCACGTAGCCGAAACAGTTGATCATTAACCAAACTCCAATGAATCGCGGCAGAAACCCGGAACGAAAGACCAGCAGCCCAAACGGAAAGAGCCAAAGGCCCCAAAAAAGTTCGTTGATGAAGATTCCCTGATTGTGCAGGCGGATGAACAGATAGCCGAGCGCGTTGAGTTGTGGTTTTTCGAACACGGTGAGGAAGTCGGCACCGCGAAAGAGAATGAAGGCAGCGATATTGTTTAGCGTATCGAGAAATCCAACCCCCGCCGAGACCACGACGAATGCAAGCATCATCATCGCCCAGGTCTTGTTTACTCCGCTCAGCAACCGGTAGAGCGCAATGCCCAGACAAATGAAAATTACGGCTGTAATCAGATCGCCGAGGATCGCCAGACGAAACATTGTCTGGTGGGCCAGGATATTGTTCGCCGTCGCGGTGGCATCTCCGCGCACAATTAGCTTGTTGGGAATATACAGCAGAGTAAATGGCGCGGTGAATACCATTGACAAATACACGGCGCCGGCGATGCGGGCGGCTTTCTTGGTTGGATGCATGCGAGCTTCTCCTTTTTCTTTCTGGAAATCCGTCGAATCAGAGCGGTCCGCGATAACGCCGCAGCCGGACTGCTGTAGCGATGAATGCGACAGCGAACGCCAAGCCGATCCAGAGCTCAGGTGCGCTGAGATATTTTCCCGGCGTGAGCGACACGGAGCCAATCCTGCGCATGCTGAAGGCAAACGCTTCGGGGGCGAATCCGAGCAACCGGTCTTTCAGCATGAAGGCGAAGTGCCAGGTGCCAAACGTGATCTTCTCGAAA
The DNA here is from genome assembly GCA_035601635.1 of Pyrinomonadaceae bacterium. Lineage (GTDB taxonomy): Bacteria > Acidobacteriota > Blastocatellia > Pyrinomonadales > Pyrinomonadaceae > UBA11740. Next base: position 2,640 of record DATNNY010000506.1, read on the forward strand.
AAGGCGATCGCGAGCAACGGCAACATCGCCCAAAGAAATGTCGCGCGCCGCGCCACGCATGAAATAAGCAATGCCCAGCCGTAGATCGGCGCGTGCCAGAGCGCGATCGCGACCAGACCGTATAGCAGAATCAGCGACTGCTGAAACAAGTTGAAGTTAGCCCATGTTGTTCCTGCAAGACCGCTCGGCATTAGCGCTGCCGTGCTGATGAGCAGCATGATGAACTGCGTGACAACGATGATCGCGAAGCTAACCAACGGTATTATCGCCAATGGAATGGTCGCCTTCGAAAGCACCGTCGTTAGGTCTGAAACCGGCAGGGATTTCCAGAATAAAACGCTGCGATCGCGGCGTTCCCCGTACAACGCGTCCAGACAGTAGAACAAGCCGACAATAAACGCCGTCAGGATGATCATTATCGCCGCCATGTCGTACGGCGCGGCAATGGCGGCGCGCCGGGCCGCCGGGTCGAGCAGCAATGCATTATGCCTGCGCCCCGCCAAATGAAATGCGCCAACAAACGAGCCAAACAAGATGATGCCGGAGACAATGAGCGGCGCGATGTAGATCGAGTGGTTCTCCCAAACTTCTCGGCATATCGACCAATAGAACGGCCGCGTTGCAACTCTGTAGCCGGGGGCGCTCGCCCCGGCAGATTCGGGTACAGTGGGTGTAGTATTCATTTAGTGTAGCTATTGCAAAACACGGCCAAGCTGTAGGTAGCTGCGACGCCCTCGTCGCAGAAGAGTGGAGGTGATGGCCCATCGCCGAGCGTGCCTTGCGCGGACCAAACGATGCGATTTGCTTTGCGCGACAAGGGCGTCGCGCCCACGTCGCAGCCACGCTGAACTGCCCGGCACATGAATTGTTCCAGCCAAGTCGAGATAGCAACACTTGGTTTGTTCATCTGGGTGCTCCTACTTGATCTACCTGCCGCGCTGCATCGCGCGAAGGCGGGCTCATCACCGCGACGAACAAGTCGGCGATGCTGGGCGTGCGGACCTCACCAAGGGCCGCGAGTTGGCCACGATCGACATTCTCGAACAGCATGACGCCGCGCCCGAATACCTGGCGCTCATAGATCGGCTTGAGCGAGCGCGCTCCACCGACATGATCGGGATGCACCATCACTTCCGCGTAGCGCGACTCAAATTCCTCCATGCTGCACTCGAGCACGATGCGTCCGTGATTGATGAACATGAGATCGGTGAGGACGTCCTGGACCTCTTCCACCTGATGCGTCGTCACCACGATGGTACGGCTGCGATCGAAGTAATCGTTCAGCAGCGAATCGTAAAACTGTTTGCGATACAGGATGTCCAGGCCAAGCGTGGGCTCATCCAGCACCAACAACTTTGCGTCGATCGCCATGACCAGCGCGAGATGCAATTGCGCTACCATGCCTTTCGATAACTGCCTGACCTTGCTGCGACGTTTGATCTCGGTCTTGGCCAGAAAACTCTCTGCCTTTGCGCGATCGAATCGCGGATGTACGCCGGCGACGTAATCGAGCAACTGCGACACCCGGATCCAACGCGGGAGCACCGCGACGTCGGCGATAAAGGAGACATCGCGCATCAGTTGCTCGCGCGCGTTCCACGGATCGCGTCCAAGAACATTTAACTGTCCTTCATATGACGTAAGACCTAGAATGGCATTGAGCGCGGTCGTCTTGCCTGCGCCGTTCGGGCCGATGAGTCCAAGGATGCGGCCCTCTTCGACATGCAAATCGATGCCGTCCAGTGCGACAGTCGTACCGAACGTCTTGCGAAGACCGCGTGCTTCTATCGTCGCCATAACGTCACCGCTCCTTTATTTCCGTTTCGAGACGCTTTGAGCGCCAATGTCTCGCTCAGGCAGACCATCTTTTTAGCACCAACGGTGCCTTGCTCAGACGAGCCTGGGGTAACGCCCCAGGAATTCGAGTCCCTGGGTAACAAAGCGCTGAAAGCGCGATTCAGCGCCAAAATGAGTCGCGCTTTCAGCGCTGATGCCATCTTGTTGAATAAGTCCTGGGACGTTGCCCCAGGCTGGCAATGATGCCGCGCCTTTGGCGCTGGCAGAGAAGGCACCGCAGGCGCAAGTGAAAGCGTTATTCTTCTAAAACTCAATCGCGTCATCGTTTGTCCTTTCCAGATCTCGCTGGTCGGCGCACTGCAGCCGTATCGAGTTCTTTTTGTGTCAAACCGAGCCGCTGAATCTTTTCCGCGACACGGGGCCATTCTTCGTTGAGAAATTTTTGGCGTTCGCCCTTCAGCAAAAGATCGCGCGCACCGGCTTTCACGAACATGCCGAGACCGCGCTTCATCTCGACCAGCTCCTCATCGACCAATTGCTGATAAGCTTTCAGCACCGTGAGTGGATTGACCCGATATTCGGCCGCCACATTGCGCACCGACGGCAGCGGATCGCCTTCCTCGAGCACGCCGTCGAGAATCATATGCGCGCCACGATCGCGAAGTTGGCGGTAAATTGGCTGGCTGTCGTTCCATTCACGGTTCATCCGTAGTCACATCCCCATCGTAGCGAAGTTCGGGAACTCCCTGCGATCGATGATCAATCCTCATATAGTGTTATAGATAACTATAACACTAGCGCACATGCAAGCAGTTTTTTGCAAAAAATTTTTGAGGCATTTTTTTGCGTTCCAATCTGTGCTGGAACGCAAAGTTGGTCACCGCGAGGCTGCGATCGCAACCCACGCGACACGTCGTGCACTTCCCCGGCTTACTTCGGTTCCGCTTGAGGCAATGGAAGGGAAGCTTGGCCGAACACGTAACGCCAGCCCTCTGGAGTGCGGACATAAGTGTCGCTAAACCATAGTTTGTAATCGATTGGTTTGCCTCCCTGCAGCGCCTTGATCCAAAGAAGGGCAGTCACTACTGCCGTGTCGCCCCACACTCTGACTTTCTGGGTTCCCGGTTCCTCGTCCTGCCGTTCATAGGTGACTTCCTTCTTTCGAGCTGATTCAATCAGATCGGCTTTAGTGGAGACTTTGCCGCGCCCGGTCACCAGGACGAAGTCGTCTGCTAGAATCTGGTTCATTATAGCGGCATCATTGGCTTTAACTGCCGTTTGATATTTCGTATCCAGGGCAGCCACAGTCTTCACGTCTTCTTCTGAAGAGGCATTCACGACATTCGTCGCGATCTCCAACGACATCCCAATTATGATCAAGATTAGGTTTCCGCATGCCGATAGCACTGGGACGCGATCACGCCTATGTGAAGTAAATGAAGTCATAAGTTTCTGTTCAGTGATGTGGCCAAAGTTGGCCACTTCCAGTTGGTGGTTTTTCCAACCATTAACCCAAAATAAGCTTTTTTTGTCGAAACAATCGCCGGCCGGTTAGATAGCGCTTCTTTGGTCAGCCAACTTCACCGGTTAGATGTCCGAACCTATTCCTCGATTTTTATCTCACGGACCATCCCCACATCCGCGTGCGTAATCTCCTGATTGGTCGTCTGAGGATCGGTCGTAACCGGCATCTCACAGTGAAGGACGTAGCGCCCTGGGCTGAAGTCTCTTCGCAACCACACCACTCGTTTGATGTCGTGACTGTCCAGCGCGCCGCCTAATGCGTCGATCGGGGCTTCGCCGCGACCGTTAGCTTTTCGCCAGCGATTTACGTCAACTACGCTCTTGCCGTCGTGCAGTCGAAAGAAATCCACCTCGTGCATGGACGGCCCCGGCGTTTCCACTCGAATGACTTGCCGGCCTTTACGCAGGCTGCCCTGGAGCTCGAACCGGTAATCAACCAGCTTCAACACCACGTCTTCCTTCGGCGGCTCATCGTCCGAGATCGCGTATTGCACAGTAAAAGGATGGACCGGGGTCGACTTCGCATGACCATTATTCCAGCAAATGATGAGATAATTTCCCGGATCGACTTTCGCCCACACCTCCACGGTTTCGCCGGGCGATGTCAGTCCAGGGCCGGAATAATCCTTAGCGCCTTTTGGAAAGAGTGAACCGCCCTTTACCGCCGCGACGTAATCCTTTGTGCTCATCCCATCAGGGAGCTTCACAAGCATCGCCTCATGAATTTCCGAACCACGATTTTCAAACACTATGTGACGCATACCCGCGGGTGCGACATCGGGAGCTTCAAAACCTGCGTCAGTCGCAATGATTCTGAAAGGCGCTGATCGGTCGCGGCCAAGGTCTGAATGGCAGCCGCAGTTAGCCAGGCAAGCACTGATTATGAAGGCGCGGAAAGCGGTATTAACGCCCATCGACGATTTCTTTACCAGCGTCCGATTAATGATCAAGCTCAACGACCGTCGCCGGAAACGCCCGGGCGGCTGCAAGAGGCGCTGACAAATTGTCCGAACCGTCCGACTGCCCGGCGGTGCGGAGGTTCGCTGCAGCGCCCTGGTTAGGCGACCTATCTGACATAGTCATCTGGTCTGGTTAATCTTTGTGCCGGCGATGATAGACGAGAGCAACACGCCCCGTTTCAACCAGCGACTTGAGATTCGATATGACCATCGGCCAGCCCTCCGACACGGCTGCGATGAACTTGGAGTCCGGCCGTTCAATCGAATGAGTGAGTGAGAGCTTCGCGGACGCCCCCGTGGGCTCAATCTCGTAGACGCAACGGGAGTGGCCCTCTGCCTTGAACTCGGGCTTCCATTCATTTAGCCAACTCATCACCAGCCGCTTCTGCGAAACGATCTCGAGAATCTCGCCCGAATCCATGAGGCTTCCGTCAGCATACATTCTCCACTTGGAGCCAACCTTCCATTCGCTTTCGACGCTCATTCCGAACCGATACTGCTTTATGATTTCGGGCGTTGTTAGTGCATGCCACAGCTTCTCGGGTGTTATGCGGATGTAGGTAACGTAAACAAATTTCGAGCCAGCCATGGGATTCTTCTGAGTTAGCGATTCGCTTCTTTGGGGATGGACGCGCCACACGAGACCTAACGAGACCAAGATGAGCTGCGGCGAGCGAGGGCGGGCCTGGCAGCAGGATCAGGAATGGAACTCAAGGCTAAGCATAACAGCGGCTCGCGGTCAGCTCCATCGTCTGATTAGATCGCATTCGCTCCACACCTCGATTGAGCGTCTATAGCCGATTGGCAGGTTGAGCTGTGACAAATGTTCCACGGGCCAAAGACAATGGTCCGTGTGCTCATCGCTCAACCTGGGGTCAAACTGACCGGCGAGTGCGCAGCCATAGGTAACGATAAAGACGTGTCGGCCCGGAATAACCTCGAACAAATATGAATCGATATGCCTGCTGATGCGA
>DATNNY010000507.1:0-3129 GCA_035601635.1 Pyrinomonadaceae bacterium
TAACACAGATGCCTGCTGGAGACACGCGGCATTCCGAAGCGGCCGAAGCGGCGAATCGCAACTGAGACTACTTCCAGTGAATCCTGGAATTATCGTGCCAGAATGCTGCCGGAGCAAAAGCACTCTCTGCGTGGCCCGTCATGCCTTTCTCTTTTGTTGGCTGGCTAGTAAGCCGGCCCCCATTAGCTTCCGTTCAAGGTGCTTTCGAAGAAACTTTCTAGCGCGGAATGTACGAGCCTTAACGGTGCTGACCGTAAGACCCAGGAATTTGGCAGTTTCCGCGCTTGTCAAACCTTTCAGATCGCGGTGGAGAACGATGATCCTCAAGTTCTCTCGAAGTTGACCAACTGCCTGAAGCAATGCCGCCCGACGTTCGGTTTCGCAAAGGACTTCTTCAGGCGTAGGCCCGCCGTCCGCAATGTCGAGGTCACCGTACCCTTGATCGGCATCCACGCGGTTCTCAAGAAGTGGTTCCCTTGTGCGTCGCTGGCGCAACAGCATCAAGGCTTCGTTGATCGCTATGCGCGTTAGCCAGGTCGAGAAAGTCGAGTCTTCGCGGAATCGCTCCAAGTTCACGAGCGCTCGCTGAAACGCCCTTTGCACCGCATCTTCCGCATCTTGTTGATTGCGAAGTATACGGAGAGCCGTGCGATAAGTCCTAAGTTGGTGACGCTTATACAGTTCTCCGAAAGCGTCCTCATGTCCTGACTTGGCCTTCGCGACGAGCCAAGGTTCGTCGCATGAGTCCTCCTTTCTCGCGGCTGGGAGCAGGCTCCTGGCAGCGCTCACCCCTGGCTGAACCTCTAGAACGCACATCGCTTCTACCCTACCTTTCTTCGTTCCCAGCGCTACCAGCGCCCGCCATGAGCACCGCCGTCGACGTGAAGCACGGGGCACGTGACTTGACGTGCGCGAGCCAGATACGGAACGGTGTCAACGATGTCGCTTATCTCGGCGATGCTTCTGCGCCTTGAACATGCGCGATTAAGCCAGCGGAACGGGGAGAAAACAATTGAACGAAGGTATCGACAATACCTTCGTATCGAGCCGCAGATGCGGCTACGAAAGAACGCATCCTTTGTCCTTCGCGGATATCCAATTGGCGACGAAATAGGTGGTGGGCACACCAGGAGCCATCAAGGAGGAAGCTATGATTCGCGTCGAAGAACCGAGAATGAACGCCAAACGCATTCCATCCTTGGTCACGTGGACCAGCGCCGACCAAGTAGCTCCCAAGACACAGATCCGCAATGCTGAGTCAGTTCGTCATACGGCTGTTCGCGAACTCAATCTCACCGGCTCTCAATTGGTCGTCGGATGTATGTGTTTCCTGGGGGCGATAAGACTTGTCCTATGGGCAGTCCTCAAACTTTGGCTCTTCGAGCGATAGCGTTTGACACCAAAAGTGGTCGATGGCCACTACGCTCGTTGAGCTTCCTGCAAGAGATCTCGTAGTTGGTGTATATAATTCACTTCGTCTTTCAGCTTGTTTAGGAACAGCAGGCATTCTTCATGACGTTCTCATATCTTTGTTTTTTTGGATCTTCCGTAAACTCTTCGGAATACGATTTAGGTGTAAGACTCGCCCGTCGCCATCATTGGGGACTGGGTAGATGATGCGATGACCTTCCACGCGTGCAAAAGGAATCAGCGAATGAACCTGAGTACGATGCTTGCTCAGAATGTCTTCGACTTGAACTCCGCGCACCGTCAGCGCATCGGCAATGAGCGAACGGTGACAACGCCATGGAACCGCTTCCGCGCACATGAGCGTGCTCCGTTTCTGCCGGGCCAATATCATCAATCGCTCTAACCCTGCATCAAATTCAGAGGTCTGCATATAATCAGCAAAGCCCCGAAATGAAGCGTTACGCCAGCTTATGTTCGGCGAATCGCGTCGTGGATGACGCAAGCCCCCGAGTCTTCGCAAATGCACGTAGCCAATCTTTGCGGCCCGCAACCTTTTCGAAAGGATCGCCCGGTTGAATTGAGGATTGTGTCTAGATTTGGGGATGCTGCGTACATCGATAACGCGCTTGACGTGGTGCACCCGCAGAAGTTCAAGGAACGCTTCCCATGTGCGGGTCGAATGTCCAATGGTCAACACAACGGGCAGTTCTGGCGCTGTCATACAAATCAAGTTCTCTGGTCCTCCTCGCTCGCGAGTGAAACGGTCTCACGCGGTAGCAAACTTGCGGCCGTTACAAGCTTCCACTGCAGCATTGGCGACTTTAACGTCGTTGTCTTCAGTGCTGCCGCTGACGCCGATTGCGCCAATCACCGTTCCATCCGCATCTTTGAGGGGTATTCCGCCGCCAAAAGTTGCGCGGCCCCGCGCCTGCTGGGAGCGGCTCGAGATACTCCTTTGACAGCTTCAGCGCTCGCTGAATGCGAGCATCGATGTCGTAACGCTGCTGAAAGTTTATGTACTCAAACAGGTCTCCGCCGACCGTTCCGGCGGGAATCGAATTGCCGTACATCTCGATCCCTGGTACATGCGGAATCACTCCTTCCACGGGCATGAGTCGCTCGCGCAGATACTTGTCAATCGTTAGAGACACGTAGGTGTTTGCCATAAGAGAGCTCCAGGCCGAAGCCATTCACACGTTTGATGTCAATCTAACTCGATAAACCACATAAATTTGCTCCCCGGTTGAATCAGTCGTCTGCGATCTGTTTTCCGTGGCATTGATCGTGGGCCGTGTCCGGTCGTCTCATACCAAGGTATCGCCGATACCTTGGTCTAATTGTTTCGCCTCCACGCTTATGGTGTGATCGCTTCGGGGCAAGTGACTCAATACGACCTTGCGCAACGAAGAGCTATTCAGAAAAGGAATCGACTGAGACGCTCGAAGAGCACAGTGCACCACCAACATCGAATTAAATCCAATAGGCCGATCGATAAAAGGAGCTTAGAAATGGCCAATTCACAGAAAACAGCAATCGTTACCGGCGCCTCACAGGGGATCGGCGCGGGACTCGTCGAAGCGTTCCTGAAACGAGGTTACAGCGTAGTCGCAAACTCGCGAAACATTACCAAAGCAAATCCATTCCCGGCAGCCGCGAATGTTGCACTCGTCGACGGAGACATCGGCGACCCGCGCACGGCCGCAAAGAGTGTGGATACTG
>DATNNY010000508.1:0-3403 GCA_035601635.1 Pyrinomonadaceae bacterium
GCAATTAATGCACCAATCGGCAACCGGCCTTCACGACCTGTAACTACTGTCATGCTAACATTGCCCTTTACACATCAGGAGTTTCATACTTGTATACGCTCGGCGCTTCGACGAGCCGATCAACTGATGTGCGGAAAGGCTTCGCCTTTCCGGCGCGAACCGTATTACGATTGTCGCTTTGGCGAGGCTCAGCCTCGCCAAAGCGAATAGATATGAAGAAGCCCTTAACGGAAAGCCGGAGGCTTTCCGCACATCAGGCGGCAGAGCCGCAAACAGCAACTACTTGGAACTCCTGCTCAGACGCTCTTCAATCTTTGGCAGACTGGCAATGACCGTGTCGCCGACAATCTTCAAACTCTTCCCCGAGATCTTATCCAACGTATCGTCCTTGGTGTGCCAGTACTCATAGGTGCTGAGTTGAATGATGTCGATCGCTTCGACGCCGGCCTTGAGAAACGGCCCGTGATCGTCGTCGCCGACGCCTTCGAGTGAATCAATAAACACATTGCCGTATCCCAGTTGCTTCGCGGTTTGCCAGACAATATCAGTGAGCCAGGCAGTGCCCAGGTCGGCACGCCCGAGGCGCAGGTTCTTATAACCCATCATGTCCAAAAGGATCATCGCGCGCACGCGTTTCAACTCGTTCTTTTCGGTTAGCTGAGCCACGTATCGACGACTGCCGTAGGTGTGATCCGGTAAAGGATTTTTCGGATCGAAAGGGTTGGGGTTGTGACATTCGTCCCAATCAAAACAAAACGCCTCTTCCCCGTCAAAGAAGACAAACCAATAAGTCATTTTCGGCTTCTGTTTGTTGGCTGCCATGACGCGCGCGATTTCCATGAGCGCACCAGTCGAAGAGCCGCCGTCGTTGGCGCCCACAAACTTGATATCCTTGAAATACTTCGTGTCGTAATGGCTGGAGATGATGACCACGTCGTTCGATTCGCCCGGCAGTTCCGCAGTTACGTTGACCATTTTCCGCTCGCCGATCGGTGTGGTCGCGCGAAATTCGTCGGTCGTCACATTCAAACCGTACGACTTCAATTGCTCGATCATGTATCCGCGGGTTTTCTCGAGTTCAGCCGACCCAGCCGGCCGCGGTCCGAACTCTACCTGTTTGCGAACCTGCTCAAAGGCTCGATCGCCGTCAAAGGCGGATTTTACTGGAGCCGAGGAGGCAGATGGCGGCGCGGAACCCTCGGCAGGTTTGTTAGTCCTGCTCGGGCAGCCGATCAGCATCAACGGACCGATCAGAATAAGTGCTAGAGCTAAAAAGCGGATCTCTAAGGGTTCGTTTGGTGCAGGTCTTTGGTCAGTGGTCATAAGTGATGAATCAGGTTTCAGACTGGCTTTTCCTTTTCCGGGGGAGTGCGCTCGTCGGGCCGCACTGGATCGTCCGACATGACGTTATCGAAGATCTTCTTACCCAACGCAGCGGTAGCTTTCGCGATCTTGTCAAAGGCCTCCGTAGCCGCGACGGTTTCCAGCTGCATGAGCGTCGCAATTTTACGTTCAAAAGGCAGTTCGCTGAATTCCTGGCGCAGGTCGCGCGTCTTTTCTTCCGCAGTGCGGGACGTTTCGGATTCTGTGTTCATGGCTAGTTCCCTTTTACCTTAACTGTGTGTGTGGCGCGCCGCAGCCCGAACTTTGGGTTGATTCGCACCATCAGATTTCTTTTCGCGACCGGCGCGACGGCAGTCGGCGCAGACGCCGATCATGCGCAACAAGTGCGAAGTCAATTCAAACTTATGCTTAGCGGCCATCGCGTCCTGGATAGCTTCCAGCTCCCGCGAATAGAACTCAATGATCTTTCCGCACTCCTTACAGATCATATGATCGTGATGGTCATGCTTGTAATTGTGTTCGTAGTGGGCGCGCCCATCGCCGAAGCGGACCTCGCGCGCCAAACCGGCTTCAGTAAGGAGTCTGAGCGTGCGATACACGGTCGTTTGGCCCACCGTGGGATCCTGTTCACGCACTAAGCGGTACAAATCCTCGCCAGAGACATGCCCTTCGGTACGCAGAAAAACATCGAGAATAAGATCCCTCTGCGCCGTGCGCTTTAGACCTTGCTTCTGGATGTGCTTGAGGAAAACTTCCTGCTCTTCGGTCATCAATGTTCCGTCAGGCGGAGATTCGTTCGAGAAGACGCACGCATTCTACACCCTGAGCTGAGCCCAATGAAAATGTGGTCTGTGCCGTGCACGCGGCCTTCGAAGCCGAACTCGTAGGATGCTTTAGACAACTGTGATTGCTGCCTGTTGCTTCCTGCCTGCTGCAAACTGGATTATGTTATCTTTTCACGAAGGGCCGGGGTGGCGGAATGGCAGACGCTACGGACTTAAAATCCGTTGACCGCAAGGTCGTGTGGGTTCGACTCCCACCCTCGGCACCATTTCAGAATCAACTAGTTACGGGCAGACAGTCGATCTTAACTGACTGCCCGTTTCCTTGTTTGTGTGCCTATAGTGTGCCAGCCTTGCGAAACAGCACGTTTTCGATCCGCTTCGCGGCTTCCTCTTGCATGTCTGGCGGTCTTGATCGTCTTCGTATCGTTCGGTTCGCTCATCGTTCTCTTCAATGCAGCGTTCACGATGTTAACGTCGCGCCTACAATGTTGACAGGCTCGTTAACAAAGTTAACGCGACCACGCTAAATTTCTCTCGCGGCATGGGTTAACTAAATGCGTGCCGTGTTTACAAACGTAAACGCCGCAGCCCCAAATTCAGGGGGTGACGTGTCACAGAAATCTCAGGTGCGCAGCACCTACTTTCGATACGCTCAACTAGAGGATTCAGCACTGCGCGGTCTCAACATCGAGAGTTGGAGCCTTGTCCAAGGAGGCGCTGGATCGCTTCCACTGTAGCCAAGATGTCTCCGGCCTTCGTCAAACATTCGTTTGCTCCGGCTTGGCGCGCGAGGTCTCCCAAACGTCCGATTACTTCATCTCCTCCAACTATGATGATTGGCGTAAGGCGTCGATGAGGTAACGAGCGAACCAGCCGGACCCATTCCAGACCTGTTTTGTCTAGCAGATCCAAATCAAACCAAAAGAGGTCATAGCGAATATTGCTCTTCAAGAAGTGTCCGACGCTGCTACCTCCTGCACAATAAACCAGGCGATTCGCAGGCAGTCCCAGAGCAACTTTTAGTCGACGGAACCAATCCACGTCCTGCCCCACGTAGAGCACTCTGTAATCTGGCTTCTCACGCTCGCTTGCTGGCTCAACTTTAGGCGTTGGCATCATCTGAAAGGCCTCGTAAGGGGATTATCAAAGCTGGCCCGGTCTGGTATGCTGTGGGCGCTCTAGTCTTTGATAATCAGCAACGGCCAAATGCGTAGCTCACCCTCTCGTGTGTTCGAGTAATGAGCATCGCCGTTGAGCATGGAAGGTTCCAACTC
>DATNNY010000509.1:0-5235 GCA_035601635.1 Pyrinomonadaceae bacterium
GAGTGATTTCAAACGGTTGGGCGCGGCGAATGTTGATGCCTTGGTCAGCCAATCGATCAAGCGACGGCAACTTCAGAAGATTTACCAGCAGGTCGGGCATCGTGAGGTTCAGTTTAGCGGAGATGTTTGCGCGAAGCGAGAGGTGAAGGGAACAGCCCAGAACAGCTGTAATCTAATAACGAAGTTATTGAAAGGGATCGAAACCTTTTAAGGCTTTGAACCCTTCCAAAGTTGATTTCTCTCACCAGGTCTTAGATACCGTCAGTGTCGTCATCTTTCTCGTGGATAGGAGTAATGGTTCCGAACAATCCGTGCTGCTCGCCATCGATACCCGCTGTGAAAAATAACGTGTTTAGCGGACCGGCGTTGGCCCCATTTCCAAATCTCAAGGCCCACAAACCTTCGATTTCAAGTGGCTGGCCATGAAGGCCGCGAAGCAAGCCTTGGAAGTTTCCGTTAATTGGATCGAAACTCGCGATCTCGCCGCTGCCGAACTGTCCCACCAGGAGTTTGCCGCTTAGTTTTCCGAAACCAGCGGGTGCGAGCGCGACACCCCAGGGTGCGTTCATCCAATGACCGGATCTTAGCCGCTGAAGCAGGACTCCATTTGAATCAAAAGCGTCGACAAAACCGAGTCCGGGCCCGTCGACCTCATCGTGTTTGTTGTCACTCTGTTTGGCAAAGGTGACGAAGACGTTGCCACTGATGTTTTGCACATTGAAAGGTGCGAATCCATCGGGAAGATTTGGATCGGTGAAGGCGCCGGGTGGCACTGGAACCTGGACGTAGTTCTTATCAAATACGTCAACGCTGCCGTTGAAGAAATTAGCGACGTACAGAAAGTTTGCGCCGTTGGCCTGCGCAAGCGTGGCCCCTTTGTAGATCGCCGAGCCGGCATTACTTACCTTGAGAATCGCATTTGTCGGATTAGCGCCCGGGTTCCAGCCGGAGATGGTGCCGTCTTCGGTAACGAAGATGAAACGTGCCGGTTGATTCGGCCCCACCTGAAAATCGGAACTGCCGTTAAAGACAACTCCAGTCGGTGTCGATGGTGGCGGACTGCCGAGTGGGGGCGGGACCGTCACAACCAGCGACAGTTTCTGGCCGGCTCCGTTATAAAGCGTCGAGACGCCAGTGCCGTTGTCTGCAACCCACCACGGGCTGGTGCCGCTGGCCGTCAGACCCCAGGGATTTACCAGGTTTGGATCCTGGGTCGCTGCGAGGCCCGCAACATCTGAGACCAGGTTAATCTGTTGATAGTGCTGGGCCGAAACCCTGGCAGAGACGCAGACCGCGACTCCTAGAGTAATCGACCATGTGACGAGGTTTCTCATCAAGTGCGACTTTCGCAGTGCGGCGATCACACGGAGATGTGACAAGCAGAAAACTGGTGGACATAACATCGCTAATGCTCCTTTTGAATTGAGAAAAGTTGAGCCACGCGGAGAGACCCTGAGCTTAGTTATTGAAAGGGGGTTAGTAGACGACCGGAGGTGAATGACGTTTTTACAGCTAAGACCACAATGAATCTACCGGCCTTTGATGATCAGTTGGTGACAATTAGATTGTGGGTTGTTCCGAAGAAGTTACGAGAGTTTGCATTAAGTATGAGGATAAGCTGGCCACCGGCCGTCTCCGCTTCGTCTGCCGCACATCCCAGAGTTCACTTATCGAACGGCCACTTAGTCCTCAACTCATCAATCGTGCCGTTGTACACGTCGACATCCATGTCGTATTCGGTGCCGGGAACTGTGTAGAGGCACGCGGGTCGGTTCGCGGGGCTGCAATTCTGTTCGCTCGAGAATTGCCAGATGGTGTAGCTCTTCCAGGTGACGGAGCGAAAATCTGTCACGGTTCTTTTGAAGCGCGCATACCACAAATGCGTCTTTGAGAAGACGTCATCCGCGCTGTATTGATCTGAGATAGCTTTCAAGACTTCGTTGTTGGCGTAGATCATGGGATAGCGTCCGGTCTTTTCCGTGATCCGCTTGATAAAGACGCGCGCCTCTTCGAGACTCATGTCCTTGCCCTCATCCATGCTCTCCAGGTCGAGGGCAATCAACTCGTCAGCCGCAGGCTTAACTGTTTTCAAAAAGAAGTCGGCTTGTTTGATCGGGTCGCCGGGCCGGCCAAAATGATAAGCGCCCCATTTGTAGCCACGCTGCTTTGCTTCGTCACGGCGTTCAGCGTATTTGCGGTCCGCGCGATCGCCTATGGTCGCGCGGTGAATAATCGCCACGACCCGTTTGTCGGTGGCGAGTTTTTCCCAATCGATCTCGTTTCTTTCATAAGGATCAATTGCGAGGGCGATGTTTGGGTGCTTCCAGGGTTCGGTGAATTCGGGGGATTGGGCGGAGGCTGAACAGGCGAGAATGACAACTGTAAAAAGTGATGTGATGGTGCTTTTCATCGTCAGAACTCTAGCATAGGTCCCTTTTAAGGAAGTCTACTCCTTGATCGGCTTGTCTATTGCCGGGCAAGCCGGTTTTGACGAAGCGCAATTAAACACACAGCAACAGCGAACTTCTTTATGCTCAAGCGCCAAAGGCGCGCGATAAAAAAGCCTGGGGCATCGCCCCAGGAAACGTGTATCCTCCGCCGGATCTTCAAGCGCTGAAAGCGCGAAATCAATCGAAAGTGGGAAACCACAATGCCCCAGTCTCTGTCTTCGATACTTGTTCATTTGATCTTCAGTACCAAGAATCGCGAGCCCTTCATCACTCCCGCCATCGAGCCGGAATTGCACCCTTATATTGCTCAGATTCTCCGAGAGTTGAATTCGCCATGCCTCGCTCTCAATGGAACCAACGACCATATCCACATTCTGTTTGCGCTGAGCCGAGTTATTACCGTTGCCGGGCTTGTGGAAGAAGTTAAGACGAACTCATCGAAGTGGATCAAGACGAAGGGCCGCGAGTTTAAGAACTTTCACTGGCAAAGAGGGTACGGTGCGTTTTCGATCGGACAATCAAACGTAGAAGTCCTGACGCGGCACATTCGAAATCAGAAAGACCACCACAAGCGCGACGTTTCAAGACGAGTATCGGGATTTTCTTAAGAACTATGGAATTGATTTTGACGAGCGTTACGTGTGGGATTGAATTCGACAGTCGGTTGGTTCTTATTTCGCTCCTTCAGAGCTCAATCGCTTGATGTGGTCGTTTTCCTGGGCCGTTGGCCCAGGCTATTGCATCGCGCGCCCTTGGCGCTTAAGGACAGGAAGAATCGTTTGGTTCTGGCTCAAGGTAGAGGTCAATTGCTTCGCCGATATTCTGAAGAGCTTCTTCTCTGGTCTTTCCCTGAGACCAGCAACTTTTGAGCGAAGGAAACAGTAGCCGTCTTCGCCAGGCTCAACGACGACTTTGATATTCATGGCTTTGAGATTATCATCCTCCTAACGATCGATGTTAGTGTTTCTGATGACGACTCTGTTCTTGTCATACTCGGAAGTCTTAAAATGATTGTTACCCGATGCCGTAAAGCGTCCCCACGTGCAACCCAATTCCTTAAGTCCTGGGCTGGGTTCCAGCTTCAGTTCATAAGAGTCCACTTACACAAACTAAGGCCCGTCGATTATATTTCACTAACAATCGAGTGACCAATACCAAGCGACTTCTCGGCGCAATTTGTTTCGTGCCGAGTTTCCAGGATCGCGGGGACGCCTTGTGTCACTTGACATGCTATACTCACGAAGCCCGTCCAGAGAGTCGAGTAACAACGATAAGTGTCTAATGTCTTGGAAATCATCCCCCTCGGCGGCATTGGCGAGTTTGGGATGAATTGCACGCTGCTGCGTTTTGGCGACGAGATGATCGTTGTCGATGCCGGCATGGGCTTTCCCGAAGAGAGCGTCTATGGGGTCGATATCTGCATTCCGGATTTCGAGATCCTTGAACAGTATCGCGACGAGATCACCGCGATCGTGCTCACGCATGGGCACGAAGATCACCTGGGCGCACTGCCTTACATCCTGAAGAGATTCAACGTTCCGGTTTACGCTTCGCGGTTCACGCTGGGTTTGGCGGAGAGCAAGCTCGATGAGCACGGCATTCTCGGCGATGTGATGCTGCATCGCGTCGAGCCACGCGACGTGGTCACTATAGGTTCCTTCGCGGTCGAGTTCATCCGCGCGTCGCATTCGCTCATCGATTGTTTCTCGCTGGCGATTAAAACACCTGTTGGCACGATCATTCACACCGGCGATTACAAAGTTGACGAGACGCCAGTCATCGGCGAGCCGATTGATCTAAGGACGCTCCGTCGATATGGACAGGAAGGCGTGCTCGCGTTGCTCTCGGATTCGACAAATGCGACGGTACCGGGTCGTACTCCGTCAGAACGCGCGGTGATTCCGGCCTTTGAAGAAATCTTTGCTGAAGCGAAAGGCCGCATCATCGTGGCTGGCTTTGCGTCGTCGATTCATCGCATTCAGATCGTCTTCGACGTGGCGCAGCAGTTCAATCGGAAGGTCTGCGTGCTGGGCCGCTCAATGCAGAAGAACGTCGAGATCGCCGACCGGCTTGGCTATCTCGATATTCACGATGGAATGCTGGTTGGAATCAATGAGGCGAAGCACTTGCGCGATGACGAGATCGTGTTTCTGGTGACCGGGTCGCAGGCCGAGCCGCGGGCCGCGCTCTACCAGATGGCGACACAGATTTATAAGGGACTGACCATCGAAGAGACCGACACCGTCGTGCTCTCTGCCCGGATTATTCCGGGCAACGAACGAGCGATCTCGAGGCTGATTGGTTTTATCTATAAGAAAGGCGCGAACATCATCGAAGAAAAGCGACGCCTGATTCACGTCAGCGGCCACGCTTCGCAGGAAGACATTCGCATCATGACCGAAGCCGTACGGCCAAAGTTTCTGGTCCCGATTCATGGCGAGTATCGCATGCTGTTTCGTCACAAAGAATTTGTGAAGAACCACATGGGCTTTCCTGAAGCGAACATTATTCTGATCGAAAACGGCGACGTGCTCGAGTTGGATGGCGAGCGCGCCGCCGTTATAGATCGTCGCGAGGTCAAACGAACTTTCATCGACGATTCAGGATTCGAAGAGATCGATTACGAGACCGTGCGCGAGCGCAAGAAGATGGCGAACGAAGGCATGATTACGCTGGTTGTGACGCTCAACGACCAAACGGGCGAGCTGGAAGGAGCACCGCAAATCATTGCTCAGGGCGTGCGTGGCTTTGAATCGACAAACGGAAACGGCTCAAGTCGCAAGAC
>DATNNY010000510.1:0-4342 GCA_035601635.1 Pyrinomonadaceae bacterium
GCCCCGGGGCTCGACGTGCCGGTGATCCATCGAATTTGCGAGCTATGAGCCTTCGGTACCATGCCAGGATGGTGTCGGGCAGGGCGGTAGCCGCCACCTCGCCGAGGGCCTTGCGGCCCAGTCGATGGCCAATCTCGCCGAGCTTCGTACGCTCGACGTCCGAGAGCTTCAGGCGCCCTTTCAACTGGGACTTCAGGATTCGGTTTTCAGCAACCAGATACTCATTCCGTAGCAGCAGCTCTTGGTCCACGGTCCCGGTGATGTAGGCTAGGATACGTGCCCACTCCATAACTTCCCCCCTCGCTCGCGGACCCACAATCGGCACCATGGGTCGCCCCACAAAACCCAGCGGACGACACGCGGTGAGGCTATGCTGGGAAGAGATAATCACCCGACTTTCTTATAGATTTAATTTTTTGGCCATACGAGATGGCGATTGCCGCATCGGATTACTGGCGGCTTTATTAGATGGGCCGATAGTAGGGTCACACCAGTTCGAAGGCAGAAAACGTGCCGATAGTGTCTCGCTGCTTGCGGGAGGCCGCCGCCAATATTCACCGGGAGATTCTGCACAAAGCCTTGCAACACGCTCCCGAATATCTGTGTAATCCTGTTGGCTCAATTCGGACCCTCGCCAGTCTTCGAACGGTTGCGTACGATTAGACCGTTCGACCGCCATCGACAGGCAATACCACGCCGGTAATGAACTCCGCTTCATCTGATGCCAAGTAAATGCAAGCGGCTGCAATGTCGGAAGGCCTTGCTAAACGGCCGAGCGGAATGCTTGCGATGAACTTCGCCCTATTCTCTGGAGTGTCAGGGACTCCCATAAAGGCTTCGAGGAGGGCCGTCTCACCCATCACGGGAGCGACGCAATTTACGCGTATTTTTGAAGGAGCAAGTTCTACCGCCAAAGATTTCGATGCCAAGTTCACGGCTCCTTTGGACCCATTGTACCAGGTGAGGCCTGGACGGGGCCGAATTCCAGCGGTCGAGCCGATGTTAATAATCGACCCGCCACCCTGCTGGCTCATGACGGGCACAACCGCTTTCGTCATGTGGAAGATGGATTTGACGTTTATCGCGTAAACACGATCAAATTCTTCTTCGGTAACTTCGAGCAAGGATTTGTTGCGATGGGTCCAACCAGCATTATTTACAACCACGTCGAGCCGGCCAAAGCTATCGGTCGCCTTCGCAACGGCTGCGTCGATGTCCATGCGTTTCGTTACATCGCCCGCTATCGCGACGACTTTGACCCCCGCATCCTTCGCTACCTTTCCAGCGCCTTCGCCATTTAAATCTAGAATGACAACACTGGCGCCTTCTTTCGCGAAGCTGCGTACGATATCCGCGCCGAAACCCGACGCGCCTCCGGTTACTAACGCTACTTTGTCCCTAAGTCGCATCTGATTCATACCTATCTACGATTATCCGTCAAATTTCCAAATCTAACCGTGCGATGCTTCTGCACTCGAAGCGCAAAGTAACAGCCAGGCTCTGCTTCTTGAACAGCGCGTGGAACCTCGATCTGATTTGGTTGGTGCAGTTTGGCGAACGATCGCTCGTTCTAGAAATAGCAATTAGTGCTGCCACCCATACGCGCTAGGTATAGGAAGAACATAGCTGTCCGAGCCAAAGCCGCTTTCGAACGAGCTCTGTAACAATCTCCTTGATAAGTCCCTCGATCTCACGTGTGGCTTCGGTCAACGGACGTGACGGATTGCGAACCAGAAACACCGTGCGGCGCATGACAGGCTCGCGTATAGGGATAATCACAAGAGTGGCTCGCTGTATTTCCTCAACTACTGCTGCATGAGCGAGAATGCTATATCCAGACCCACGCGCAACAAGCGCTTTAATATTTGTCAACGAGTCCATTTCAATTATGACATTGAGGTGAACTTTCTGCGAGCTAGCGAAGCGCTCTATTGTTTCGCGAAGACCGTGAGTCCGGTGAGGAAGAATCAGACCCAGGTCAGCGCATTCCCTCAAGCTGACTGATTTATCGGCAATACCATTGGAACCAACTTTGCCATGCCATCCGTCAGCTGCTGCCACTAAGAACAGCTCTTCAACTAGAAGAGGTTGGGTCCGAAGATGGCGAACATGGTCAATGTTGTACAGTATGCCAAGATCGATTTGTCCTTGCGCGAGCCATTCTTGAACATGGCCACTCATAGCTTCCATGGTTCGTAGCATGACTTTGGGAAATTGGTGGCACACAGTCTCCGCAAGCGGCACGGAAAGAACATTGCCAGCCGAGCTTGGGACGCCAATGCTAACAGAACCTCGAACCTCTCCGGAACGATCCTTTATTTCTGTTACCGCAACATCGACAGCGTTTACTATGCTTGTCGCATGAGACAACAGGATTTGGCCGCTATCCGTGAGGCTGACGCCGCGAGACGAGCGAATTAAGAGATCCACGCCTAATTCCTGCTCGAGGTGCTTTATATGTTGGCTGAGAGAGGGCTGAGCGACGCCCAGCCGGTGCGAAGCGGCCGATACTGAGCCCAATTCTGCGATGCGCACAAAATAACGTAGCTGGCGAACGTCCATCCCCGGCGCCTGTTATCGTTTGTTCTTCTAGCGACTATAGCGCATATCTTCATATCGAAACCTTATAATGCGACGGCATTATGATACCTCGGATGGGTGCACCTGCCGCCTTCGGTAGTCCAAATAGTAGAGTGGAATTGAGCCTAGTTCTCTTAGGACGGTGCCGACTTAATTCGCCGACCCTGCCGTTTGCGCGAGCCAGTCAACAATAACATCAATCTGTGCGACCTCAAGCAGAGGGGGCGCATGCCCGCAACCTGGAATCTCCACGATTGTTGCGCGTGAATTTCTCTTGATCATCTCACTCGCAGTTTGCGGTAGGAGCAGATCTGAGTCCGCTCCGCGGAGAATGAGGATGGGGCATTTGATGCGCTCCCACGCTGTCCATAGCTTGCGGCTGTGTATGGAAGGATATTGAAAGCCTAAGGTTAGTCGCCTGTCGTAATGTAGGCGATATCCGCCTTGTCCGTTAGGTCTGATGCTGTGATCAGATAAATGTCTCCATTGCCAATCTTCCAGTTTCCCGAAAGGCGATAAGATGTTGCGAAAATAGGCCTGTGCGGCTTCCGCCGTAGGAAAGGAATCGGGAGCGTCGCGAACGTACTTGCCGATTCGAAGCACTGCTTTTAGCGGCAGTTCCGGGCCGATATCATTCACGACAAGACGGCCTATGGGAGAATTGGATAGTCCTGCCATCAGGATGCCGATCATCCCGCCAAGAGACGAGCCAATCCAATCAACCTGCTCAGCCCGCAGACTCGCGATCAGCACTGTCATATCGAGCACATATTGCTGAAGATCGTAATCAAGGGGGTTGACGAGGTGCCCACTATGGCCGCGACCTACGACATCTGGACAAAGCACCTTATAGCGGCGCGCCGCCAGTTTCATTGCGAGAAAGTCGAAGTCTCGACCTTGGCGAGTTAACCCATGCACACATACAACTGGACCGAGGTCTCCGGAGCTTCCCCATTCAGCGTAAGAAACTTCGTGAAATTGCTCGCGAGAGAGACTGCGCACGCTGGATCTGACAAAAGACGTTTGCGCTGACAAGTCGTCGGATCGCATCAGATCTGGCGATGTGCCACTCATCACGCTCACTCTGTGCGACCGAGGATAGCGTCTTCTTGCGAGCCGAGAGCATGTTGAGCCTCTCGACTAGTCTCAAAGACGTCTGTGGCGAGTTCGCGCTCCGACAAGGCTTTTACGAGCTTCAGCCTCATGAATGCGTTGGTAGTGTAACGGGACACAGATTTGTAGTAGCGGTGTTGGATATAGGCCACCATTGAAAAGTAGGCGTCACTTATCGACTGATCTAACTCGAACCCGTCATAATTGGCTATGGTCGTCACCCTTCGCCCAATCGATCGGCACCGCGATTCGATTTCTGCCCTAACCTGTTCGATGTGCTCGAGGGTTCGCAAATGAAGACCCTCATAATTCAGAAACAGAGTGTTTCTAGCTTGATCGTAGGATATTCTTTCGGAAATGCTTAGACCGACGAGAACTCGTTCAAGGTTCATTGTCTCAGGCCAAAAAATCCGAGAATCCATTGGGATGGGATTTCGGACCAGCGGTTTGAAATCCATCTGTTTCAAAATATCGCGCTCAATATCGATCCCGGGCGCAATCTCCTTCAGCTCTAGGCCGTCGGGCGTCAACCGAAATACACATCGCTCAGTGATGAAATAGGCGGGTTGACCATTCTCGATAGCGAGGTCGCCGCTGAAGGTAATTTGCTCAACGCGATCGAGAAACTTACGCGAGAGGCCTTCGGATA
>DATNNY010000511.1:0-2751 GCA_035601635.1 Pyrinomonadaceae bacterium
GGCCCTAAGCTTGGAATCGGCTTTGTTGCTCGTCGCAACCCTTGCTGCTATCAATTTTCGTGATTCGTCGGGGAGTTCGTTCCAATTGTATTCGATCATCGTGCTTACGGCGTGTGCGATGGGAATTCGAAACGCGACAGTTCGCAAGATGGCGATCCCAGATCTCACGACTACGGTTCTTACCCTGACCATTACTGGTCTCGCAGCCGATTCGAAACTTGCCGGCGGTACTAGTCCACGATGGCGCCGACGGGTTCTAGCCATTCTCTTGATGTTCTTTGGAGCATTGATAGGAACGCTGCTACTAAGGCGCTCGCTGGTGTTGCCCCTGGCTACCGCGACCCTCTCGTCAATCTGCTGTGTCGCGATATCAATGAAACGGCGAGTAGGTTTGGAGATGCGAGCATTGTGATGACAAACAGGAGAGCAAACATGAGTGAGGAAATCGTAAAACTGAAGACTAGGGTCACTGATCAAGATCATGTCGCCGGACCCGCGAGCGCGGCTATCACCCTGGTTGAATATGGCAACTTCGAATGCATTCAATGCGGCAGCGCTTATCGCAGCCTTAAGCAGATTCGAAATGTCCTCGCAGAAGGGTTGCGCTTAGTATTTCGAAATTTCCCGATGGTGCAAACGCATCCACGTTCGTTGCGCGCCGCTGAAGCTGCCGAAGCTGCCGCCGCGCAGGGGAAATTTTGGCAGATGCATGACGAATTGTTTACTCACCAAAAGGCGCTGGAAGATCATGACCTGATTCGTTACGCCAAACGTGCCGGTCTCGATATCGAGAGACTTACGCATGACTTAGAGGGCAATGTCTTTCTTCCGAAGATTCAGTCTGCTTATGAACAGAGTCTCTTTGATGAGCATGTGACAGGCACTCCAACCCTCTACCTCAACGAGATCCGGTACACCGGCGCGACCGATGTGCAGTCACTTCTCGAGGCCATCAAACAGAACGATCCCAAAGGTCAGATTCAACTTCCTGAGAGGGCCGGTCAAATAAGACAGTTCGTCCGCAAACTAAGACAAGGGAGCACTGGGGGTGTTTGAATGAAGACCTCCAAAAAAGGTCGGGTGGCCCTGGTAAGCGGCGCCGGACAAGGAATTGGTCAAGCGCTAGCCTTGGCCTTCTAGCGTAATGAGCAACGTTGAAGGAGAAGCAAGAAATGAAAAAGCCTTTGGGAGACGACGCGTTGAATCAAATATTCCGCGAGGCCCGCACACACAGCGCCTGGCTCGATAAATCTGTCAGCGATGCGATCCTTCGTCATTTGTATGACCTAATGAAATGGGGACCGACCAGTGCCAACGGTAGCCCGGGCCGACTTGTCTTTCTGCGCACGCCGGAAGCGAAAGAGCGCCTACGGCCCGCGTTGGCGCCCGGGAATGTGGAGAAGACGATGACTGCGCCGGTCACGGCGATCATAGCTTACGATCTGCTGTTTTTTGAAAAACTGCCGAAGCTATTCCCTCACGCGCCCGGCATGCGTGATCTCTTCATAGAGAATCCGCAGCTTATCGAGGAGACCGCTAAGCGCAACTCTTCCCTTCAAGGCGCCTACCTCATCATCGCGGCGCGCGCTCTTGGGCTCGATTGTGGTCCGATGTCAGGTTTTGATAACGCGAAGGTGGATGAGGAATTTTTCGGCGCGGGCAAAGAATGTGAAGGGTGTGAACAGGAGTTTTTTCCCGCAGGCCACGTCAAATCGAATTTCTTATGCAACCTTGGCTATGGCGATGAGTCGAAACTTTTCCCAAGAGGGCCACGGCTGGCATTCAACGAGGCCTGTACGCTTCTATGAGAGGATTCCGTTTATTGGTTTTGAGAGAGTCTTGACACCATCAAACAGCGCGATCCGGAAGGCATGATTCAACTTCCTGAGAGGGCCGGTCAAATAAGACAGTTCGTCCGCAAACTAAGACAACGCTGCGCCGCCTGGTGGGAATTGGGCAAACACTCATCGACTAAAGATCTCTCTGGTAGAACATCCAATCCCCGCTACGACGATAGCTCCCTATCGCGTCGCCCGCAGTTTCGTCCGGCCAGTTTCCGCTTTCCCATCCGAACAACAAATCACGACTGCGAAGTTAGCAGAATTCAGAAATCTCAATTGAATACGCGAAAGACGGTTCGTTTCTCTATCAATACCATGAACTATGGCTGATGGGAGACGGAATGTTCGATGACTGTTCGCGCTTGCTCGAGCAAACGCTGTCCCGCTGATTAGAGCGGATCTGCGATCGGAAGCCCTGTTGCGTCAGTATGGCGAGCGAGTTTCTGGATGAGATCCGAGGTCGAGTGCGCGATGTGCAAACGACTCAATGTCGTCAGGTTTCAAAGACGATGAAGTTCAAAGTAACCCTACTTCTGAGCGCCGTTCTTGTCGCAAGCCCGCTATACGAACCAAGCCGCGCAGAGTCAACTAGTGGTCTTATGAGGAACGACGCGAGTGCTCCTATCTCTCCAATCCAAGAGAACTTCGTCACTGTGGAGAAGCTGCGCGTGCGCTACGTCGTAAGCGGGAGCGGTCCAGCAAATTGTGCCAACCGCGCCGTTTTGGGTTTATTAGGTGAAGAGAAGCAGTGACACTAGGAAAAGTAGTGACACTAGGAAAAGTTGTGCCACTATAGTGACACTAGCCGTTTTGCTTTGATTGAGGAAGTTGCCTGTAAACTATTGAGTTCATTAGTATTAAATGGTGAGCCGAGCAGGGCTCGAACCTGCGACCCGCTGATTAAGAGTCA
>DATNNY010000512.1:0-8561 GCA_035601635.1 Pyrinomonadaceae bacterium
CATCAACTGCGCCGTGCGATTCCAGGAGAATTGCTGAGCCCGTTTAAGTCCGGCCACCGAGAGCCGCTGACTCTCGTTTTCGTCCCTAAGGAGCGTGACAATGGCCTGCGCTAAGTCATCGCTGCCGGCGGGAGCGACCAGGCGCGCGGTTTCTCCAGTGACCTCCCTGATGCTGGGAATGGAGCTGGCAATTACAGGCGCCCCGCAGGCCATCGCCTCCAGCGGCGGCAGGCCAAAGCCTTCGTACTTGGAAGGATAGATGAAGACTCGGCACGACGAATAGAGAGCGCAGAGATCGTTGTCCGAAAGATAACCTGTAAATAGAACCCGCTCCTCAATCCCCAACTCGCGCAGGCTACTGAAGAGACTATCAGTCAGCCACCCCTTTTTCCCGGCGATGACTAGTTGCGGGTGCAGCTCGGTCGCGCTTAGTAGTTCGCGATAAGCATTCAACAGGACGATAAGGTTCTTCCGCGGCTCAATGGTCCCCACGAAGAGCAGGAACTCATCCTCCACGCCGAGACGTTTTCTGGTCTCGATTGTTTGGTCTGGTGGCAAAGGTCTGAAAACGGATCGCGCCGCCGCCGGAATGGCGATGACCTTTTCGCGCGAAACCTGCAAGTGCTCTATCACCTCGCGCCGTACGCTTTCGGAATGTGTAACGATTTGGGTGGCGGTGCGGGCCATAAAAGGCAGACGACGGCGTGCGCGCCACACGCCTCTGGCTTCATGCGTTTCGGGATAAAGAAAATCAGATAGATCGTGGATAGTGAGAATTGCAGGACAGCGCTTCCACAGTGGAATGTCAAAATTTGTACCGTGGAAGAGATCAAATGACCTCCGCTTGATATAACGAGGGAGGCCTATCGTCCACCAGTTTCGCGCCCACACGTTCACTTTAACCTGGGTCAGTCGCAGATTCGGCGGCCAACCATCCAATGGATCCTCGCTGTAACCCCCCGGGAAAAAAGAAAAGGGAGAAACGATTTCCAACTGATCTGTCGGCGAGGCGAGGGCCAAACTCCTGGCCAGTTCAAACGTGTAATGCCCGACCCCGGTCTTGATATCCTTGAGAGGAATACCGTCAATTCCTATAAGCATGCGAATTGTAGGCGGCGACCGGGCTTTTTCATTTCTTCCAATTTCGCGTTTGTGAGTTTGCGAGATCTATGGGAAGCGCTGCCCAATCTTCTCTGTTCCAAAGGTGCCGATGCCGTTCAAACGGAAAGCGAAGACAAAACGGTTTTCGTTTCGCAGACCCACATTGAAGGTAGACTGCTGCGCCGTAACCGAGCAACATTTCCAGGTATAGCCGATAGTCGCGGTCGAACTAATGAGGGATCGATTGCTGCCGGCGAATGAATGCTTCTGAAAATCGAAGAAGAGCGACAACCCGCCAAACAGTCCCTTTTCACGATTGCCGAGAAAAATCGACGGGCTCCATTGCGATCCGCGCAGAGTGCCCGGTTCTCTGCCCGCGGCATCGGCGAACTGTCGCAGGCTGGGAACCAGCTCGACCGCCCTCGTGTAATAGAAGGTCGAGAACGCCTGAATCAACGCGCGATTAAGACCAAAGGTCGCCGACATCGCGCGCAAGGTGCCGCCGCGGGTATCAAGGTCCGTGCGAAAGTCGGAAAACAAGTGCTCGGTAGGACGATAGCGGACGTCGACGTTCACTGGCGAGAACCTGCGCGGCACAGCTCCATAACTGAATCCGGAAAAAGTGTCGATCGGATAAAACTGGTTCCGTCTTCCCGGTATCAGTGCGCCGCCAAAGTAAGGATCGAAAAAATACTTGCCACGGATCGTGACGCTTAAGGCCTCGTAAGGCTGGGTGGCCAGAGAAGATTTTTTCTCGCGGGCCGCGCGGGCCGCCTTTTTGCCAACCGTCTCAGTAGATCGCCGCGTGTAGAAACGATTGGCGATGCCGTATTCAATCTCGTTGGTGTCGGCAATCGCGTCGACATAATCAAATCGAAGGATTCGACTAAAGTTGTCAATGCCGGCGATGCGTCGATAAATAAGGTAAGGCTCGATCACATGGCGAAACCGGACTGAGCCGTCGTCGCGCCGAAAGTTTCGCGCCAAAGCCGGCGGCCGCAAATCCAGTTCAAACTCTCCAAACCCGCGCACCACGTCGCGCGATATAACCAGACCGGTCGCAGGATCGATGGAGTTTGAATAGTAAGTGGCCCGTGCTCCGGCCGTAGCAGTTAACGACCAGCCCGAGAAGTTCAGCGGCACCGAAATGCTCGGATGAAGATCAAAACGTTGTACTACCGAAGGGGTAATAATCGGATCACGTCCGGCGGCGACGCGAAAAGTGGCCAGGTCGCTGGGCGTCTCTTTGCGGCTGACTCCTTCGACCGCACTTTCAAAGGAGTAATAGATAGGAAAGTTCTTGAACCATGGCAAAGGCGAGGGGCGGCGATCGAAGGAAATGCTGGGCAACTCGCGAATGCGAATCTGCGAGTCCTGCAAAGATGTCGCCTGGGTGTTCAGCCGAAAGTTAAAACTGTAAGCGTGATAATTCTTGTTGATGAAAACCTGCGAACGTTCTTCCGGAGAAATCGCCTGCTGAATCGAGTCAGAGAAAATCTGCCGGAAGGCAAGGCTGGATGTGATATTCACGTCGGCTGCTGCCAGGAACCCATTCGGAAAGTAGTGGACCGCGTCGATATAAAAGCTGGATCCTCCCTGGTTCGGATGTTTTGCATCCTCTCTCGGTCCGAAGATGCGATCGAACACAGTATAAAAACCCATGTTGAAGAACGATCGCGAGTTGGCGCGCGTACGCAGATCGCCGCCGATGCCAACGCCTCTCGCCGAGAACAGATCACCGCGCAGAGTAAAATCCGCCGAGCGTCCCAGCGTCTGATAGTAAGCGTCGGAAATCCGAAAGCCTTTCGCTCCTGAGGCGCTGAAGGTCGGGGTCAGAAATCCCGATTGGCGATCGTTGTGCTTGAGCGAGAGCGAAGCGAACGGCAGGTAGATAATCGGCACTTTCTTGACACGAAAGGTGGGCGACGACAGCTTCACGCGATCGCCGGTTTTGATGGTCGCTCTCCGCGCGTGAAAACTCCACTTGGGAACTTCCTCATCGCAGGCCGTGATTTCGCCGTTGATGACCACGATCGTGTTGAGGCTGACTTTCTCAACTCGATCGGCGGTGAAATACATTCGCGTGCCGTCTTGCGTCTGATTGGTATAGCCGGTCGAGTTAATAAAGAAGCCGGTCTTGGTCTTATAGTTCCATTCGGCCCGGCTGCCCGTGATGCGTTGCTGTTCGCCTTGATCAAAGACCACGTTGCCTTCGGCAATTACCTTGTTGGTCGCGTCATAAACAGTCACCTTATCGGCCTGCAACCGGTAGGTACCGATACGCGCGTCGACGTTGCCTTCGCAAACAGAGACATGGGCCCCTTTGGGCCCGGTGACGGTTTCCTTAACGCAAGTGACCGATAATTCGTCGCCGGGCTGGATTAAGGGCGGCTTCCCGGGCGAGATGGGCCGCACCGGCTGATCCTGCTGCAAAGGATTAACGTTGGGCGTGTCTGTGATCGGATTTTCGACCTTGCGATCGACGGGGTTGGTTTGTTGAGCGTAAGTGGATGCCGCGCAAAAGCAAGCAAGTGCGACGCATGCCATCAAAGGCAAAATGCGCGTCACTCGCAACCTGATTGTCGAAGCATTGCCGCGCACGCTTGAAAGCTGCCGACCTCCGCGCCAGGACTATAATCAATCGCGCCTTCAGCGAAGAATAAACTCCGCAGCAGGCGCGCCGTTTTCACTAACGGAATGCGGCGATGCTAACATGCGCGCGCGACACGTCACAAGCAAGCGTTTCAATGGACGGATGGACGCGAGGATAACAATAGAATTCTCGTGAGAAGCCGAAGAGTCCGTGCAGCGGACGTTCGATAATAGCCCAGCACTTCAGTGCTGGGAACAAACGGCTAAGGCAGATCCAAAGCCCGTGAAACGGGCGACAGAAAACTCTTCGCTATGAATCGTGTGGTGATAGTTTTCAGCCGTCCGCTCCACGGACTGGAGAAATCATTCCATTCGTTTGTCCCAGCGATGAATCGCTGGGCTATTTTCATTCGTCCGCCCCGCGGACTCTTTTTTGGTATCGTCGGATGAGTCTTAACCCAACCAACCAGTTGTCCCTGATGATCGTGGCCGGCGAAGCTTCCGGCGACGCGCACGCCGCGGCGCTCGTGCGTGCGATGCGCGCGGCGGCGGCGCCGGGAATGCCAATCGATTTCTTTGGCTCGACCGGCGCACAAATGCGCGCCGCCGGCGTTGATTCAATCGTCAAGGCGGACGAATTGGCGATCCTCGGCCTTTGGGAAATCGGCCAGGCCTTACCAAAATTCTGGCGCGCGTTTGGTTTGCTCAAACGCGCAGTCATCGCCAGGAAGCCCGATGCAGTAATTCTCGTCGATTGGCCCGATTTTAATTTGCGGCTCGCGCGCTGGCTGCATCGCCACGGCGTGCGCGTCATTTACTACATCAGTCCGCAGTTGTGGGCCTGGCGTTCCTATCGTGTTCACAGCATCGAGCGCGATGTCGATCTGCTGCTTTCGATTCTTCCATTTGAGAAGGAATGGTACGCTGCCCGCGGCATGAAGCAGGTCGAGTATGTCGGCCATCCGCTGACGGGCCAGGTGCGCGCGCGTTACGATCGCGCCGAGTTCTGTCGTCGGAATGATTTCGATCCGTCGCGGCCTTTGGTCGCCTTGCTGCCGGGCAGTCGTCACAAAGAACTGGTGCGTATCCTGCCGCCGATGCTTGACGCGGCTTCGCGGATATCAAAAGAAAACCGGAAGATTCAGTTTGCCGTAATGGTAGCGGCGAATCGCGATCCGAAGGAAGCTCAGCAGATATTAGCTGCCGGCAATTATGAATCGTCGTTCAGAGATTCAGTGCGCGTCATTCATCACGAAACGCGTGAAGCGCTGGCGGCTGCGGACGCCGCGGCGGTTGCCAGCGGCACCGCCACGCTTGAGGCCGCATTGCTGGCCACGCCGCTGGTCGTGGTCTACAAAGAGTCTGCGCTTAACTGGCACACTTTGGGTAGCTTGATTACGGCTGAGCACTACGGACTGGTAAATTTGATCGCCGGGCGCCGGCTGGCGACCGAACTCATTCAGGATGAACTTAAGGGCGAGTCACTCGCGCGCGCGTTGTTTGACTTGCTTAATCCAGATCGCAACGCGGCGATGCGCGCGGAATTGAAAGAAGTCGCCAAAGAGATCGGCGATCCCGGGGCTTCCGATCGGGCTGCGCAGGCGATTTTGAATTTTCTGGGCCAGCGTCGGTAACGTTTGGGGCTCTGGGTTTCCCATTCCAGCCGGGGGTATCGCAAAAACCATCGTTTGACGGCGTATAGAGTACCAACTTCAGTTGGGTCTTATCCTGCTTAATAAAAAGCCCGACTGAAGTCGGTACTCTAAACACCGTCACTCAAAGGTAGATACTAATACCAGGGAGGGCCGTCGATGGAGATACTTGAGCGCTTCGCGCGAATTCGTTTCAAGCTCTTGATTGCTGTGGGCGCGCTCCTCGTGTTCGTAGTGGTGTTTGCTGTGGCCGCCGGCGTACTGCTCTGGATCACGGCGCCGCGTGACAAAGCAAAAGTAGTAAAGAACCGAATCGGCATGGAGTTCGTGTCGCTCTCTGCCGGCAGTTTCATGATGGGCTCGGAAAACGGAAAGCCCGACGAAAAACCAGCTCACCGCATAAGCATTAACCGGGATTTCCTCCTCGGACGTTACGAAGTGACGCAGGGTGAATGGAAAACCGTAATGGGCCGCGAGCATGCGAACTTCAAAGGCAATAATTTTCCGGTGCAGTTCGTTACCTGGAACGACACGCAGGAGTTCATCGCGCGTTTGAATCAAACCGACGATGCTTATACCTACCGCTTGCCGACCGAAGCCGAATGGGAATACTCCTGCCGCGCGGGCACCACGACTGAGTACGCAGATGATCTCCAATGGTTGGCCTGGTACCGGGGTAACTCGGATCAAAAAGTCCATCCTGTCGGGCATCTTCATCCGAATGCCTGGGGTCTCTACGACATGCACGGGAATGTCACTGAGTTCGTTCAGGATTGGTACGGCGCAAATTATTATCACAACTGTCCGGGCGCCGACCCGCAAGGTCCCGGTAACGGAAAAGAGCGCGTTCTGCGCGGGGGATCGTTCTTCGATCCCGGTCCACTTTCAAACTCGACCGATGAATTTCTGCGCTCGGCAGCGCGCAATCATACCGTCCCTGATGCCGGGACGCTTGAGGAATATGGATTTCGCATAGTCGCCATGCCGCGAAATCGCTGAACCCACCAGCACTCGGTACAGAACCGGGAGCGGTAGCGACCGGATCAAAGACTCAACTGGTGGGACCCGCGCATTGAGTTCGAATTAATCGGAAAGAACTGGGCCGATCGAAAGCCGCTGATAGGTTTGACCGCCAGGACCCGGTCGCTACCGCCGGTTCTGTACTGCGCCGTGTTTGACTTTCTCCACCACCTGACTTAAAAAGCCCTTCGTCTCATAAGTACACACAACCACCTTCGCGCCCTACAGGAGAATTGCAAACAATGCCGCATCGCAGTTGGAAGAAATTTGGAGCTATTACAATTCTCGTAATCATAACCATGGTAATTGTAGCTATCACCTTCACGATCGGGTGGCGTCCCTTACTCGGCGCGAAGAAGCGCGCGCTCACCGATCGTAAGTTTGCAGTGACGCCGCAACGTTTGGCGCGTGGCAGGTACCTGGTTGACGGCGTCCTGGGTTGCTTTGGTTGTCACACTGATCAGGATTGGTCAAAGCCTGGCGCGCCTCCCGTGGCCGGCAAAGAAGGGTCGGGACACGTCTGGTCAGACCAGGATCTGCCCTGGTTGATCGCTCCGAACATTACGCCCGACAAAGAGACGGGCGCCGGCAATTGGAGCGATGACACGCTGGCGCGCGCAATTCGTGAAGGCATCGGGCACGACGGCCGCGCCCTGTTTCCGATCATGCCATATTCGCATTATCGCCAGCTGTCGGACGAAGATCTTGCATCCGTGATTGTCTACTTGCGAACGGCTCCGGCGGTGCGTAACCAGTTGGCGACGACGAAGATGCCTTTCCCGCTCAACTTCTTGATGCAGAACATGCCGCAACCGGTCGACGCCGCGGTGCCGCCTCCCGATCAATCCACTCCAGTCACTCGCGGCAATTATCTAGTGCGGATGGGCGCGTGCGAAGATTGCCACACGCCACAGGAGAAAGGCCAGCCAATGCCGGGTATGGATTTCGCCGGCGGCTTTCTGATGCATGAGCCGCAGCGCGATGTGGTCTCAGCGAACATTACTCCGGCCGCCTCAGGTATTGGCTACTACAACGACGCATCGTTCGTGCAGGCGATGCGCATCGGGAAAGTGGGCGCGCGGCCACTGCACGCGTCGATGCCCTGGTACTTCTATGGAAAGATGACCGAAGACGATTTGAAATCGGTGTTTGCATTTCTGCAAACGGTGAAACCGGTTAAGCATCAGGTAGACAATACCGAACCTCCGACCTACTGCCGGCTTTGCAAACAGAAGCATGGGTTTGGCCGTACGAACTAATGGCAGCGACGCATCCCGGAGCGCCCCCAGCCTGCGGGCGGTCCGCGGGGCTCTCCCGCTTTTTGATCCACAGGACGTGGTGATGCTCGACGGCACGCGTGGGCTTTCCGATGGCCTTTCTCCGAAACTATGGCAACTTTGCCAATCAACAAGTTCATCAGATGAAGACTTCAATGATCTTTAGGAACTTCATTGCAGAATAGGGGAGCAATTGCATCATGAGTAAGAATCTTCAATGTCTCGCGCTCGCCGGGGCCGTCTTAATCTCTCTGGGTTTCGGGATGCGCTCAACCAGCATGGTTTCATCTGCGACCGCGAGTGAGAGCAACGCGATTCCCGAGAATATCGATGCAGGTCGGCTATATGAAAAGAAATGCGCTGAATGCCATGGCAAAGACGGACGCTCGAAGTCCTTCAAGGGAAAGCTCTCGCATGCGCGCGATCTGACGGATGCCGAATGGCAGCAGCGTGTCAGCGACGAGCGAATCTATAATTCCATCGCAAACGGTAAAGGCAAGATGCCGCCTTTCGGTAAGAAGCTTTCCGAAGCAGAGATTGATTCGCTGGCTAAGTATGTTCGTGGTCTGAAAAGGTAGACAGCCACCGTTGCAGGCCAGCGCGTAGCGATGGTGTTGCAGGGTCGCTGGTCGATCACAACGCTTCGCGAGCGATTCAAAGAAGAAGGCGCCGTTCGATTTAGAACGGCGCCTTTTTAGTTTTGAGTCCTGGGTTAGCCCACTAGAATCGGAAACGAGCTGCCAGTTGAACCTGCCGTTCACCCAGGAACGTCCGCGCAAAACCAAACGGTGTCGACAACGCGGGGTTGGTTAGAGTCGTCGCCGATGAACTCGAGATGCTGTAGCGTCCCGTATTCACCGTGGCGATGTTCGAGCGATTGAACAGATTGAAGGCTTCGGCGATCAGACTCAATTTATAT
>DATNNY010000513.1:0-3955 GCA_035601635.1 Pyrinomonadaceae bacterium
ATCACCGTCCACCGTGTAAGTGCGGACAGTTTCGATCTGCGGAAAAGATTGGAAACCATATTCGCTCATGAAGCGGGGAAACTGTTTTTCATATTCGCTGAACGGCGCCGCGGCGTGCCAGACCTGCCAGTAGTGAAGGTCGCCCATCTTCTGCGATTCGGGATCAGCTTCAAGATTTGAGCTGGGTGAGCTCGGCCAATAAGGCCGTGACGGATCGAGCGAACTACAAACTTCCGGCAACACACCATGAAAAATCTTCAGGTAGTCGTCCCAAAGCCTGGCCGGAAGCTTTTCTTTCCAACCCCAATGCTTCCAAGCTGTCTCGATTTCGTTGTTGCCGACCCAAATAACTATGCTCGGATGATTCCGCAAACGCTTGACGTTATCGATGGCTTCATGACGAACGTTGTCGAGAAACTTTCGATCACCCGGGTACATGCTGCAGCCGAACATGAAATCCTGCCAGACGAAGATTCCCATTTCGTCGCAGAGATCATAGAAGTCGTCACTTTCGTAAATGCCTCCGCCCCAGACCCGTAACATGTTCATGTGGGTGTCGCGCGCAGACTCGAGCAGTTCGCGATATTTGTCTTTGGTAATCCTGGTCGGAAAGCTGTCGGCTGGTATCCAGTTGGCCCCTTTGGCAAAGACGGGCACGCCGTTAATGACGAAGTTGAAGCTCTTGCCAGAGTCGTCGCGCTGCTGTCTGAGTTCCAACGCGCGCAGGCCTGTGCGCTGGCTTGCTTGATCGACTAATTTGCCGGCGACCATCAGCCGGGCCTGGAAAGTATAGAGAGGATGAGCGCCCAATCCATTGGGCCACCAGAGTTTCGGATGCGAAATTGCGACATCGAATGCGACGCGATTGGTACCCGGTGTCAGCTTAACGCGTCGCTGTGCGACCACGTTCTTATCACTTAAATTATCAAGCACCACAACCGCATCGTTATCAGCGCCGGCGACAACCTCAATCTCCGCGGTAAGCTTTGCGAGATCACCGTGAATATCTCGGGGAAGAATGTGCAGGTCAGCGATGCGCGCGTCGTCCCAGGCTTCCAGAGACACCGGGCGCCAAATCCCGCTGGTAACAAATCGCGGTCCCCAGTCCCAGCCGTATTGATAAGGCGCCTTGCGAGTGTGCGGACTTGTTTTCTCACCCTGATCATTGCTGGCCGGGAGTTCATAATTCATCTTTGCCATGAGCGGCAAGACTTCGTTGATCGGCGAACGAAATCGAATCCGCAGAGTGTTCGCGCCGGCTTTGGCGAGACGCTTTGCGTCCACCCTCCAGGTGCGAAACATATTGTCGGTGCTAAGCAGCGGTTCGTTATTGAGAAAAATATCGGCGTACGTATCCAGTCCCGCAAAAACCAACTCCAGGTTCTTGCGCGCGAAGATCTCAGTCGTAAGGTTGAAGCTGGTTTGGTATTCCCAATCGGTCTTGCCGATCCACTGCAGCTTCTGTTCGTTGTCGCGATAGAAGGGGTCATCGATCAGTTTGTTGTCGAGCAGATCGGTGTGGACGCAACCCGGGACACTCGCGGGATACCACTTGTCCTTGCCCGCCTCGCGAAACCGCCACCCGGTGCCCACGGGAATTGCGATCCTTTGCCTGCCGCTCACTCTTCCCGGCATAGTTTGAGATTGAGCAGTCCCGGCCATCAGCGTAAGCAGAGCCAGAATGAGGACCAGCAATTTTGTCTTCATTTGTTAACTCACTTTCCAAACGGATTATACTTTGGGCAAAGAACTATTACTTCAAGTCCCCAGGGGAGACTAATATGATCAGCCGCATGGGTAAAAAAGAGCCGACGCGAAATCTTCACGTCGGCTCCTTGGGTCATGAATAGATTGTCGACAACTACTGCTTTTTCTTCTCGTCGATGATCGGATAGTCGGGACCGTCACGCTGCGATGAGTTTGGTTCGCCGAAAACGATACGAGTGGGCTCTGCGATTGTGACAACAATTCCATTTCTGCCGTAGTCAATAGTCTTGAGCGGTGTGTTGCCGGTTTCAACTGCATAGAACAAATCTGTGGTCGGCAAGCCCGTTTGCTCGTCCGTTATCCTCATCACATACGCGGTCATACCGAGAAGCGTTTCTGTGCGGATGAACTGGGGATCTGAACGGAGAGCCTCCGCCGTCGTCGGAGCCTGACCGCGGGCGTTCGGAGACATTCTTATATCTCTCACAAGTTGCTTTTTCTTGAAGTCAACTTCAAAGAACCCGGCGCCATATTTAAAGAAATATTCTCGCTGAGGCGCAACGCCTTTCGCATCAGGTTCGCCGCCAAAGACCACACGATAACTTCCGTCTGAAAAAACGTAACGGGTCTCCTCGCCGTGCAACTGTTGGCCAGCATTGGTTGGGTTGAAGTGTGTCACCCGACTAATTAGCGTGAATGCCGGTTGCGCGTACCGGTGGGCTCTTAACTTTGATCGGGCGACCCCACCTACGACCATAGCGAGCACCATCAGCGTTATGACTAACAAGACTTTCTTATTCATGTCGAACCTCCCAACATTATGCACCTTCAATTTTAGATTCGGCTGCAGGCAGACTCCTTGACCTCCTTAGGTAATCGAGGGAATTTACTCAGTTCTATAAAAGCACGATCCGCCGCATTCACCCGTGGAATAGCGTCTAACTTGTGGCGCGTTACACTGATAGACAGTCCGTGTACATGATACAGAATACCAACCCATCGGATCGCCGAAGATTGTGCACATCCCGCTACACTTTGAGCTTATTATCTCTAGTTCCGTACAGTCACCTATCGTTCCGGTGGGGCAATCATCTTGGGCGCTAACTCTATATGGCAAAAGAAAGCCTACTACAAAAGCTGCCATGATCAAAAAAGCAGCGGCGAGAATCTTTTGCAAAAGTCTTGAAGAAATTTTCATGCGAGACCTCCGTGAGAGATAAGGGTGATTTTGCGAGATAATCCTATCGTTTTGCGGAAGGTCTCTCAAGCACAAATGTCGCGCTTTGTCACAACATTCTTCGGGGGCCGGTCAAACGGCGGGCTTTAATAGACAACTATCACACACGCGGTAAGTCTTACCGGCAGCCTTGACAGCGAAAACCCGTCCTTCCTGGATATATCGGTAGATAGTCCTTGAGTTCACTTGCAAAAGCTTGGCTGCATTATGCACTTTAAGTAATCGAACATACTCCTTGCACTCAGGACACCACGCGCGTTCGCCGAGAGAAAGTTGGTGAGTCATACTTCAATGAGAGAGAAGCAGCTTGTTGGTACTTGCTAGCCAGACAATATGCCAAATCGCAGCGATTATCAACCGCCAATTTCCGGAGAGAGTCCACTCTCCAGATTCGCAATCATAGGCTTAGACAATTGGCGACGTTGCAGCGCGAGGTGTCGCCCTTTCGAGCCCTCCTTCCGACCGCATCCTTGCGGACGTGGGTATTTCATGACGGCCCTTCCGGCCGCTCCACGTCATTTGTCGGACAATGAGAAGTCCCAGCTCGGGCAAAGCAAAAGTCTTGACTTTGCTTTCTTTTGATGTGGCTGCTAAAAGATCGGCATGGTGAAACGATCGATCTATTTACTGATCATTGGCGCAGCTAGCTCTATTTTGGCCCCGGTGTCATCCTTGGCGGGGGCCAGAATACCTGCTCCTAAAGTCATCGCGATTGAGTACTCATCTCGGCACTCGGAGGTTCCGGCTTCCAGAGTTGCCCGGCTGCGGCACGGCATCAATCTGAGTCACTGGTTCGCACAGTCGAACGATTATTCCAAAGCTCATCTCGATTCACACACCACGGCCGAGGACATTGCGCTCATTCGAAATATCGGCTTTGATCATGTTCGCCTCACTCTTGAGCCCGCACCGCTCTTCAATCCAGACGATCCAAGTCGACTGAAAGCAGACTACCTCAGTTATCTCGACCACGCGCTTGACATGATTCTGGCGCAGGGGTTGGCGGTGATC
>DATNNY010000514.1:0-5355 GCA_035601635.1 Pyrinomonadaceae bacterium
TACGGCTATTATCCTTATGGTTACGGATACGGTGGCTTTCGCGGCGGCTTCTTTCGTGGCGGTGGATTTCGCGGCGGTCGGTGATCCGTACAATCAACCTGTTTACCAAGGCAGTGCCGGATAACGACGAGGAGAAGTCGATCCACTAGTCCGTTTTTCAAAAAAACTGGGAATAAAATTGGGGGTGCGCCGGTTGTATTAAATGAATGCAACCGTGCATAACCAACGCAGGAGCTTTGTACCCCAGAGCGACGGCTGAAGCCTCAAATGACACCATGGCGAAAGGGCAGGGGTATTATAGAAACCATCGGTATGTGTTGCATAAAGGCGTGATGTGGAGGCATCCACGCGCGGTGCGGTCTCAATGGCAACGAACTTTCCGCGATTTAAGATCCGTGGAGACTGGTCGATGCTGCGGCGGTGGCACGATGCAAACGCTCTGGTTCTAAATGCACTTTCTAGCCGAGCGGACTGACCAAGAAAATATGGCCGGACCACTGAAAGTCGACTATGCTTTTGACACTGAAGATCTCGAGTCGAGTGCCAAGATTGTGAAGTTTGCCATACTCAAGAAGCACCAAGAACAAGATGCCGTCCAGGAACACGAATTGGCGTCTTTTGAAGAAACGATGTTGCCTCACATGGATGCGGCCCACAACCTTGCCAAGTGGCTGCTGCGCAACGAACAGGATGCGCAGGATGTCGTCCAAGAGGCATATCTGCGCGCGTTTAAGTCTTTCGGCGGGTTCCACGGTTCGAATGGCCGGGCCTGGTTGCTGACGATTGTCCGAAATACCTCCTACACCTTACTAAAAAAGAACAAAACGGTTGATCTGACCACAACTTTTGATGAAGAAATACATGCATCTAGCTACGAGTCTGTGAGTCCCGCGACGATTCTTGAGCATACTGAAGACGCGGAGCTAATTAGGGAAGCAATGGATGAATTGCCGGCGGAATTCCGTGAGATCCTGGCGTTGCGACACCAGGAAGGTTTATCCTACAAGGAAATAGCCGACATCACGCAAATTCCGCCGGGTACGGTCATGTCGCGGCTCGCCCGCGCCCGCGGCAAGCTCAAGGAATATTTAGCGGCTCGGATCGGTAAGGAGTAATAGATGAATTGCGAAGAAGCCACAAAACTGATGGATGGTTATTTGGATGGCGAACTGGATCCGATTACCAGCCAGGATATCGAACAGCACTTGCGAGAGTGCCGTAACTGTGATCAAGCCTACAAAACGCAGAGCTCTCTAATTCGTGCTGTTGGCAACGCAACTCCTTATTACAAGGCGCCCGCAGAATTACGTGAGCGAATTCAGTCCTCGTTGCGAAAAGAGATCGCCGAACGGCCCATGCGAAATGTTGCGCGGGATGCTCAGCCGCTATTCCCAAGAAAGCAGCCAAAGCCGCGAGCCGTTCTTTTCGGAACGCCATGGAATTGGCTCAGTCTCTCCGGTCTCAGTCTCGCAGCCGCCATCATTTTCGCTGCGATCATCTTTTCGAACTTGGCGCCACAATTGCGACGCCCTGGGGCCGATCAACTTCTGGCAACGCAACTTATCGCCGGTCATGTGCGTTCGCTGATGGCAAACCACCTCACAGACGTCGCTTCTTCCGATCAGCATACCGTGAAACCATGGCTTGACACCAAGCTCGATTTTGCCCCTCCGGTGGTCGATCTTTCTAGTGAGGGATTTCCTCTGATTGGCGGCCGCCTGGATTATTTGGATAACAGGCCAGTGGCGGCGTTGGTGTACCAAAGGCGCAAACACTTTATCAACCTTTTTGTTTGGCCAGCGACGTCGGACGAACCAAAAGCTCCGAAAACGATAACACGGGAGGGATATCAGCTTCTGCACTGGGCTGACTCGGACTTTAACTACTGGGCGGTTTCGGACGTGAACGTTAACGATCTGCAGACGTTCAAGCAGCAGTTCGAATTACAAACGTCGCACCATTGACGACGGGCAGACTACCCCTGCCTGCGCCAGCCTTGTAGTATAGGCGCCTCGCATGTTCCTTCAGTGATTCAGGCAAGATGCCTGAATTACATCCGCCTTTTTGACATCACGCCAAGTGCCTGAGCAAGGCGCGGCTTTGTCAGATGACACGATTTAGTTCGTTGAGAGCGCTTCGCTCTCTATTCGGATAACAGCGTTCGGCTTCCTTCATTGGTCACGGGTGGGTTCACGCTTCTTCCGTCGCCAAACTTCAACGCTCTGTCTGGAGTCGCGGCCTTCCGGCGCAACATCAACTAACCGCACGGGAATATCAGTGCCACAAAACGGTATGGATAAGTAAAAGCAATTTACCAATCGCCCATGAGTGAAACCAAAACGTAGAAAGAATAACATTATGTCAACTCTTCCTTTTCACTATCGCAAGCCCGCGACCGGATGCATGACTGTCCTCACTCCATTTCTGAGACACTTAAATACTGGCACTCTCGCATTCTTCTTGTTGGTTGCGCTGGCGTCTCTTACTAATATGCGCGGTAAGGAAGCCGAAACTAAAGCGTCAATTCCCGTCAAAGCGAGCAGGACTGAGGTTGTCATCGATAGCTTCAGCTTTTCTCCAAAAACAACCGTGGTACCGATCGGCGCAACGGTGACCTGGACCAACCACGACAATGTGCCGCATGTCATCATGAGCGATGACGATCAGTTCAATAAGTCGCCTCTGTTGAAAACGGCTCAGAGCTTCTCCAACATCTTCGCGACAGCAGGAACTTACTCCTACTTCTGTTCAATCCACCCTCCGATGAGAGGAGAGATCATCGTCAAATGAACCATCTACCACAATCCAACTCTATGAAATCAACACTCTGTTCGCTCTCTTTGAAAGTCACGTCATTGATCGTATTGCTGACCTTCTACTTTGGCAGTTCAACCTACGGGCAAGCGAGAGATGGGAATGTGCTATCTCCCGGCCCTGTCCGACCAGGGAATTTGGATTATCGAACTGAGTTACCACGAGGATATCTCAAGGTCTATTTGGCTACCGATGGAATCAACGATGGCGACGCGTGGTACTTTCCACGCACCTCCTTCGCCATCTACACGATCGATGGAAAACTCTTTGAAGATGTCAAAAGCCAACGTTTCGCGGACGATGAAATTCCCGAGGTCGTGGCGTTGCCTGTTGGAACTTACGCGGTCGTAGGTCGATCAAAGAGAGATGGCTACGTCCGCATCCTCGTTGTTATCAAGGAAGGTCAGCAGACGATCCTTGACTTGAATCTCTGGGAGAACAAGACGCAGAGGCGCTTAGCACACAACTGACGAACTGCGATCTATGACCTCCGAAAAGAAGAATGAGATTGGTGCAGATGATAGTAATGGCCGCGTCCGGAAAATCCGCAAAGCGGCTGCCCTCGCATTAAAGGAATCAGACCAATTGCGTTTAGCCCATCGGTGTGTGTTGCATCTGCGAGGCGTCGGCAGAATTACGGCACCCGATTCAATCTTTTTTGCGAGAGAAAATCGCTGCCCATCCCACGCGCAATCTGACAGGAAAAATCATGGTCAAGTAAACATCAGTTACACCAACTATATGAAATCAACACTTCGTTCAACTCTTTTGAAAACCGCGTTCCTAATTCTTCCACTGAGCTTGTACTTTGGCGGTTCGACGGTCGCGCAAGCCGAAGGTAAGGATCCGTTGTCTCCCGGCCGAGTAAGACCAGTGAATTTGGATTATCGAACTGAATTACCACAAGGATATCTAAAGGTCTATTCGGCGTCCGATGAATTCAATGATGGAGGTCTCGCCTATTACTCGCACAGCTCTTACGCAATCTACACGATTGACGGAGGGCTCTTTAAAAACGTGGAAAATCACATTTCGGGGAGTGACGAAAGCCCGGAGTTAGTGGCATTGCCCGCTGGATCTTATTTGGTGATAGCCCGATCTAACAGACAGGGAGACGTCGGAATTGGCGTTGCCATTAAGGCAGGCCAGCTCACGGTGCTCGACCTCGACGTCGGGGAAGGGGACGAACAGACGGTCAGCTTCGCGCGAGTCGTCGCGCCTGGCGGACAACTGATCGGTGCTTCGCGAGTTCAAGCCCGTTGTGACTTTTCACTCTTACGAAAACTTGCATGAACTCCGAAGCGAGGAATGAGTTTGATGCAAGGTACAACGATCGCGTTCGGAAGATCCGCGGGGCGGCCGCCATCGCGTTAAAGGAGTTAGACCAATTGCGTTCGGGCGGACCCATAACGCAAGAAGCACTCGATGCAGAGGTCGCGCGCATCGCACGAGAGAAGCTCCAGCCGCACGGATGCGATCTCGTTGTTCACCGAACGGTTGATGGCGTCACGCGGTTCTTAATCAAGGTCAAGAGCACTGGCAGACGATACGACCTAATCAAGAGTTTTTTCCATCGGGACGATGGATTAATTCCAGAAGCGGAGGCCTAACTTATGACGCTTGACCTTAAAGGAAAGAAGGTGGTTGTGATCGACGGGAAACATTCCGTCGGACGCGCTATTGCGGAAGCAGTGGCGCGTGAAGGAGCCGACGTAGTGATCTGGCTGCGAAAGCGCAATGACGAGGTGAACGAAGCGAAAGTATTGCCAATAACACAACTCGAAGTCCCATCGCAGCTACCCAATGGAGCAGCGCCTATTTCGCTCTGGCGCCAAACAATGGCGCAGAAATCTTACTGGTGATCCGGTTGGGTAACGCCAGAACCTCACGTCTCACTCTCAAAGATTTTTGGAATAAAAATCCGCCGGATCGGTAAAGGCACGTGTGAGGCAATCTGCCAGGCACCTAAATAAACCAAAATAAAATCACATTCCTATGCAATTTGATATCCATTATTCCAACGACAACGACGCCAAAGAAGCCACAGAATCATCGCAATTAACGACCTCGCTTTCAGCGCCAAACCGCCTCGCCTGGCGGAGATATGCAGGCCGGATTACCGGCGTTCTTACAAACAACAACCCAAAGTACAAACAAATGTTCAGAATTTTCGCCACGCTTGCGTTAATTCGCGCTTTCTTGCAGATCGCTCCGCTTGCGAATGCAGCGACGGACGAAGGACAGAATTCGGCTCAGCCCGTCAACGCTGTCATCGAGTGGAATAGAACTCTCTTGGCAATGGTTCGCACGCCCGGTGCTCAGCCAGTTACGATTCACTCAACTCGCAATTTCGCAATTTTGCACGCCGCGATCTACGACGCCGTCAATAATATCGAGGCGAAGTTCAGTCCGTATCTTGTGAGCCTTCCGAACGTTCCAAGGACCGCATCTGAGATAGCTGCGGCCGATGCGGCAGCTCATGATGTCTTGGTCTCCCTGTATCCTGCGTTTCAGGCGTCGCTGGACAGCGAGCTCCAGCAG
>DATNNY010000515.1:0-2530 GCA_035601635.1 Pyrinomonadaceae bacterium
GACATGCTCGCGATCCATTCGCGCAGATCGGTGCGCTCGAGCTTTTCGATCTGCTTGTGATTTTTTAAGGACCAGGCTTGCAGCCTGCTAATATCACGGGCGTAGCTTTGCAGCGTGTTAGTCGAGAGGCCCTTCTCGACCTGAATGTAACTGAGGAATTCGCGAACCAGATCGCGATGGTGCAGTCGCTCTGACATCACGATGAGGGTAGCATAAGTGGCACAGACTTCAGTCTGTGATTTGTATGCCTTTGATCAAAACGATCACAGACTGAAGTCTGTGTCACTCAAAACATCTTCCGGAACCAGCGAAAACAGCACCGCGTCGAGCGACTCGCCATTAATCAGCAGCCGATTACGTAAGACGCCTTCGCGGCGCGCACAGGCTTTCTCGGCCACGCGCTGGCTGGGGATATTGCCAACTGCGGCGACGATCTCAATGCGATTCAGACCTAGTTGTTCGAACGCAAATCTCGCGGCCAGACGCGTGGCCCTGGTTGCTACCCCGCGCCCCGCGGCGCTGGTCCGCACCCAGTAACCGAGATTCGCCACCTGATGCACGCGGTTGATGAAGTTAATCCCAACGCCCCCGAGAAACCTGCCGCTGTCTGCTTCGAAAATTCCAAAGCTGTACCATTCACCGCCCTGCGAAGCTAATTCTCTCGAGCCAATGAACTCTCTGCTTTCTTCGATCGAATAGTTCTGGTGACACCAGGGAAGCCAGGGAGAGACTTCTGAAATAGACTCGCGCACCGCTTCATATAATGCGCCGGCGTCCTCTTCACGAAATGGCCGGATCAGAGTGGGACCTTCGATGAGTTCAAGTTTCATCCGTAAAGATCTGGTCAAGACGCAGGTAGAGATGCCTGCGAACCGCACTCGGGATGCGTGCGCTCCTGTCGCTACTTACCCGGCGTTTTGTACTTATCAATCAGTTGCTGCATACCCTCGATTGAATTGTGGTGGCGGTATTTGTAGTAGGCCTCGAAATCCTGAAGGTATTGTTGTCGCACGGATCCCATGCGTTCGTTGCCTTCCGCCAGAGCGATCATGTGCGCATAAGCATCAATCACCAAATCGAGGGACGCGAGCACGCTCTTCAGCTCTACGTCTTTGGCTGGGCCATTGGGCGTGCTTTGATAGTGCCGGGCAGCGTCCTGATATTCCTCGTTGAGGATTTCGGCGAGCAGCAGATGATTGAACGCATCGGTGGGCGCGAGTTCAATCGCTCTTGTCAGCCGAGTTTTAGCCCCGGGGCGGTCACCCTGGACGAGACTCAGAAGTCCCATCGACTGGTAAAGCTGCGGCAAGCCGGTATTCTTGTACCTGGTCCAACCCGCGTCGTCCATTTCGGCGGGTTTCTTATCCGCTTCAGTCAGTTCGATCGCGTGAGTTCCGTAGCGCAGGCTCTGTATAACAAATTTTGGGTTCTTCTGTTTTGCCTGATCAGTTCCGATCGATAACAGTTGCACCAGGACAAATAACGAATCCGGGTTGTGCGTCAGAAATTCTGAGCCGCTCGAAAAAGCCTCATCAAATCGCTTAGCTTCGCCCAATGCATCGATCAATATGGGCACAATCATTTGCTGCTCGGATGGCCCGGTGAAAATCGCCTGGTACTGCTGAGCCAGAGTCAGTTTCTGCGCGGCGTCTTTGACGCTGGCGATTTGATTGGCCACCTCGCGGGCCAAGCGCTCTCGTACAGGCGTCTGGGGATGTTTCTTAATCAGAACCTCGACGGCTTTGAGCCTGGCCGCGGGATCGGGAG
Source organism: Pyrinomonadaceae bacterium (assembly GCA_035601635.1). Lineage (GTDB taxonomy): Bacteria > Acidobacteriota > Blastocatellia > Pyrinomonadales > Pyrinomonadaceae > UBA11740. The sequence goes on from DATNNY010000515.1 coordinate 1,768, forward strand.
CAGCCATGATCGCCTTGACCATACTCTGCTCCTCCGGCGAGAGGTTGGGTTGACCGGGACGCTGGCCCGCTGTCAGAGAAGTTGCGCTGGCGCTCACCAGACAGCCGAACATTGCCGCGGTCAAAGCAAGCCCAGCACGCGCTACGAACGATCTTATTTTCATCGTTTCACCTTTGATCAGAATTTCAGGAAATAGGTTTTTCTAAACGCCAACAATTTTGCTTCAGGAGTGCGCACCGGAGCAAGCCCCGTATCCTGAGACTCACTCCGCACGCAGTTTATTCCGGCGCGCCGCGTCCGATGCTGGCAGGTTGTCGGCGGTAGCGATGAGTGATCGGTCGCCGCCTGCCAATACCGATCGCGTTGCGTGAGATGATCAGCGTCGGAGGCAATTGGCGGCGTTTGAATTCATTTGCCGGAGACTCGACGCGATTGAGGATGTCATAGACGAGTTCGGTGTCGTGGCCCGCCGCAATGATTTCTTCCGGCGAAGCTTTCTGCTCGAAATACAGTTTAAGGATCGGATCCAGTTCGTCGTAGGGGGGGAGAGACTGATCGTCAAACTGTTCGGGCGCCAGCTCAGCCGAAGGTCGCTTGTTGATAATTGACAGCGGAATAAGTTCGCGCTCGCGATTATAAAGCCGCGCCAGTTCGTAGACTTCGGTTTTCAAAACATCGCCAATCACTGCCAGGCCGCCGTTCGTGTCTCCGTAAAGCGTGCAATAGCCGAGCGCCAGCTCTGATTTGTTTCCCGTGGAAAGCA
>DATNNY010000516.1:0-8781 GCA_035601635.1 Pyrinomonadaceae bacterium
CCGTAAATCTCTATGATGTCGCAGAACTCACAATTGAAGGGACAGCCGCGCGAGTACTGCACCGACATGTCGCTGTACTGGTTGAGTTCGGCCAGTGCGAAATCCGGAATCGGTGTCAAAGCAAGTGCCGGCCGCTCCGGAGCCTGATACACGGCTTTCGCTTCGCCACGCTCAAAATCTTCCAGAAAACCCGGAAACGTCGTCTCGACTTCGCCGACGAAAACGTGATCGGCTTCGATCGCATCGTTGAGGCCCATCGAAGCGTAGGGGCCACCCATGACAACTGTCTTCCCTTCAGCCTTACATAGCCGGATGACTTCTTTGAGCGACTCTTTCTGAACATACATCGCGCTGGCAAAGACGACATCAGCCCACTCCAGATCAGCGGTCCGAAGCGGACGGACGTTCATATCCACCAGCCGGCGGTTCCACGCTTTGGGCAGCATCGAAGAGATCGTGAGCAACCCGAGCGGCGGGAAAGCAGATCTCTTGCCGATAAACTTCAGGGCGTGACGAAAGCTCCAGAAGGTGTCGGGAAATTCAGGATAGATGAGTAGTGCGTTCATATAAGTAATTCGCGATTTGCTGTTACCAATACCGGAACAGTAAACCAGTAGCGGTTGAAACCATAATAGTCCCCAGCCAGGGAGAACCTAAAAGAGCACCCATAGCGATCGCGATTAGCAAAGCCGCAAAGAACCGGATCAGATAGGCCCCGGGACTTGTTAGCCGTTTCCTGCCCGATAGCGCAAACACAACCACCGCGGCAACCACAAACGGAAGCAGAAGATACTTAGTCCAGTAGGCAAATTCCGGTGACCGAATAAACACAAGAGGCATTTGTGTTGTCTTCCGCTTAAAGATGAACTCAGAGTACTGACTTATAGTTCAAGAGACGCGGGGCACGTTCATCTCCCGCTGATCCAAAACCCGCTTCAACTTCCTCCCATTTCGTAGACTTCCCGGGGCGCAGGGAATGACGTGAAACTCATAGAGCTTCATTTCGTGGTTCTTCCAGAAGTCCGCAAAGCCCGTCCGCAGGTTGTCGAGCACGGCACGCTCCAGCTCTGGTTGGCGGGCCAGGTGCGCCACCTCGAGATTCAACTCGATGATGTCTCGCCTGCCGTCATGTTTGATCACCGCCTGCCAGTCCGCACCGTGGCCGTTCACGTTGCGCAGGAGTTCATCGAAGACCCAGGGGCCTACATTACCCATGCCGCACACAACCATTTCATCAGTCCGCGATCGTACCTTCGCGATGCGCTTGGCAAACAACCCGCAGGCGCACGGATCGTCAACCAGTCGAGTCAAGTCGGTTGATCGATAGCGGATCAAAGGCATCACATCCCGCACGAGCGTCGTGTAGACGAGTTCGCCGTATCCTTCCGCATCCGTGTCGGGAGTTTCGAAGAAGAAGAAGAGATCGTTTCGATGATAGCCATCCTGGCGCTCGCACTCCGCGCCCAGCGTGCCGAACGATTCTGTCTGGCCATAGCTGAGATAAAGCGGCGCGCCCCAAACGTTCTCAACAATCTGACGCGCGTCTTCAGTGATGTTCTCGCCGCCGCCGAAGAGAAGCTTGACGGGCCATGTGCCACGGTCGTGCGCCAACTCAGCCAGACGCACAAGCCATGACGGCTCGCCGAAGATCACATTTGGCTTGTATTCGCGCGCCCGTGCGTAAAAATCCTCCGGTGCAATCTTGCCGGCTTCGACGTGAAAGCAGTTCAGATATTGCAGCCCCATGCGCAAGACCGCCGGCGAAACCCAGAACGAACAATCGTAGGCACTCAACACACGATCTTCGGCGCGCACACCCAAATGATAGAGACCAATCGCGGACGTCCGGCCCATCTCGCTGAGCTCACGCTGTGAGAAGAAGACGCGCTTGGGAATTGGCGAAGTCGTGCCCGTGGTTTCAAACGCCGTATCCGCATGGCCGGTGAGAAAAGCTTCGGCGCCATGCTCACGCAGATCCTCTCCGGTGGTGTAGAAGTCTCCCAGCTGAGATGGATGTTCGATGTGGCGCACGTCAATGCCACGCCGGCGAAACTGCTCGCGATAAAACGTCGAACGCTCCGCGGCCAGCCGCAGTGTCCGCCGAAACCGCGCGCGCTGCATCGCTTCGACGGCCCATGGCGGCGATAGATTTAAGAAACGCACGGAGCGCTGCGGCTCCATATGAAGCACCGTCCGTTCGATCAGCTCGATCATCTTTGTCAGCATCTAGTGTGTTATCTCGGAGATTCGCTCAATTGATCAATCATCGGGGCAGTAGCCCGACCGTAAGGGAGGGCTCAGGCTTGGAACGTTACGAATCAATGAGCCCTCCCTTACGGTCGGGCTACTGCCCCGGCCCCTGATTCAATGAATCAATTTCCTTAAATTCTGTCTGGCGCGCAGCGGCGAACTAACTGCTCAAACAGTTCCACCGCAATATCAATTTCTTCTTCCGTCATATCGAAGCACGGGGCGAGGGTGAAGACGTTCTTATAGTAGCCCCCGATGTCCAGGACCAGACCGGTGCGGCGCCCGCGAGCGTCGAGATCGCCTTTCATGCCTTCGGCAAAAATCTTATCGGTCAAGTGACGATCCGGTTCAAACCCATCTTCCCGGCAAAGCTCAATGCGCAGCGCCATGCCCATGCCGTCCGTGTTTCCGATCACTTTCGGATAGCGCCGTTGCAATTCTCTGATCTGCGCAAGAAAATAAGCGCCCTTGCGTTGGGTAATCTCCTCGTAGTTTCCTTCTTCCATCATCCGCACGGCTTCCAGACCGACAGCCGTGCCCAGCGGATTTGATGAGAAGGTCGAGTGGGTCGACCCCGGAGGAAATACTTCCGGCGAGATCAACTCTTCCCGCGCCCACAGCCCTGAGAGCGGATTCAAACCATTCGTCAGTGCTTTTCCGAAGACGATGATGTCGGGTTCGACGTCAAAGTTCTCCATGGCCCAAAACTTTCCGGCCCGATAAAAGCCCATCTGAATTTCGTCGTCGACCAGCAGGATGTTGCGTTCGTCGAGGACCTTCTTGAGCGCGGGAAAGTATTCGCGCGGCGGAATCACATAGCCACCCGTGGCCTGAATCGGCTCAGCATAGAAAGCCGCGAACTCTGATTCGCCCGCTTTCGGATCCCAGAACGAGTTGTATTCAGTGTCGAAATTCTTCGCAAACTGATCGACGCAATAGAGGCCGCAGTCCTCCGGCTTCTTCCCGTACGGACAGCGGAAACAATATGGGAAAGGTACGAAGTGGGCGCGATCGGCGAAATGCCCAAAGCGGCGGCGGTAACGATAACTCGAAGTGATCGCCGAAGCGCCCAGAGTGCGTCCGTGATACCCACCCATGAATGCGAAGACCAGGTTTTTCCCCGTCGAGTTGCGCACGATTTTGAGTGAATCCTCGATCGCCTGCGCGCCTCCCACATTGAAATGCACGCGTCCTTCCAGGCCGAACTTAGACTCGTTCAGCCGGCCTATCGCGGCCGCCAACTCGACTTTTTCCGAGTGCAGGTATTGACAGGCGAGTTGCGGCAGCTTATCGATCTGATCTTTCAGCGCTTGATTCAAACGCTGATTGCCATAGCCGAAACTCGCGGCCGAATACCACATCTGCAGATCCAGATACGGAGTGCCCTCGCGATCGTAGAGGTAGTGACCTTCGGCCCGCTCGAAAAATTTGGGCGGATCGAGATAGTGGACCGTGTCTCCCCACGAGCAATACTTACGCTCGAGTTTAAGCAGTTCCTGCTCGTCCAACGCGGGTGTCCCTAACTCAAGTTCGTTGATAGCTGTGCTCATGATGGTGCTGAAAGTCTCCTCAGGCGCTGACTCTATCGAGCGTTTCTTCTCTTAAGAACACTCTTCCGGCCAACCAACGATCAATGTGGGCGGCCACGTCTCCGAGAGTTTGGTATGGCGTGTGTTCGATTAACTGTTCGGTGCAATATGCGGCCAGCCCATCTTTGGCGAAGACGAGGTCGGCGCTCTCGACCGCATAACGATCCGAGAAGCCGTCGCCCACAAAAATGGCCGGCGCATTAGTCTTGTTGAGCAGCCGCATCACCGCTGGTTTGCAGGTCGCGCAGCCATGCCCGCAGGTTTGATGGAAGAAAGGAAACTCAGTGCGCCACAGATGGCCGCGACTTTCCAGATGCGCGGCGCAAACGCGCCCGCCCCGGAGGTATGCGGCGATTCTCTTGTTCGCTCCGGACAGAATGCGACGAATGCAATAGTCGAAACCATCACTGATAATGTGCACGGGAATTTCCTGCAGGGCACACATTTCAAGTAAGGCGACAAGATCTTCATCAATTCCTATTTCATCAAGTAATGAGTCGATCTGCTTTCGCGAGGCCCGCACCAGTGACATCTGTGCCCGTAAACAGTCGCGCGACCCGATTCTGCCTTCCCGCCATTCTGCTTCAAAGGCAAGCCATTTCGGATCGGCATATGTTTCGAGAATGGCGTCCACCGCGTCGCGCCGCGAAATGGTGCCGTCGAAATCCAGGAACAGAATCGGTGTTTGCGGTTCAGTCATGAATGGGCTTTTCCTTTGGTCAGTTTGTCAGTCTTCTCTGACAGCAACTGAGAAAGAGGGGCGATCTGAAGATTGCGATCCCTCAGTCCTTTAATTATTAATGGCAATGCCTCGACCGTATTCTTACGCGTGTTCTTTTCAGCACTATCGCCGTCGTGAAGCAGGATGATCGAACCGGGACGGGCCTGGCGCAGGACGTTGTTGGCGATTTGCCTCGGGCCGATTCTTTTCCAATCAAATCCGGCCACGTCCCATTGCACGGTCTGAAGATCGAGAGCGCGAGTGGCGCGGAAGTATGCCGGGGTGCGAACACCGTACGGCGGCCTGGCCATCTGCGGTCTAACTCCGATCGTATCGGCGATTACGCTTTGGGTACGTTTTATCTGAGCGTGCGTTTCCGAAGCGCTTTGAAAGAGATATGAAGGGTGCGAATACGAGTGATTACCCACCTCATGTCCTTCGGCCAGCACTCGCTGCGCAATGCCGGGAAAGCTCTCCACCTCGCGTCCAACCATAAAGAATGTCGCGCGGACTTCATGCGCTCCCAGGACATCGAGTACTCGTTCGGTATCCGGTGATGGGCCGTCATCGAATGTCAAAGCCACGGCGTTCGTGTCCCTGCGGCCGCGCCAGCAGGTCCGGCCCAGCCACTGCGAACGCACCGCGAACGTTGCATAATAGAGGCCCGCCGCGGCCATCGCCACAGAGCCCGTCGCCAGAATAGGAAGTCCCAATCGCATCGTTGGTTCTCTATTAAGAATTTTTCAGGCGGTTCTCCTGCGCGTCGCTGCTGCAAACGGCTCTAAAAGAGCAAGAGCCAGGGACGCAATCTCGCGGCGAGCATTCGGGCGGGCCATGGTTTGCGATCGCAAAGCCATCGCATCTGTCGCCTTGTCGTCTTTCAATAAAGAAATGATCGCCTGTGCCGTTTCGCTCGGGCCATGCGTTACCACCGCGGCGCCGGCTTCGACCATGCGCCTGGCGTTCACAAACTCCGCGCCCGGGATCGGATCGAAAAAAACTACCGGCAAAGAACACAACGCCGCTTCCGCTATAGTCAATCCGCCGGGTTTCGTCACCAGGATGCGGGCTGCCTGCATCAAAGCTGCTACTTCATCGGTCCAGCCCACAACTCGCAGCGACACCGGTGCATTCACTTGCAAGCGTTCAAGCCGGCGCAGCGCGTGTTTGTCCTTTCCAGCCACAGCCACGATATGCATTGGTTCGTTGCTTTCGCCCAGTCGTTCGACTACTTGATCCATTCGCGTCGGCCCCATGCCTCCGCCCATCAACAGCACCATCGGAAAGTTGTCGCTAATTCCATAATGGAGCCGCGTTGCCTTTGGATTGTGCAGAACATCGAACGCCGGATCGAGCGGGATTCCGCAAATCGAGATGCGATCCGCAGGCGCGCCCCAGGAGATCATCTCGGCACGCACAAACTCGTCAGCAACAGTGAAGCCGTCAACCTCAGGCTGCACCCAAATCGGTTCAGATTCGTAGTCCGTGATCACGCTCAGGAGCGGCGCTTGTGTTAGCCCCAGACGTCTCGCGATCGCAGCCATTTCGCAGGCCGCTACTTCGGCTGCCACAATCAGATCCGGATTGAAACTCCTGATAGTTGAAAACACTTTCGGACAACCCGCTCGAAAGGCCCATGCGGGCGCGGTGCCTTCATGCTTCTGATTGACGCGCGCAGTCGAGAAGCGATCCCACAGCCCCGGCGCGTATCGCAGCATCAGCCAGTAGGGCCATTCATAGCCCGCTCGAAACAACCAACGGCATTCCTCCAGCGCATCGACAACCTGCACCTTATCCGCGGGCACTTGACGGCTCAACTCATCCGCCACCGCCTGTGCTGCGCGCACATGGCCGGATCCGAATGACAACGTGAGCACCAGAATCTTCATATTAGAAAATCTTCATCTCACTGGAGCGCAGGCATCCTGGCCTGCGGTTCGCGAGCATTCTGCTTGCCCTCGCAAGTTACCAACTTGCGCTACATCGTTTAGTCCTCTCGCCACTCCATTAATCTGAAACCAAGCGCGAGCGTGACGACTGCCGTTAAGCCGAGCGCCAGCAGATCATTTCCAATCGCGTGTCCACCGGCGAGCGTCGTCTGCACCGCCCGCGCGGCAAACGTGGTCGGCAGCAGTTCCGCAAACACCCGTAGTGCGCGCGGCATCATCGCCGGCTCGTAGTAGACAGGCGCGAGAAAGATTAGTCCCGCTCCGAGCGTGTCGGTTAGGAGCGATCCCTGGCTAAAGCTGCGCGCGCGCGCCGCGACTATCACACCCAGTCCGCACAGACACAGGATCGTCAACAGAATTACGATGGTCAGCAGGAGAAAATTGGGACCTGTCGGAACTCCGAGGGCTCGTCCAAGCAATAAGAGCGTAGTCGTGCTGATCGCAGCCTGAGCCACGGCGAAGAGCAACACGCCGAAAACATAAGAGGACGGCGCCAGTGGCAGCGTCGCAAAAAGCTTGAGCCGTCCGGTGAAACGATTTTCCAAAAGCAGATAGCCCAGCCAACTAATCGAAGTCAGTGAAAGCGAAAACACGATCGAGCCGGCGAGAAAACGCAGACGACTTTGCGGCGGCGCGACTTCACCGCCGGCGACAGCGTTGGCGAACAGGTACATGGCAGCCGGAAACAAAAACGCGGCCAATAGAAACGGGCCGACTTCACGGCGCGTGCCGGCGAACTGAATGCGAAAAACGCAGAGGATGTCTGTCGCTCTGGTCATCCAATCGTCTCCGTTTCATCTTTATCGAAAGGCTCGCCCGTCAGGTTGAAGTAAACATCCTCGAGCGACGCCCGCGCGATCGAGTATTCGGATAGCAGCTCTCGCGAGATGTGTTGCTGCGCTTGAGCAAAGCTCGCAAAGTAACGAATCTTCAAGTCGCTGAGCGGATCGGTCGGATTGATCGCGTCGCGATAACTAAGGCGGTAGCTTTTGTCCATCCGGGTCAGGAGTTCATCCAGCGTGCCAAACGCGATCAAGCGGCCGGCGGCAATGACGGCTATCCGATCGCTCAAACGCTCCGCCTCTTCCATGTAATGGGTCGACAGAATGACAGTCGTCCCCGTGTTGACCGCTCGACGAATCACGCCCCAAACGGCGCGGCGCGATGCCGGATCAAGTCCGGTCGTAGGTTCGTCCAGAAGCAGCAACGGCGGCCGGCCCAGCAGCGCCAAACCAATTAGTATGCGCCGACGCTGACCCCCTGAAAGCGAGCCGACACTCTTGTTTGTCTCGCTACTCAGTTCGAGTTCCGCAATCACTTCCCGCGCCGCTGCGCCAGCTTCGCGTTTCGACAGATGTTTGAGACGTGCGAACAATTCGAAGTGCTCGCGCACCGTCAGTCTTTCAAAGACACCGGCCTCCTGTGGAGTGATGCCCATTGCGCGCTTTGCCTGCTGCGGTGCTGTCAACGCGTCAACTCCAAACACGCTGACTGAGCCGGTGGTGGGACGAAGTTCCGTTGTGAGTTGCCGCAGGAAGGTCGTCTTGCCCGCCCCGTTCGGGCCGACGATCGCCACCACTTCGCCGCGCCTCACTTCAAGACTAATACCGCGGTTGGCCTCTGTGCCGTCGCGGTAGGTTTTGGCCAAATCCTGTACGCGCACGGCAATCTCGCGCGGTGCCGGTGCGGGCGTAACGCGCTTAACTTCTGCCGGCGATATGCTCTTGATCTCGGCGACCAAATAATTGTCCTTCGTTAGCTCAACTGAAGAAAGTCGAGCCCTCCACGAATCGCCGTGAAGGGGCTGTTCCGATAAGCCGAAACTTCGTAGGGGCAGCCAATCTTGCAGCCCTTGCAGAAGTCCCACATTTGCGGTGATTGCTGAATAATCTTTCTTACTTCGGGCGACTCATAGATTTCGCGCAGGCTCATCTCAGGCGCGCCGCGATGAAGCGAGACGAACGCGCACGGGAACTGGATCGAGCCATCCGGCCGCATGTTGACGAGATGCGACGCCGAGCGGCAGGGAAATTTTTTGGTAAATCCATCGTTGCGATAGAACTTGAAGTAGTCTTGATAGAAGCGTACGCATTTGTGCTGCCTCCTCAGGTCCGTTACAAACGCTGCCACGCGATCGAGTTCCTCTGCTCTCATTTCCACGTCTTCTGTTTTCCAGGTTGTGCGCACGACGTTGTGGACGGCTTCGGTGTGCAGGAGAAAGCCGCGCGCTTCGCAGTACTTTGCCAGGGCGGGTAGATCGTCGAGATTTTCA
>DATNNY010000517.1:0-3982 GCA_035601635.1 Pyrinomonadaceae bacterium
TTTACCTCCGGCAATCACCTTCGCGGGGTCTAACAAAGCTGCGAGGCGCGAGACTTCGCGTGCGTTGATGACGCGCGAATAATCGGGATTGTTCCTCGGATCTTTGCCATAGAGCGCAATTAACGCTGACTTAGCTTCCGCCGCGAAGCGTTCAGCGACCGATTGGTGCACATAGGCATAACCAGGCGACGTGCACCATTGTCCACCCCAAGCCATCTTGCCCCAAACAATTTTCTTGGCCGCGTCTGGTAAATTCGCGGTTTCATCGACGATGGCCGGATTTTGGCCTCCAAGTTCAAGGAGCACCGGCGTCAGGTTCTCAGCGGCCGCGCGTGCTACGACTTTTCCCGTACTGGTGCTTCCGGTAAAAAAAATGAAATCGAAGGGAAGTTTAAGCAACTCGGTCGTTTCTTCGCGATGCCCCCCCACGGCGGTTACAGCCTCGGGCTCAAAATACTTGGGGACCAAGTTGGCCAGCAGCCCGCTGGTCGCCTTGATTGCCGAACTAAGCTTGAGCACACAGCAGTTCCCCGCCGCTAGCGCCGCGAGCGCCGGACGGAGTAATAAGAGGAGCGGACCGTTGAAAGGACCAATGATCAATGCCACACCATAAGGGTCTCGGTATATAATGCCGCGATGCCCTGTGGCCGCCAGCGCGCGGGGCACCGGAACCTCAATAGGCTTCATCCACTCCTTGAGCTGGCTCTTCTGATACATGACCTCACCCAAGCACGCGAACGTTTCGAAAATGTACTCTTGGCTTGCTGTCTTGAAATCTTGAGCAACCGCTTTTTGGAGTACTGCCTCATTTTCCTGGAGGAGGCGGCCCATGCGATCTAGCTGCTCAACCCGCCAAGCGTAACTGCGCGTCACACCCGTAGCGAAAAGAGCCTTTTGCCGATCGAAAAGGCTTTTGGACGAACTCACCTTCGATTGTACATTCGGGTTCGTTGAAACAGGCTGGACACCTTGATTCTTTGAAGGGGCGGACGACACTGTATCTGCGTTTGTTTTCATTGCTGATTTCTCCTCTGGGGGTTTAGGAGGACGATTCCATGGTTATGACCATCCGAAAACGCGCTTTGTTGCTCATCATCTTCTGATAACCTTCCTCTGCCTTCTCCAACGGAACGGTTTCGATCATTGGTTTTATTCCTTTTAGGAGACTGAAACCGAGCGTGTCTTCGTTGTCTATTGGCGAGCCAGTCAAAGCGCCTTCCACACCCACGCAACTAAAGAGAAGTTGAAAAGGCGAGACCTGAATTGGTTCTGGGGCGGCCCCCAATACAATCATACGTCCGCGTGGTGCGAGTCCTCCCATTAGCGTCGACATAGATTTGCTGTCGGATGCCGTGGCCAGAATTAATTGCGCGCCCCCCAGGGCTTTCAGCGCGGCGGCGGGGTCTCCCGCGTTACTGTCAATGTAATGTTGAGCGCCTAATTTCTTTGCCAACTGCTCTTTTTCAGCGCCGCGTGCGACTGCCACCACTTTGAAGCCCATGTGCGCTGCGAACTGGACCCCAAGATGACCCAAACCCCCGATGCCCAATATCGCTGCCAGTTCGCCGGGCTTCGCAGAGGATCTGCGCAACGCGTTAAAAGTGGTGAGCCCCGCACAAAGAAGCGGTGCCGCGTCAACCGAACTCAGTCTATCCGGGATAGCAACAAGCCCATTGGGGAAGGCCATCATCACTTCAGCGTAGCCGCCGTCGAAATGCGCGCCGGTGACGGGTTGATTTGTGCAGTTAACAAAGTCACCGCGACGGCATGATTGGCATTGTCCGCAATGCCCGCCTAAGAAGCCGACACCTACCCTTTGGCCGATTTTCCATCCGGAAACCCCTTGACCGACTGCGTCGATTTTTCCCACGACTTCATGACCAGGGACACGTGGGAAAGCGATGTTCGGTAGGACGCCATCGACCGTTCCCGAATCCGAATGGCAAATGCCGCAGGCTTCAACACGGATGCGCACTTGCCCGGCTGCAGGCTCTGTCAATCGTCGTTGAGTGAGAGTAAAAACGCCTGGGCGTGTGACCTCAACAGCCTTGTATGTCCTATTCATAATATCAAAATCTTTGCATCACACCTTTTCGGATACTATCGAGCAAACAGTCCGATTTTTATCGTGCCGAAAGGACTGAACGAAAACAGTCCATTTGGAGGGGTACTTAATTTCGCGGACGGAAGCGCAGTGGAAAGGCAGAGTTCGGCACTGGCAGGGTGTAAGATGTTAAAGCTGAGTCAATCCTCGCCGGGAGGCCGCTGCAATGGCCTCCGTGCGGCTCAAAACGTTTAGCTTGGTGAAAATGTTATGCAGATGTCCCTTGACAGTAAATTCGCTGATAAAGAGCTTGGTGGCGATTTCCTTGTTGCTCTTGCCGCCGGCGAGTAGTTGAAGAACGTCGATCTCCCGTTCAGTTAGCGGTTCACTTCGTATACCGGTGATGAGCTTTTGCATGAGAGTTTGTGGGAGGCAGGTTGCACCGGTGCTTACTTGCCGAATGCAGTCCAGCAACTCTTCGCGCCTGGCATCCTTTAGCAAATAGCCTTTCGTGCCCGCTTTGATGGCGCGGTAAATGTCGTTGTCGCTGTCGTAAGTAGTCAAAACGACAATTTGAGCAGAGCCATCCTCTTGTCGAATTGCATTTATCGCGCCGACGCCATCAAGCACAGGCATTCGGAGGTCCAGCAGTGTCACGGTCGGGCGATGTTTGCGCCAAAGATCAACCGCTTGGCGGCCGTCCGTTGCCTGAGCAACGACGATCATGTCGTCTTCCATATCGATGATCGACGTCAAGCCAGCGAGAAATGTGCTGTGGTCGTCAGCGATAAGAACTTCGATTTTTTTGGCAGGCGCTTTCTTAATGGCCGTAACTGGTCGAGGTCTAGTCAAACGAGACCTTGGAGATTTTGATTCGTTACTCATAGTCCCTCTGGCTGGGAAACGGACTTCGAAGGAAGCACAATCGAAATCGTTGTGCCTTTGCCTTCTGCGGTTTGAATTAAGAATTCACCACCCATTCCGTGGACTCTCTCCCTCATGCCGTGAATTCCATACCCCCCATTTTCTTTTCCTGAATCGAATCCGCGCCCGTTGTCGCAAAACTTAAAGCGAAGTTCACGGGAGCCAAAATCGAGGAGTGCATCAAACTTACTTGCCTCCGCATGGCGAATCGCATTGGTCAGCACTTCCTGACCGATGCGAAGGAGGTTGGTTTCCCATTCGGCGGGAAGTTTCCTGGGCTCGCCCTGCAAGATTAGTTTTGCCTTCATCGTCATGCCGGTGGTCATGCGTTCAATCAAATCGCGCAAAGCTGTGGCGAGAGGCTTCTCTTCCAGCGCCAGAGGGCGGAGGGCCTGCACGGAACGTCTGGCTTCGCGCAACCCTTCACGCGCCAGCTCACCAGCGCGTTCGATGTGGTCGGAAACTCTCACTCTTTTCTTCTGCGTTATGGCTCCCCTGGCGGCTTCCAATTGCGCGATTACGCCTGTGAAACCTTGTGCGAGCGTGTCATGAATGTCACGAGCCACGCGATTGCGCTCGGCCATCAAATCCGACTCGCGGTTTTGCGCGGAAAGACGAGTCAACTGCAAAGCAAGCATGGCCTGATGAGCGAGAGCTCGCGTCAATTCGATCTCCTTTCGCAAGAAAGTGCGCTTTTGACTGAACCGGATAGCAATCAGTCCCGCGACACGTCCGGCGATCAACATTGGCATGAAGAGAATTGATCGGACACCTAATGCCCGCAGATACGCCTGATGGAGCAGCATGGCACCATCAGGGCTGGTTTCGGTTGTCACTGGATACCACTTCGCGTCGGACCCTGATCCAATGCACATTTGAGCAATGGGCTGGTCGAGGTCGTCCAGCGTCGCGTGCTGGCCGGTGCGAAGGATCTCACTCCATATTGGAGATCGCTCCGCCGAAGAAGGCAGTCGCGTCATCGGATAACCGACCACCTGCTTCGAAGTCTGAAAT
>DATNNY010000518.1:0-3970 GCA_035601635.1 Pyrinomonadaceae bacterium
CAGAGATCAGATCATCGCCGAGCATGCCTGCCGAAAATACAGCGGTCGCGTTGGCCGTTCGGCCGCCGCCAAGAGCCTGGACGAGAACGCCATACTACTCGCCGTAATCGCCCACATTCGTCATCGCGAAACCAACTACGATGAACTTCTCGGCAGAGGTTGGGAGAGATCGGACGCCAGAAGTGCCGTTGCCGACCACATTGATGAAGTATTGAGTCGCTGGCAAGGAGTGAGCGCGTAATTATTGGATCGCTGACACATTCCAAGCATTCGCCTTAGAAAATGCGCTTAACGCTGTGCGCGGTCTCACTACCAACGCGAGTGAGGTAGAAAAGGTTGGTTGGCATAGCGGCGTGGGCTGCGACAAGTGCAGCACTCGCCGTGTCTCCCAGGAAGTATTGGCCTGAATCAGGTTCGACAGCTACAAACTCGCCGACATGGGAAGGCTCAAGGATAGACACCAGCCTTTCGCGATAGGTGCTCTGTCCCCGTTCGACCAGATCGTCGTTCGCCGTCGCCGGGTTTGATTTCAGAAGTGAACTCATTAGAACCTCCGGCACATTCTAGCACCGACCTATGCCGGGGCAACGTTGGTTTAGATCATTAGAAACCAAATAGGGCATGAACGGACGACAGTCAATAACGTCTAGATATGACTTGAAATAACGAAAAGGCTTGACATGTTGCATTGGGATTGTTAAAAACCTCTCGGCGCAGATCGAGGGCTCGATTATCTTACGGTCGAAGGAGTCTTCCGATACACTCTATTTTAGTTGCCAGCCTCAACTCCTCCTCCATGAACCAAAATCCGTTTCAAGCCTCCAACATTCACGACTCACGTTTACTGTGGGCTCCGGCTGTTCATCAGTTCTATGAAGAAACCTGTTATTATTTTCTGCTGCGCTTGGAGAATCCAACTGGCGACGTCGTTGGCACCGTCGGACATCTCTTGGCCAGGGCACTAATCAGCTCGTTCTGCATTTATGAGCTGTTTGGATATTACGACGTCCTCGTCAGGATATGGGCGACTTCACGCAGAAGAAATAGGTTCATTAAGGTTCTTGAATCTAATAGACATTTCATTGAGGATGCGAGAGAATTCCAAGCATCATCAATTCTTTATCTATGGGCGAAGAACCAAAGCATACCCAACCTCGAAGTGGCGCAACATGCGCGAGAGGTTACAGAAGTACGCCAATCAATCGCAACTCACGAGGCGGTTAACGAGGAAACCCTCGACAGAATTATTTCGCTTGGTTTAGCCCACAAACTCCCTGCACGGGAAGATTCTTACATTAAGGTGTACATTGCGCTGTCCCGAACACCAAGGAATTTGGGAGAGAAACACGAAGCTGAGTATGTTCAGAAAATCATAGAAGACGCAAAGGCTCTATTGGAAGACGTATCGATTTATTCAGGGATCGGCTTTGCAAATTATCTAATCAAGGCCGTGGTTTCTGAGTTCTCCAAGATCGATAAGATCACAACCACACTCTTGGCTCCTTTACTCCAACAATTTCAACTGCGTCCGATGACTCTGATTATCGCCAACAATGACGCACCTCAGTCAGATGTAATAGATTCAGAAGGTGAATCTTCCCTCGCTCTCTTCCATATCGAGTTGGTGCTGGGAGCGGAATCCGCGAGTTCCATAAATAAGCTCTCAAGTCAAGAAAAAGAATCGGTGGCCAGCATCTTTAATGAGTTCAATGCTCTCTTAGGGACCCCATTTGGAACCGTTTTTGAGGGACTCCTAAAAGCACGACTACAAGAGGACGCTTTCCTTCTTGGCGAGAAGCTAGTTGTCATTCTGAGAATCGAAAGTCTTCTTCGTCAGTTTTTGCTTGATCTTTACAAGAGCAAGCTTGGAGACGAGTGGTTCAGTATTGTGAAGAAAGCGGCATCTCTTTGCGGGGTTGCGAGTGACAAGAGTCCCGTGAAGGATTACACTCTCCATGACTTTCTTGTTGTTACGGACAAGCTCATTGCAGAGGGTACTATGTCACGAAATAATGTTGAGAAAGTGCTGGGTCTTGGCTGGAAAGCTAAGCTCGATGAAGTAAAGGAAATTCGCAACGACTTCGCCCACGGAGCAATTTTCCAGACTGATTATGTCAAGGGAAGATGGGAACACGTGGCTCGCTCGGTGTGTAAGGTCGGAGAAATTTATAATGCTTTGTCAGCAAACTATGAGGTGTCCATTTTAAGTTAGGGAAAAGAGAGGAGAATCTATGTCAGCACAACCAATCGGACGACCCTACGATCTGAGAAGGCCGATTTTTGAGTTGATCGAAGGCAATGGAGCCGAGGATTCTAGCTTTGAAACTAAGGATCTGCTCAAGAGAATTCGCGCTATTGAGCTTCAGACGGCCGAGATCCGGGAGATATTGCAATTGTCAACGGAGGATACTCATAAGGATATTGAAACTTCAGGGGTCAAGTCACTTTGGAACGTATTTTGGGCCAGCCAGATCATTGGATTAGCCAGTTTGGTTTTCGCTGAATTAGTAACCGGTTTGGGACCTACTAGTAAATCTAACCTTAAGTTCCTGGGCTTAGGCCTCACGTTTATCGCACTCGAGTGTGTTTTTTTGGCCAAGCTAAGAGAATGGCGCGGAGCTATGCATGGCGGAGAAAAAGACATACCAGCGGACGTCTAAGAAAGGTGTCTCCGGTACACTATCAAACCTTCAGTCCAAAGTTGAGAAAGCGAAGGGTCGATCGCCTCGAAAGAAGGACCCTTATGCCGCCGCGGTATTGACTGCGGATTTCGGAGGCGTTGTTGGGTTGGCAAAGATAGTTGGCATCTCAGGTAGCTACATTTCAATGGCAATATTTGTGGTATTGATGTCGTTGTCTTTGCTGGTATTCTATCTTCACTCCAAGGGTCGGTAGAGACACTCTCCTTCGGAATCTCAATTCATTAAAAGAATAATCGCGTCCGCAAATTCATCCGTCGTCGAAGTACCGCCGATGTCGCGGGTGCGGACTTTGCCTTCTGCGAAAACTTTCAGCATGGCGCCTTCGATCTTATCGGCGGCGGCGCGTTCGTCGATGTGACGCAGCATCAAGATCGCGGATTGCAGGAGCGCGGTCGGATTAGCGATGCCTTTGCCCGCGATGTCTGGGGCTGAGCCATGCACGGCTTCGAAGACGGCGCCGCTGTCACCGATGTTTGCGCCCGGCACCAGGCCCAAGCCGCCAATCAACCCAGCGCAGAGATCCGAAACAATATCACCATAGAGATTCTCGCACAGCAGCATGTCGAACTGTTCCGGCCGCATCACCAACTGCATCGAGGCGTTGTCGACGATCATGTCCTGAGCTTCAATCTCGGGATGAGTATCTCCGACTTTGTGAAAGCACTTCAGAAACAGTCCGTCGGAGAGCTTCATGATATTCGCTTTGTGCACACAGGTGATCTTCTTGCGGTTTTCGCGCACCGCGTAATCGAATGCGAAGTGAGCGATGTGGGTTGAAGCCTTCTCGGTAATAATCTTCAGGCTCTCAACCACGCCGGGAATGATTTCGTGCTCGAGACCTGAATACAAACTCTCAGTGTTCTCGCGCACGACGACCAGATCGAGATTCGGATTACGGCAGGGAATATTCGGCAATGCCCGAATGGGCCGCAGGTTGGCGTAAAGATCGAGGGCTTTACGCAGGCCGACGTTCACGGAAGTGAAGCCTTTGCCGACTGGCGTCGTGATCGGACCTTTAAGCCCGACCTTATTGCGCTTGATTGACTCGAGCAGTTCTTCCGGCAAGGTTGAGCCGAATTTATCGAGCGCCTCCTGGCCGGCGACGTGCCTTTCCCATTCGATCTGAACACCCGAAGCTTCGATGATACGGACCACCGCGGAAGCGACTTCAGGGCCGATGCCGTCGCCAGGAATCAGTGTGATACGATGCATAAAATCAGTAGGCAGTAAGCAGTGTGCAGTAAGCAGAACTCGTTATTTAGTCCGCG
>DATNNY010000519.1:0-10670 GCA_035601635.1 Pyrinomonadaceae bacterium
GAAGACATTCCGACGGGTAAGCAAGCGGACACTCGACCGTCTGCAGTCCTATCCGTGGCCCGGAAACGTGCGCGAGCTGCAAAACATCATCGAGCGGTCCGTGATCGTCTCGGACGCCGACGAATTCGCGGTCGACGAAAGTTGGCTGTCCGCGGGGCCGGGGATTAAGAGCCGGGCCGGGTTGTCCAGCTCGCTCGCCGCGCACGAGAAGGCGATTATTGAAGATGCCTTGCGTGAGAGCGGCGGGCGCGTGTTCGGGCAGTCCGGGGCGGCTGCACGGCTGGGGATCCCGCGTTCGACGCTTGAATCAAAGATTCGCGCGCTTAAAATCAAGAAGAGTCGCTTTCGCACGCGGCCGCCAAAGCCGTTCCTGACGTGACATTGCCGGCTGCAGTCAATGGTCTGCGAACAGTTTGCAAAGCAGACCGGCTCCCTCGCGGAGTGAGATTGAGTGCGGCAGGAATGTCATTCCTCGATCATGCGCGTCGGATCCTCCAGCGTACGTGCGTTCCTCAAGCTGAAAATATTGTTTCCTGTTAGCGCTTTGCCGAACACATCTTTGAAGCGCTCGCCGCTCTATTAAGCACATTTGACTGCAATACTTCGAATTAATTCTGTGTTCTGAGCATACGATCGACCGATCGGCTCATTTGTTTCAAAATAAATCCATTCGAGTTTGCGAGTTCAGTACCCGATTCATTTGGTGAGGATTTCCGCTGTGCAGTTCGACGCAGATCGGTTTGAGTTGTCACCGCCTATATATAAAGGAGAGGCTTGGTGGTCCAGCGCTCTGAATGAAGTCCACAGTGTCTCCAATATTTCTTTCCCAAAAGAAGAACGCTAGCCGCGCCCGCCGTAGATGCTCTCTCGGCTAATTGAATCGTCAGAAAGAAGGGGCGTGTTAGTACGGTGACCCGAGGCCCACTCTCGCAACTTGCGAACTCGCTCTTGCGAACTAAGCCATTTGCTTCTTTCGGAATCAGTTTCTTTCTGGTCGATTAACTCCCGCAAATACACATCTACCGAAACGCCGCGTTCTCGCGCTCGCGCCTGAATCTTGGAAGCTACTTCTGGCTCAACTTCACGCATTGTCGGCAAATATCTCTAGTGCGTACGTCTTCAGAGTTTTTAGTAGGCCGACCTCCGCACTCACGCGGAGGTCTATTGCTGGATAATAAAGAGCAATAAAGATGTCTCGAATGTCGAAAAAATTGGCCACGTATTGGTCATTTCGGAAAAATCATTAGACAGATGTTTCACACTAAATACCTGAGGCATCTTGCTTTATGGTGGAGCAGATGGGCTCGAACCCACGACCTCTGCGTTGCGAAACGGACTCTCGGCAAAAACGTAAGTAATTGCCTTTTCTAAAGTTGCAGCCACCAAGAGATTTTAAGGGTTTTCCGGTTCTTTCCCATCTCTTACCCTCGCGTACCCGTAGCGTGCAGTTATTTTTGTCCACGTATTGGCCACTTGGACATCGGTTCAATACCTCGTTTGAGATACCAATTTGGCATCTCGAAGATCATCGCTGGCAACTCGTCCACGGTATTTGTTGTTCTGATCGTCGCTCGAACGAATGACTCCCACAGTCAAGCCGATGGGCCAAATCTATGAGGGCGTCTCGCTGCGATGTCGCAGTTCGAGGCGACGATTATCGAAACCGGCGCCGAGGCTTACAGCCCACCGCTACGGCCTCCATAAATCAGGCAGCGTAGAACACTCAGGCCCAAGGCACACGATGCACAGTCAACCGAAGCTAGGGCCAACAAGGAATCTGGAATGTTGCGCAATCAGGCTGGCTTCACAGCGGGCAAAGCTCAGACACTCTCATTAACACAGGCCACTGCCGACGCAGCCATGGCTGCGGCTAGGGCCGGTACGAGTCAGGCCTATACGATTTTTCGAAGTGCCGCCCATGGCATTGCTGGATACAAGGAGCAAATGTCTCAGATAGGAACTCGGCGATCAATGCGGCAAGCTTTCATTGCCAACGAAGGAGAAGAGAGATGCGCAGTAAATTGGTCTGAGCGCATGTCGCAACGACATTGCCGCCGCTTCGGACCTTTCCATCTTCCGCATAACGAATATCGTAAACGACTTGCCTAGACGTTAAGTCAGTCCATGCGCCGGTCGAAACAGAAGCTTGCTGAGGGTACGAAGCAGCTGCCGATACGGCCAGTAGGTTTCCATGTCACATTTGATCGTTTTGTATACACAGACATATATGGTGAAGGGAAATAAATATTGGATTGGGCCGAAAAGAGCCCCCAAGGGGAGAAACCCAATTATTTCTTGAAAATAAAATGTTTTGGTTTTTGGTCACAATCAGTGTTTCTGAACACACACCGTCATAGAGAAGATTTCGGGTAGAGACTTCTCGTGGATACACAGTTGAAATGAGGGGGGCCTTATGCCACAAACAGTTCCCAAGAAAGAAAATCTTATTACGGAATTCGCACAAGAATTCTTTAAGGGGATAGTAAGAACAATTGAAAACAAGCGCTTTTTCAAGCCTTCCATTGAATTGACGCGAGAGGTCATAAACAGACTGCATGTATTGACTAGTCGTGAATATCAAAGTGATACCTCCGATATAGAACCTCAAAGGAGAATAATATCCGAACAGTTTTATCTTTATCTAATTAACATATCCAAGAAGCCCAGGATCATGGATGGAGAGGCCATTTCAGTAAAAGAAATGATCGACTTTAATTTCGATAAAGCAATAGGCTTGGCATACGAAGCAGAAGACCGAAATATCCTGGATAAATTTACTTCCGAATTTGTTAATTGGTTAAGAAAAGAAAAAGAGGAAGTCGATACAGGATGGGGAACAATTAAGCTTGTTTCGGAAGATAAGGTAACGATGATCAGATTTCCCAGCAATGCGGAATATGAGGACTTGAAAGCACCGAACAAGCAAAGCCGGCATAATTTTGAAAGCAATGAATCCGTCTCGGCCGCGCGTTGATCATTTTATTTAGTATCGACCAAGCGTTTGGCCAGACTCATAACCTCTCTTCTGAATTTCTGGCGTAAGGTACTGGGGCTATAATTTTTGCTAAAGGCTTCCTTAAATCTCTCATGAATTTCTTCGTAGTTATAGCCCTGTAATAAGAGTTCAAAAATAAAGCGGATTTCCGTATCCATCAGCTTTATTATTTCCCTTACCAAAATTCTTGTTTCAATTTCATCTGACGCCGCTTGATTATCGGACAAGCACGAAACGCTCCTATCGTCAATACTTTCAAGATTTTCATTCTTCTTCCTGGAAAAATTTCTGATGATATTTTCGAACGTTGTTAGGTAATAAGCACTCAGAGTTTTAATTTCTACGCCTTCTTCAATTTTCCTCACAACGGTCGCGGTTGTATCTGAAAGCAATTCTGAGACTATATCCGGACGATCCCAGTTTGGATGATATTTTCTAAAAATGAACGCAGCCAGTGAACCAACGCTTTTTTCGACGGCAAGAACCCTTTCGTTTATAGACTCTCGCTTTTTGTTCATTTGTAAACCCTTGTGAACTCACCACCGGTGATCTCCCGCCCACGCTTGTCATATTTAAAGTCGAATACGGAAATATCAAAACCTTTCGCGTCGGTATCTATCCTCAAGATATGGCAATAATTATCCATGATTTCACCCACCTCTCCCATGAATTGCGTTGTGCTTCCGGCACAATTGACATCAATTTGGTCTACTCGATAGAAGTTGGGTTGGTGAGTATGACCCGCCACAATTAAACGAATATCGCAGTTTTTGGCGGCCTCAATAAGGTCATTCTCATTTACAAGTTTCTTAAATTCACTCTTAATTTTTTCAACTCTACCTTTGCTAACGGGAAATCTAGGTGGAAAATGAATCGCCCAAATAACGATCGGCTGCTTGCCCTCCTCTTTGGTACATTCAACAAATTCATTTGTTGTTTCGACCATCTCTTTCAAAATGTCTTCATCTACATACCCCTGCGCTAAGCCGGCTATTCTTTTCGTAGGTTTGTCCCACCCGAGCCGGTCAAGAATATTGTTTAGGAAACCGAAGTCGACCTGGCACTCATCGATACTCTTTAAGCTGAAATCGGCAAGGACCAGTCCGACGCGAATTGATCCCTTCTCTATTGGGCAGAGCTTAACATTCTGATTTTTCATCCAGAACTTACTAAAAGTCTCGTGAAAATCCGTTGAGCCGGGCCGATAAAGCTTTTTATCGGTGTAATAGCGATCGTGATTACCGGGCAACAAAAACACCGGGACGTCGTCAGGGAAATCAAATGGATAGTGTCGATTACTAGTTAACGCGCCGAGGAGAGGGTGACTCTCTCCAGCCGTCCCGGTTACGATGTCAAAAGCCTCCTTTAGGTCGTGCTTATCTCCGGATGTCGAAATATCCCCCGTGATCAGAATTCCATCTAGTATCGCACTGTATTTTTGGGCCAGCTCAGAAACGGCTCCTACCACCACAGGATTAAAAGAAGCGGCTGATTCGTGGTTAATCAGCCGTTTATACGTGTCAACCTCAGTCAGCTTTCGAAGACTGAGAATTTCCTTTCTTAAGGCAGTTTGAGCCAAATGCAAGTCGGAGATATGGAGGATGTGTATTTGCATCGGTTATATACCTCGTGAGATTCGAAAATTAACTAATTTTCTACCATCATATTATCAAAATCACTCTTTGTACTCGATCCCTATATACAAGAGGTTCCTTTCGCGCCTTCCTTCACCTAAAAGGTGATTCCGTCTGCCTTCGTTAATCCAACGAAGCCTTCCAACTCTCTTCACGCCCGCGAACCATGCTTGCTCGCTACAACAGCAATCGATCTAGACTACAATTCGGAAGGTGGGAAAGGAGAAACGGTCACGGATCGTCGACCAAAGATGGGCGCAGAGCCTCCGCAAATCGATTCAACTCTCACTGATTTGATCGATGAGTGCGCCCGATCGTTCGCACAGAACGAAATGGCTATCTTTTGTGGGGCTGGAGTGTCATTCAATTCTGGACTTCCTCTCGCATCCCAACTCTTAGACTGCATTCTGAGAAAGCTACCACTCTCGCAAGAAGACTTCGATTGCTTGTCGCGATCTCATTTTCCCTTCGAAGGGTTCATGCGTGTCTTTGTGAAAGACAAGAACAGCAGCCTTCTCGATGTCTTTAACCTCGGCGTCCCCAACGCCAATCACACATTATTCGCGCGGTTGGTTCGGGAAGGATTTCTCAAACTGATCGTCACGACCAATTTCGATGTGTTGTTTGAGAAGGCGTTTGCAGCAGAGGCATTAACGATTGGCCGCGATATAGAAGTCGTGACGCGAAATTTGGAGTTCTCACGATCTACCTGGCGGCGAAATCGCAGCTTACTGGTGAAGATTCATGGCACGATTTCAGATAGAGATACTGTTGCTGTAACTCTGCGAGATGTCGCTGCCAAGCAGCTATCAGAACCTCGCAAAGCAGGCATGGATTATACGTTCAGCAGCGGGCCACATAAGAAGGTGTTGATACTTGGATACAGTTGCTCCGACGTTTTCGACTTGTCCCCTCAAATCGCTGAGCTAGGCAAGAAAAGTAATAAGGAAGTACTCATCGTCCAGCACACAAGTGGTAACGACGACGCGACGACGACGGATCAGAAAATCAGTGGTCCATTTCAAACGTATGCGCGGGCCAGGCAGATCCGGTGTGACACGGATGCGCTTGTCGCTGGAATCGCGAGACGAATGTTTGGGCTGGACGCGATGCCAGCCGTGCCATCGGTTGAGGTAGCACGATGGAAAGCTGTGGTTGATAAGTGGTTTGCTGAAATAGTCGCGACTTTTTCTGAGAGCTTTGCCCTGTCTCTGACGGGCAGCCTGCTAAACAACATATCGGAGTTTCATCGAGCCATGCCATACCATGAACGCGCTTTGCGTCTTGCCGGCGAGAGGATCACTACTGCGCCCGAGACTGAGGCGATGCAACGATTAGCCGTCTTGTACGCTTCGTTCGGAGAACTCGGCGATGCTTACCTCGAACTCGGGATACCCACAAGGGCTATGCACGCTCTCAACAGTTCTTTAAGGTTTGCACGTCTGCTGAACGACAAGCATAGCGAGGCATCACGTCTGGGCAGTCTCGGACGTGCCTATTGCTACACGGGTGATTATGCATCCTCGCTGAGTTGTTACCGTGAAGCGCTTTCGATGTTCGAGCAGATGGGCTCGGACGCGGGTCGTGCAGCTCAACTGACCGGACTCGGGCATGTCTATGTATTGAAGGGCGACTATGACGAGACGATTAAGGTATCCAAAGCCGCACTGGCAATCGCTCGAAAACTAGGTGATAAAAAATGTGAGATTAACAATCTCGGCAACATAGGGCTTGCTTTTCGTCACAAAGGACAGTTCAAGAAAGCGATCGGTTTACATTACCAGGCCGTCGAAGTCGCGCTTGCGTTGGGCGATAAACAAGCCGAATGTCAACAGTTTTCAAATCTTGGAATAGCAATGACAATGGCGGGCAAGTACGAAGAGGCCATTGAGTGTCACAGTCACGCGCGGCAATTGGCAGAAGATATCGGATTTGCACAAGGAGAATGTTTGGCTCTCGGCAACCTTGGCATTGCCGCTGCCAATTTAGGAGATCACGCGCGGGCTGTACTCTTCTTCGAATTAGCTTTGTGCAAAGCGGAGGAAATCGGCGACAAGCTCACTCAGGCCAGATGCTTGTTCAACTCGGGCCTGTCTGAAAAGGCGTTGGGTTCAGGGTCGTCAGCTCGCAAGGCTTATCGCAAGGCACTCGAGATCTATGAAACAGTTTTTGATTCGCAGCACCCGGAAGTTGTTTCGGTGAGAAAAGCACTTGCTGAACTGGAGTCTGGTGCATGAAATTTTTACGCTAATTATCCTCACTTCATTACCATTCGAGCTGGCCGGACACCAACAGCCAGGCTTCGAGAAGGCGCTGAAGATGCCAATTGGGACCTACCGTCAACCTTCCCGTCACGTTAAAACGCACCTTTGTAAGTAACTGAAAAAGGCCACGTTGTAAGCGTGAGCCTATTCACTGAGCTAATAGAGCACTGCTGATATGGAATCAATTCATATCCTGCCCGCCGCATCGCGCGCGCGGCGACCACATAGACCAAGAAAACGAATGCGACCAGATTCAAGAGTCACTTGTGAATCGTGTGTCACGTGTTAGAGCAGCAATGAGGGCAGCGGTTTGCCGTTCTCAAGTGACAGGAGATCCGCAAGCTCGTCCGCATGCTCTTCGAGTGCGTCGGCGCAGGAGAGAAGCAACCCGGCTCGCTCCGTGCGAGCTCGCCAACGCCAGTCGCCGTCAAAAGCTTGATGCGCTGACTCGACAGCCGCATTCATCTGATCCGCACCACCACCCTGGACTTCCGTGATCACCTTGCCGGTAGCGGGATTCTCCACCGAGAACCTGTCGGCGTCATCGTCTGACGACCAGCGGCACCGAGTAATCTTTGGGATGGTTGGAGAGGTCATGTTTTTGTCCTTTTCGATTAGTCCATATGACTCGCGAACCACTCGAGCATGGGCTGCGGGCGATGCTGAAATTCTAAGTAGCCGTCCCACCTCGCCGTACTGTCGCGAATCCAGAGGAGCTTCTTGTCGGCCACCGGGATGTTGTCGAACATCGTCTGCACATCGCTCGGTTCAGTCAGTACGTCGTCATGCACCTGATAGAGGAAGGTCGGAACATACACGTGCTTCGCCCATTCTTGCGGTGACCGGGGCCCGAACCCGATGCTCGTACGCAGGACGAGTAGGTTTTCCAGATGCTGGATGCGATCAGCCGGTATTCCCGAGAGGGCCAGTCGCCGCGTCATGATGATCTTCATCGTGACCGGTTGAGGGCCCACAAGGCATCGCACACCATCAAAGGCCTGTCGATCTTTTGTCATCGCGCAGAACGTGGAGCTGCAGCCCAGGCACCGGCTGAAGAGACCGATCGTCATGTCTTGCGTGTCGCGCCGATCGCGAACGTACCGCAGTGAGCCAAGGACGTCGCGCGACTCGAAAATTCCGCTGGAAGCAATCCCACCATTCGCTGCGCCGCTGAGGCCAAAGTTGCGCAGGTCGTACGCGAGAACGTTGTAACCGGCGTCATGCAGGATCTTGTAGTCGGGGATGAAGTTCACCTCGAACGCATTGCCGCTGGAACTCCAGATTGATTTCCACGGCTCAAGGTGAGTAGGAATTCCCGACCTGCTGAATCCCATCGGATGATTGGCGATGATCAGTTTCTCTGATCCGTCGGCTGGGATGAACCAACCCTCGAGCGGCACGCCGTCGAGCGCCGGAAACGTGACCTCCTCGTAAACCAGATTCTGCTCAGACGGCGCATGCATAATCGGCGAACGAAGCTGCCGCGCGAACGAGTCGGCTATCGTGTCAAGTATTTGATCGATCTGCTCCTTGGTCGGCGTCGGCGTATGAGTAAAGGTGGCTTTGGACATAAGTTCTCCTTTGACGCAAACCTGCGCTACGCCACGACGCGTGGCTTCAACTCTTCCTCACACCACTGGCGAAAACTTGTCGGCGTTGTCGATTGCGGAGTCCGGGGTTCGGCCGCGTCGAGCCCCTGGTTGTAGGCGTCCCACATGTCGAGGTTGGCCTGGGCCATCGCTTCGGACATCCCGCGCTCCAGCAGTCTGGCTTTGAAAGCCTGGCCGGGAGCCTCTTGGAAGCGCACTGGTTTGCCGAGCACCTCAGACATGATCGTCGCCATGTCGTTGTACGAAAGGTCTTCTGGGCCGAGGACCGGGACACTCCCGACTCCGTTCCAGGACTGATCGAGCAGCAATTTGGCCGCCGTCGCCGCGATGTCGCGAGTGCAGGCGCTCGGCTGCTTGAGATCGCCAGAAATGGGCAACGAGAACATGCCTTGGTTCTTGATCAACTCGACCTGGCGAAGCAGGTTGTCCATGAACGAGGGATTTGTGACCGCCCGGTAATGAACTCCAGTGCTCGCGATGAGGTCGTCCATCTTGAGCGACGCCGTCACGAAACCAGCGTGAGCAGCGGCCGGCGTCCCTCGCCCGAGCGCCGAGATTCCGACTACACGCTTGATCCCCTGACTCTTGAACGCGGCGCATGCAGGCCGAGTGAAGTCCAGGTACGCGCCGTCCACGGTCTGGGCGCGCGGATCCGGTGGCACGACCCAGAACACCGAGTCCGCGCCCGCGAATGCTTGGTTCACGACGGTGGTATCGCCATGCGAGCCCCGCACAATATCGACTCGTTCGCGGACATGCGACGGGAGGCCCGATGGGTCGCGCGCGATCACGCGGATGGGTTCCTCACCACGAAGGACATGCTCAAGAACCTGGTGCCCGATAGCGCCGGTTGGGGTAGTAATGATGATCATGACACTTAATCCTTTCTTGATTGGCGCTCAACGCCACCGCCTATTAGTGCGGCATCAGGATCGTACGAACGTTTTTGTAAAAGAGCGGAAAATGAACCGTCAAAGAGTTGTAAATGTCCTGAGACTGGATGCAGGGCTCGGTTAATGCCGCTTGATGTGAGCTGCCTGGCGCATTTCACGGCGACCCTCCAAGACGCAAGCCACTTGCGTCAAAATAGTAATTAATCGGACTGGATCCACCTGCCCGATCGCATGCGCTAAATGTTTGCTGGCAGGTTACCAAACAGGCCGGACGTACGTATTCCACGAGGTGCTCATTTTTGTCAGAAAAGTGCCGCCGGCAACTGCTAGCGATTCCTGCCTGATGGTTGGCCAGCGGCTCTCCGCTTCGCACCGACTCTTGCGCCAAGCCTTCATCTTGCCTTTTGGCTTTGGGCCTGGTGGCGATAAAATGAGGCCCATGGGAGTGTCAGATATCGCTTCGGATCCGTTACTCTCGCCAGTGATGCTCGGCCCGTCGAAGTTGATTGCGTCGAGCGCGGCATTGCGGTGGCGAGGCGTGCTGATGGAAAAACACGCCTGCAATCCCGGAGAGCGTCCGGAAGGCAACGTTCTCGATCGGTCAGTCCTCGTAATGGTTTGCTCACCAACGTGGCGAGGTGAATACAAGGCGAGCAACGGCGTAATCAAGCGCGAAACCCTGGGCACGTTAACGATCCTGCCTAAAGGGTTGCTCCCACCGATGCGCTCGGCCCAAACGGCCGATCTCTTGTACTGCGCCTTCGATGAAGCGTTCGTGAAAGGAGTTGCTGACGAACTCGAAGGTCGGCTGGCCCCGCCGCATGACAAACGTGGCGACCTTCGGGATCGCGCGATTTTTGAGATCCTCAATCTGTTGGTTACGGAAGTTCAGTCTGGCGGCGCATCGGGCCGGCTGTACGTGGATTCGCTGGTGCAGGCGCTAACGATTCGATTTCTGTTTCTCGGTGAACGTCAGCCTACGCGGTCATGTCGTACGGCGATGCTCCCTCAACAGCACTTGTTTCGGGTTCAGGAATTCATTGAAAGCCGGCTCGAAGCGGACCTCACCCTTCAGGAACTCGCGTCCGAGGTCGGGTACAGCCGTAGCCATTTTCTCAGAATGTTTCACGCGACGACTGGCATGACCCCCCATCGATACGTGTTGAAGCGACGTGTCGAGCGTGCCCGCCAACAGCTTGAACAGGTAGAGCAGAGTATCGCAGAGGTCGCATTCAGGTGCGGGTTTTCAAGCCAGGCCCACCTGACTCTTGCGT
>DATNNY010000520.1:0-7300 GCA_035601635.1 Pyrinomonadaceae bacterium
AACCGCGAAGGGGTTTGTGTTTCTCAGCCTGGAAGATGAAACGGGAATTGCCAACGTAATTGTCACGCCGCAGCTGTTCGAAAAGAACCGGCTCGCCTTAGTCGATTATCCGTTCTTATTAATCGAGGGAGCATTGCAGCACCTGGACAATGTGGTTTCAGTAAAGGCCGGAGGAGTTGAGCCACTTCAGATGAAAGTACATAACCCGGGCTCGCATGACTTTCATTAAGGACTCAGAATCCCGACCGTGAGGTGGGCTCTGCTTTGACAAGTAGCATAGACTTAGTCTGTGACTATCCCTCAGGAACAAGTACGCGGCGCTGCAATCACAGACTGAAGGAAGGTCTGAGCAACTCTCAACACGGAACTGCGTTTCGCAAACCCGCGGAGCGGGTGGAAGCATAAAGCCTGGGGTGGAGCGAAGCGAAACCCCAGGTTGACGAGCCGTAAGAAACCAAGCGCGCGAAGCGTGCGATAGCCCAACCCCTTGATTTACTCGATGAAACGGCGGTCGCCCACTTCGCGGGCTCTTACCTTTGATGCTCCAACGATCCTGGGGTTCCGCTTCGCTTCACCCCAGGCTTTATGCTATCGCCGCGCTTCGCGGGCTCAAGAAAAAGCTTTCACCAACTTGATTAGAGCTTCCTGAAGTCTATGCCAAAAAAAAGGCGGGCCGTAGCCCGCCTCTAAACGCTCTAAACCAAAACTATGGTCGCTTGCGACGCGCTGGAGTCGTCTTCTCAGGCACGACGTTCTCTGTGTTCTTCAGGTTTGCGAGAATGTCCTTGGCATCGTTCTTGAACTTATGCGTATCCGGAGCCTTGTCGACGAAGTGCTGAAAGTAATTGGCGGCTTGCTGATATTTGGCCTTGTCGCCGGTGCTGTACAACGCCAGTCCGGCGCCCAAATTTGCGTCCGGGTCATCAGGGCTTGTGGCTAGAATCTTCTGATACTCAGCGAATGCCTTATCACCCGCGCCTGCGTCAAGCAGCATCTGGGCCAGATCTAACTGCGCCTTTGATTTCTTCACCGGGTCCGGTTCAACTGCCAGGTAATCCTCAAAGGCCGCTATGCCGCCGTCTATTTTGGTGGGGTCGCCTTTGGTTACATACAGACGATAAGCTTCCGCCCTGACATTCACCGCCGCGTATTTATTGGACTCGTGAGCTTTCTGTGCGTTCGGATCAGCTGCTACCGTCTCTTTCTTAATAAGTTCATAGGCCTTATCGGAACTCTCGGCGGCATTCTTGAAATCTGCCTTGGCAGCTTCAATTCCGGCGGCCCTCGCAGCGTCGTCCTTGGACTGAATTGCAGCGTTGTATTTTGCTACTCCGAGGGCTTTCAAGGCCGCCGCCTTGTTGGTCAACAAAGCAGCTTGCTCCGGATCGGCAGCGAGGCCAATATCATACTGCTTCACTGCTTCCTCATAATTCTTTGCGGTTAATGCTTCGTTGCCCGCCTTGAAAGTCTCGGCCACGATCTTATTCGAGTTGTCAGCCTTCTTGTTGCTAGCTTCGATCTCCTCGCGCTTGGCCTTATCGGCCGCGCTTTCTACGGCACGGGCACCGCCGCCGGAAGCAGGCGCTGCGGTCCCTGCTTTATTGATATCGTCCAGTGTCAATCTCCCACCATTGCCGGGGCTAAGAACGATCTCGTAATCAATATCCTGGCCGACTCTCACGCCTGTTTGAAAACCCGGCGCCGCATTGGGCATGCTGGCAGCAATAACATATCTGCCCACAAAAGGGAGTCCGGCGAAAACGAATTCGCCCTTCTTGTCCGTCTTGGTGTGGAAAACACCGCTGATGTCAGTGCGGTAGACATCGATAACTGCGTCAGCCGGCTTTACGCTTGTGCCGTCGGCTTGTTTTAAGACTACATGACCGCGAAGCGGAGCAACTTGCGCTGCCGCTGCTGCAGCGCTAAGCAACAGGACCACTGTGGCTGTGATCGATGTGAAAATATAAGAGCGACGCATTTGATAATCCTCCAAACAATCTATGGCTCTGGTCGGGCCGCCGTTAAGATGCCCCGTTTTGCCAACAAGTTGTAGCCGTTAACCCGCCTTAAGTTAATCAGGGCGAGCATTACTGTCAAGCATAAGCAATTGGATCTGTAACTCCCGCCTGGTGGAACGCACGCAGGCGGAGCGCGCATGAGTCGCATTGCCCGCAGGCCAGATCCTCCGCCCCGTAGCACGACCAGGTGAGTTCCAAAGGTGCGTCCAATTCCAGACCGCGCCGCACGATGTCCGCCTTGCTCATTTTTATCACTGGAGTGACGATCTCGATCCTCGTATCCGGCTTCGTGCCGGCATCAATTGCGCCCTGGAAAGCATAGTAAAACTCCGGCCGGCAATCGGGGTAACCGGAAGAGTCCTCGGCGACCGCGCCAATATAGATTCGCCGGGCGCGCATCGTTTCAGCCCAACTCGTGGCGATCGCTAACATATGCGCATTGCGAAACGGAACATAGCTGGTCGGAATCTCAGGCGAGGTCAAATCCGCGCTTGATACAGGAATACCTTCATCGGTCAACGAGGATCCGCCGATCGCTTTTAATGATTCGATCGAAACAGCCAGCCGTTTCTTTATCTTGAAACTATCAGCGAGGTCTACAAAAGCGCGGCGCTCGCGCGCTTCAGTTCGCTGTCCGTACGAGACATGCAGGAAGGCGACTTCGGTATTCTCTTCGCGGGCTATAGCGGCCGTGACACAGGAATCCATCCCCCCAGAGACCAGGCAAACGGCTAACGATGACGGATGAAGGACCAATGATGGTTCGGCCGCGGCTTCCGGCTCGGCAATTACTTCGTTACTTCCTCCCATTCGTCTTCCCCGGTATTTTTTCAGAAATCGACTTTCAAACCGTCGTTCTCGTTTTAGAGTCGGGCTACCGCCCGACTCAGCGGGCGGTAGCCCGCTGCTAAACTACTTCTTAGGGAACGCCGCAAGTTAACAACTTGCGCTACCTGACTTGCGCTATACGCCATGCACGTCAGGACCCCAGATGTACTTGTGCAGTTGCAACTGCATCCGCGCATTGAGGCCGCTTTCAACGATCCAGTTTGCCAACTCCTGCAAATCGATTTGCTCCCAGGCAGGCGAAATCAGGATCGAGCCGGCGAGCTTTTCAAGATCATATTCCGCCACGACTTTGCGGGCAAAGTCCCAATCGGCGCGATCAGCCACGACAAACTTCACCTCGTCCCGATCCGGCCGCAGTCGCTTCAAATTCGGCCAGTGGTTTCGTTCGGTCTCGCCTGACGCCGGGCATTTCACATCGAGAATGACCCTGGCCCGCTGATCCAAATCTTCGGTCGAAACAAAACCACCCGTCTCAATCAATACTTCATAACCGTCGTCACATAAACGTCTGATGAGATCGAAGGCCTCGCGCTGGGCCAGCGGTTCGCCACCGGTGACCTCGACCAGGCGACAGCCGAATTCGCGCACCTGCTTTATCACATCATCGATTGAGACCTGTTGGCCGCCGGTGAAAGTGTACTCGCTGTCGCACCAGGTGCAGCGCATGGGACACCCGGTTAACCGAACAAAGGTGCACGGGCGGCCGGCTTGAGTGGACTCTCCCTGAATCGAACGAAAGATTTCGGTGACGCGAAGCACGATCGGATTTTAAGTTTTAGACTTGCGATTGTCGATTCAGCGCCCACAAAGCCGCCAATTTTCTCAACCGGGTTCTCGCAAAGTCAAACCATTCTGGGCCAGCAACGGCAACCAACGGCCCTTCCTTTCATCAAACTCACCTGGAACGAAGTTATCGAAGGACCGCCGAGGGATCGTGATAGCATAGCGCCGGACGACCTGGAAAACTGTTTGAGCAAAGATCTACCGCAAATCGACGGATTGATTCTGGCAGGAGCCCAGCGCCTCCTGGCGCGCTCAGCAAATATGCGTGGTCTTGATGCAGACGTGTTGGCGCCGCGTCTGCGCGCATCGGTCGAGAAATATATCCTGAAGGATGACCCCGAGCCTGATGCCGCCAGAATCGACAAATTCACGGATGGCTTGCATGCTGACGATCTATGTCTGGTAATCGCTTGCGAGCGAGGCGATCAGCGCGCCTGGAGCGATCTCTTCGAAGGGTACGGAGCGACCGTCAGGTCCGCGGCCCGATCAGCCAGTTCCAATGAAGCCATGGCGGATGATGTGGCTCAATCGATCTGGGCGGACCTGCATGGTTTGAAGGTGCGTGAAGATGGCCAGCCCGCCGGCAAGCTGGCTTACTATTCCGGCGCCGGCTCGTTGGGCGGCTGGCTGCGAGCGGTGGTAGGACAGTTGGCGATAGATCAGCATCGCCGGCAGTCACGCGTGGTGCAGACTGAAGAGGACACCGACCTCGAGCGTCTGGCGCACGATGCGAGTAGAGAATCCGACGGCTCGGGTCCTTTTACTTCGGCGCTGGGTCCTGAAGAATCGCTGGCCCGCGAGATGGCTTCGGCCGATGTGGAAAAGGCTTTGGGGCGTTCGCTGGCTGAGCTGGACGATGAGGATCGACTAATAATGAAGCTTTATTATTTCGATGGCTTGCGCTTGCGCGAAGCGGGAGCTGTTTTAGGAGTCCACGAGGCGACCGCTAGTCGTCGCCTGACGCGGATTCATAGCCAGGTGCGAGAGCGGGTCGAAGCAATCCTGATGAAAGAGCACGGCTGGACTGAAGCCGAGGCGACCCGATCGCTGGCCGAAGTGGCCGCGCACTTACAGACCGAAGTAGAACCAATGTTGGCGGGTAAGAGCGGCCAGACTTTGCAGGGCTCTCCGGCCGCCGGTGGTTAATAAGGTATCGATTCATTCGCGATGTTTTCGCAAGTAATTTCGGATGGCGACGTTCATCTAACAGGGAAATAGGCGCACGCGACCAAGCATTACCAGGCACATGACATCCAACGACCCACAAATAGATGTTCTTCTCCGCCGTTACGCGGGACAGTCACACAGCCAAACGGCTGCTGAACATCTGGACGCAGACGAACTTAATGCGTTCGCCGAGGGTTCGCTACCCGCGGCGGCGCGAGCGCGTTATGTGTCGCATCTGATTGATTGTGATAACTGTCGTCAGATAGTTTCTCAACTGGCTATCAGCAGCGGTGCGTTAATCAAGAACGAAGCTGAAGCGACGGGCGGCATTCAGCGCTACTCGTGGTGGAAAAGACTTTTCTCACCACTGACATTGCGCTACGCAGCGTTTGCGATGGTTCTGATAGCCGCAGCCGGCGTGATATTCCTCGTCACACGACGCCCGCGCGACTCCAATCTTGTGGCCCAAAGCGGCGAAAGGGAACGCGTGCCGGAGACTGCGGTGAAACCACAAGGCGCCGCGCCGCAAACCAACACTGGTGCACAGTCGCGCGAAAATGAGAACAATCAGCCTTTCAAAGCTTCCCCGTCACAGACATCTCCAAGTTCCGATGAGATCGCGAAGGCAGGTCAATTAAAGGCCGGAGACAATCCTGCTTCGCCCCCGAAGTCTCTGAAAGAGGGCGAAGCTCCTTTGATTGCGTCAGCAAAAAAGGCCGAGCCCATGGTGAGCCAACCAGTTCCGTCTTACGCGCCACCGCCTCCGCTTGAAGGCCAACGGGCGGAAACACCGTCGCGTGAACAATCGGGCACGGGAAGCCTGGCTTCGGCCTCCGGGCCTCGCAAGTCTGCATCGCCCACTGATGATTTTAAGATGATGGACCGAGCGCGAGTTGCAACTGAGACCGACAAGGACAATCGCGCCGGAAGTGACTCCTCACGGGCGGTGAATCAACCGGCGAGAAAGAGAGCCAGCGATGAAAAGGCCAAAGGTCCGCGCAGAGATGTGGAGAACAACGTAGTGAATCGCAACTCGAGCGATGTTCAGAGCGGGGCGGTTAATACTCAGGGCGCCGTAACTCTCAACCGCGCGGCTACAGCAACGGAAGAAAAGCCGCCTGAGACTCGATCCGCCGGGGGACGCAAATTTCGCCGGCAGGGCAATGCCTGGGTCGATGCCAGGTTCAAGTCGTCAATGTCCGTGAAAAGTATTGCGCGCGGATCAAGCGAATTTGCCTCGCTCGATTCTGGACTGCGATCGATCGCTCAGCAACTTGGCGGCGAAGTCATAGTAGTGTGGAAGGGCAAGGCCTATCTGATTCGGTAATGTATCAGAAGGCCGACCGTCAGGGAGGGTTTGGCACCTGGCAAGCCGGTTGGGCTTCTGACAAATCCCGTGAACCTCAACACCCAACCTGCCGTATGGATCACTGAATCGCCGAGTTTTCGCTGAAGTCTTTTGTTTACTATTCACGCTTTACGATTTACCATTCGCTCACTATGTACTGTCCATCCTGCGGCACCGAATACACGATCGAGCTGAAGTACTGCAATCGTTGCGGAGCGAACCTGGACACAGGGCTTTCAACCCAGGCTCAAATTGTTCCCGTCAGCTTAACCAAGCCGACGCTTGTTCTGGGCGCAGTCATAACCTTTCTGACCCTCGGAGGTTTTGGAATGCTGATGTCAGCCGCGATAGAGCTTGCGCGAAATGCCCGGCTGGATCCCGATTCAATCACCGCCATCATTATCGTGGGCATGCTGACAATTCTAACTACAGATATTTTTCTGGTCCGCCTGCTGTCCAGGATAATTAACGCATTGCTTTCCTCAGGCTCTTTCACCCAACCGCGCCAATCTAAAAAGATCGCTACTCCCTCGGTAGTTCAACTTCCTCAACCTCCTACAGCTCGTTTTCAGGGAGTGCCCAGCGTGACTGAAGGCACGACGCGCTTTTTCGAGCCGGCCCAATCTCAGTCAGAAATCCGCGACCGAACCACCGCCGAAAAATTGGAGAGATAGACAGCATGGGATGCATCTTCCGAACTAATTATCCAGCCGGCTTCTTTTATGGTTTCGTATGATTTCGTGAATCGGCTCTTCGTTTCTCGGCAAGAAAAATTACAAAATTGCGCGAACGCGAATAGGGCTTCAATTCCTGAATCCGGTGGCTAACGCTCGCGGTTCTGCATCTGATACAGTCTCGTTCCGCTCTGACAGTCACGTGAGAACGAGGTGCCGACCCATGCCATCGACCTGGAAGAAAGGGATGTTTCGTCCGCTCTCCCTCTGCCTGATGTGGCTGTCTTTCTTCGCAAGCATCATTCCAACTTCGTCGGCCCGCCAGGAAACTAATAAGCCGCGTCCGACAAAATCGACGCCAGCCAGTCAGGGCAAGCAGGCGCGAACGCGGAAGCCAAGCGGCAGGAACGCCGCGGTGGCGCGCAACGGGCAAATTGCAAAGATCGTCATGGAGATCGATC
>DATNNY010000521.1:0-3790 GCA_035601635.1 Pyrinomonadaceae bacterium
CGGACCAGGAGCAACGGCGTTGACGCGGACGCCGAACCCGGAAGCCTCAAGTGCTGCCGACTTCGTTAGGCCTTCGACCGCGTGCTTGCTAGCTACGTAAACTGAGGCCCCGGCTCCGCCGGTATGGCCGAAGGTAGACGAAATGTTGATGATGCTGCCTGAGCCCTGGGCCAGCATCACGCGCAGTTCATGCTTCATACTCAGCAGTGTGCCGAGAACGTTTGTGTCGAAGGTGGCAGCATAGCTTTCCGCGGACTGCTCCGTTACTAACCCTGGCTTGCCTTCGGTACCGGCGTTATTGACAGCCACATCCAAACGACCAAACCGGGCCACTGTCTTATCGACCAAGCCGCGCACATCGTCTTCGTGGCGCACATCGGACCTCACAAATTCAGCTTCCGCGCCGAGTATGCCGAGCTCGCCAACCAGCTTCTGGCCCTCTTCATCGTGTCGCCCTGAAATAACAATGCGTGCGCCTTCTCGCGCGAAGGCAACGGCGGTGGCCCGGCCAATACCCGTCAGCGCGCCGGTAATCAAAACAACTGGTGTAGTCATTTCAGTTCTCCTCGAAAGTCTATGTGTCTCTGACTAACTCAGCCTTCAACTCATGCTCATCCGTTCAAAAACAGAGTCGCGTGTTCAACGAAGAGCTCCGGGTACTGGTGGTGCGCGCCGTGATTGGAGTCGGGGTAGATGATCAGCTGCGCATACGGGATGTTCTGCTGCATGATGAAAGAGTTCACCGTGGGCATGATCACGTCGTTACTGCCGTTCACGACGAGTGTTGGCTGCTTGATCGTCTTCAGATAGTCGTATGACCCCTTTTGCTGGACTCCCCACTTCTCCATCGCTTCGATCTGGGCGGGCGACACCTTGTCGTTCACCTCGGGATCGCGGCCCTCCTGCCGAAGATGCGTGCGCTTCAGGAACTCCCGTCCCGCCGCCTGGCCTGCCTCGGACGGACTGAATTTGACGGCGAGCCAGACATGCTCGGGCGGATCATAAGCGGCGCCGAAGAGCCGCCCTGCGGCCTGGGTCAGCGACTCCATTCCCTGACCGCCGCGCGGACCTGTGCCATCGACGATCAACCTGCGAACGAGATCGGGCGCCTGCAAAGTGATTTCCTGCGCGACCATGCCGCCGATCGAGAAGCCAAGTACATCCACCTTGTTCAAACCAAGTGCTCGGATGAAGGTGACAGCGTTGGCGCCCATCTGCTCGAAGGTCGTCGGGACCTCGCCGGAGCTGCTGGAGACGCCCGCGTTGTCGAACAAGATCACCTCACGGTCGCGAGCCAAGCCATCCGTCACAGTCGGGTCCCAATAATCCATGGTGCCGATGTAGTGCTGGTTAAAGACGATAGGCACACCCCCGGTCTTGCCGAATCGGCGATAGGCGAAACGGATTCCGTTAGCCTCTACGAATTGGGTCGGCGCGGTCTGATGCGTGTAGTTACTCAATGGCAATTCTCCTTCTCGTCTTGTCTTAGGTTCGGCGCTTGAGCATGTGCACGCTGAGTGCCACTTGAAATTTGCTTGAATCACAGGCCTTTATGGCTTGACTCGGAGCCGCTTTTTCGGCGTTTGCTGAAACTTCGGCTTGCAATCACCGATGGCTGGGTCGCATTTGGGTGAAGCGATTTGTTTGCGACCGAAGAGGTGCGAGTGGGGTGATGAGGTCAGTACCGGAAGCGGTAGCGACCGGGTCATTCTTCGGGCACACTTGGCCGTGGCGTGGATCGGACCCGGTCGCTACCGCTCCCGGTACTGACTCCGTAGTCGTCGTTGAGTTATTCTTTTATGAGGTCTTAAAACGGTGTCGGTTAATACCCAGCTTCCGGATCTTTGATTCGAGCGTCTGCCTGGGAATTCCGAGTATGGTGGCGGCGCCGGTCGGTCCGGAGATCAACCCCTCAGCCTCACGGAGCGCGTTTTCGATCATTTCTTTTTCGTGGTCAATAAGGTTCGCCATGAGGGGAACGCTCGGCGCGGCAGTCTTCGGAGTAATCGGCGTCAGCCATGTTTCGTCTACGACAAAGGTTTCCCCATCGCTCAAGATCACGGCGCGCTCGATTACATTCTGCAATTCGCGAACGTTACCCGGCCAGTCGTAATTCTGGAACAGTTCCAGGGTTCCCTTATTGATGTTCTTGATTTTCTTGCCAGCCGCTTGCGCGTAACGATCGATCAGGTATTCGACCAGCAAGGGAATGTCGTCAACGCGCTCACGCAGCGCGGGGATTTGAATCGGGAAGACATTGAGCCGGTAGAACAAGTCCTGCCGGAAGGTGCCTTCAGCTACGGCTGCACTCAAGTCCGCGTTTGTAGCCGCGACTACTCGCACGTCTACCGGAACTGTTTGACTGCCCCCAACTCGTTCGAATTCGCGCTCCTGGAGAACTCGCAGCAAAGCAATCTGGGTCTCGGGCGGCAGGTCACCTACCTCGTCCAGGAATATCGTTCCGCTATCAGCCGATTCAAAGCGTCCCACTCGCCGTTGCATGGCGCCGGTGAACGCTCCTTTCTCGTGCCCAAACAGTTCGGAAGCGATCAGCGAAGGCGGAATGGCGGCACAATTTACGCGAACAAAAGCACGGCCCGAGCGGTTGGAGCGCTTATGTATGGCGCGGGCGATGAGTTCTTTTCCAGTTCCGGTCTCGCCCAGTATGAGGACGGTAGAATCGGTTGGCGCCACCTTTGATACTTGCGACAAAACGCGGCGAAGCGGCTCGGAAGATCCAACGATCTCTTCGAACATCGAGGAACGGTCGATCTCTTCGCGCAACACAAGATTCTCATTTTGCGTCCGTTCTTCATTGCGTTTGCGGTCGTCAATGTCAGTGCCGGTTGCATACCAGCGGATGATGTCTCCGTGTTCATCCCGCAGTGGGTTGCATTGGATAAAAAACCAACGATACCGGCCGTCCTTCCGCAGCGCCCGCTGTTCGATTTCAAACGGCAGGCCACGTAACAGCGCCGCTTCCCGCTCGTCGTGAAGCCGCTCGAGATCTTCGGGATGGAAGATGCGCGCCCGAAAGTCTGAAGAGATCACGTCGTCTATGGTGAGCCCGGTGTAGTCGAGGAGCGCCTGGTTCGCATGGATCGGCGCGCCGCTTGGATCCTGGACCATGATTGTCTGTGGGATGGCGTCGGTAATCCGGCGAATCTCGCGCTCGTCTTCGCGCAGCTTCTCTTCCGTGCGCTTTCGTTCCTCGATGTCGGTGTTGGTCCCATACCATCGAAGAATCTCGCCGGACTCTTCTTGCAAAGGTTGTACTCGGATGAGGAACCAGCGGTAGGCTCCATCATGGCGACGAAGCCGCGCCTCGATCTCTCCTCCGGTTCCGGAAGCTATCAGCCCTCGCCACTGGTCCAGCCACTTAGGCAGGTCTTCAGGGTGAATCGCGACCTTACACCCCACCCTCTTCACGTCTGCTTGAGAGAGACCTGTGTAGTCGGACCATCGCTGGTTAACAAAGTCGTTGGAGCCATCCGACAAATTACACCAAGCCAGCGTTGGAATCGTGTCGATGATCTTTCGGAGCCGGGCCTCCGAGTCCCTCGATTCTTGTAGCGCTTGCTGGAGGTCCTGCTTGGAGGCATCGCCATTCTGTTTCTCTCCACGCGTGACTACGAGTTTGTCAGACTCCTCCACTTTCTCTACCTCAGTCAGGATTGTCTTGTGATGAGCTTCTCGTGCCTTCATAGCTTTCCTGATATTTCGTCTTGCTTATAGCTTCTCGCATCTCCATGCCCTGTTCAAGCTAGCGCGCACGGTTACGGAAGAGAGG
>DATNNY010000522.1:0-17234 GCA_035601635.1 Pyrinomonadaceae bacterium
ATAGTACGGCTGTAATTGGACCACGGTCAGCCGGCAGAAGTTCGTCTCTTTTACCAGCAGTTTGCCGGCCAACGGGTGGTAGTGGGGTTTTACTAGGGATCCCGACACCGGGTTATTGGGCTATTATTCTTCAGGGCCGCAGAGTTCAGCTGACGCAGATCGCATAGCCCAAGAACATGAATGGGCTAAAAGGCAGGTTGCAAAGAATTATGATGCTTGCCTGCCGAAATTGAAGGGCACGTTGGCGCCGGGTAAAGATCAGGCAGCGGATATTCTCGCAGTTTCCGTTATCGAAGGGGTCGATTCTACCCTCATGGCCGTAACTTGGGCTTCCGAAGCGATTCCATCCTTCGAATACTATTCGGATAGCAATCCAAGATGGAATACGAATACCCGGACATATGACGGAGCCGACGTCGGTCCAATGGGTATTGCTAATAATGGCGTTTACGCGAAGGCGCCGTTTACATCAGGACTCGCTAATCCGATGGGCACCTTTTACGACGGAAAAGAAGAGATTCGACGGGAATCCATTCGACAATTTAAGATGGGCAGCCCGGGCGTACACAATGGATATTCTAGGCTCTGCCTCTCCGGACCTTGGATTTCAGAGCGAGGGCTTCGCCTCACAATCGGGGCAGAGCCCCGAAATTCCTCAATCGGAATCGGAAAGGCAAAGCCTTTCCGGCACACCAGGCGGCAGAGCCGCAAGACTCAACAAGGCGCCCGGCCCGCTCGTTGACTCGTTGATCCCCCGCTGACGCAGGTGGTACTGACTTCACTCCCACAGTCGTCTTTTGTGATTGTCTCGAACCGAGAACATAATAACTTCGTTCATCTGACAGACGATGTTGAGAACTCGGCTCTTACTTTTTACCATGGCGTTCATGCTGCTCGTGTCTGCGAGGGCCCCGGCGAATGCACAGGCCACGCAATCGCCCCTTCCGCAGCCGACTGGTCATGTCAACGATTATGCTGGAGTAATCGATGGCGCGACCAAGGCCCGGCTGGAAACTATGCTGGCCAATCTGGACCGGCAACAGCAAATACAGTTCGCGGTTGTCACGATTGATACTACCGGCGGCCAGGAGATTTTCGATTACTCGCTGGCCGTGGCCCGGGGATGGGGCATTGGTGCAAAGGACGCGCAAAAGCCGAGTCTGCTCCTGCTGGTCGCGATCAAAGATCGGAAATACTACACACAGGTTAGCCGGCATTTGGAAGGCGAGTTGCCGGACGGACTGGTTGGACAAATACAACGCGAACAGCTCGTGCCGGCGTTTAAGGCGGGACAGTATGGCCCGGGACTGGCTGCTACCGCCGAAACATACATCACGACCGTCGCTCAGAAGCAGGGCTTCAGTACTGATACGATTTTTCCCGCAGGCGCCGCACGAGGATCTCAGCGGTCGGTTGGAAAAGGGAATGCTTCCTGGGGGTCGATTGTCGGCGCGGTTTTTTTCATCGCGATTATCGTGATTTTTCTGATGCGAATCGGAGGACGCGGTGGTCGTGGCGGGAGTGGCGGCGGCTGGCTCTCGTGGTTGTTGCTCGGCGCCCTGATGAACAGCGGCAGAGGATCGGGATCGAGTGGTTGGGGCGGCGGCGGCTTTGGCGGAGGCGGCGGTGATGGCGGTTCAAGCGGCGGCTTTGGCGGGTTTGGTGGTGGCGGAGATTTTGGCGGTGGCGGCGCCGGTGGGAGTTGGTGACCGTCACCTAGCGCACGCCGCCAGCTTGCGCAGACTGGGCATCGGCACTAGTTAAATGGGCAATTCAAAGGAGAAGCGTATGGGTAAAACAGCTCTAATAGTTTTGGGTGTCATTGTTCTGATCGTTCTGATCATCGGTGGCATCGCTTTCAGAAGCTACAACACTCTTGTTACCAAGCAGCAGGCCGTCAAATCTCAGTGGTCGATGGTCGAGAGCCAGATGCAGCGTCGCGCTGACCTGATCCCAAACATCGTGGGCACGGTGAAGGGAGTCGCAGGGCTCGAGGAAAGAGTCTTCACGAAGATCGCTGAAGCTCGATCACAACTGCTCTCGACGATGCAAAACCCAAACAGTACCACCGAAGACAAGATCGCTGCCGATAATAAGCTCAGCCAGTCGCTCCGCGACGGCGGTTTACTTGGCACCGGCGGCCGTTTCCTTTCGATTACGGAGAATTATCCACAGCTAAAATCCAACGAAAGCTTTTTAAAGTTGCAAGATGAGTTGGCAGGAACAGAAAACCGTCTGGCCACGGCGCGACGCGACTATACTCTGGCCGCTCAGGATTACAACACCACGCGCAGTCGTTTCCCCACGGTCCTGATTG
This sequence comes from Pyrinomonadaceae bacterium, assembly GCA_035601635.1. GTDB lineage: Bacteria > Acidobacteriota > Blastocatellia > Pyrinomonadales > Pyrinomonadaceae > UBA11740. The sequence continues at coordinate 2,318 of DATNNY010000522.1, forward strand.
CCGGTCTGATGGGCTTTAAAGATCAACCATACTTCCAGGCGGACGAGGGCGCGAAGCAGGCGCCGAAGGTGGACTTCGGTAAGTAGGGCGATTCAGGACGGGGCTAATGCCCGACCAGAACCAGATGTAGCTTCGGAGAATGAATGGCTAACAAGATTGACGCAGCACTCAACCGCCTCGTCGAAGAACTGCGCGCGGCGCACGGCGAGAATCTTTCCTCGATAGTACTGTACGGATCCGTCGCGGCCGGCGATCATGTAGAACTGCGCTCGGATCACAACCTGTTAATTGTTTTCGATAGAATCGCCTCGGAGGATTTGCGTCTGTCTCATGAGACGATGCGCGATTGGCTTAGCCATGGCCAGCCAATGCCGGTCTACTTCACCGTAGAGGAATTAAAACGCGGGGCGGATGTGTTTCCCATCGAATTCCTGCAGATGGAGCAGGCCCGGAAGGTCTTATATGGCCGTGATCCATTCGAGTTCGTTGATATCTCAAGCGCAAACCTTCGTCACCAGACGGAGTACGAACTGCGGACCAAGCTGATTCAACTGCGCCGTCTCTATATTCCCGCATCGATTTCAGTTGAGAAACTATCGGCCCTGATGAGTGACAGCCTCGCCAGCTTCGCCGCCTTGTTTCGAGCTGTACTGATCCTGCACGGCCAGGAGCCGGCGGTCAGCAAGGCCGACACCGTGCGCGCGATCGCGCGTTTGCTCAAGTTGGAAGAGTCATCGTTCGAGCGAATCTTTGCGCTGCGATCAAAACCCGGATCGAAGCTAACTGAGACGGAAGCGAACACAGTGTTTTCAGCTTACATGGATCAGATCGAGCGGGTCATTGAAGCTGTGGACGAGATGGAGAGTCAGAACCGGGAGCCGTAGCGACCGGGTCTCATCCGCCCGATCTCGGGGGAAGGTCGCAACCCGGTCGCTACCACTCCCGGTTCTGACCTCAACATCTCAATCCTGAAAATCTGTGGGCAACTTGGGCCGCTCGGGGGTTTTGTGTCGAGGCGCATGCTAAAATACCTCGTTGCCCCGGGTACCAGTACCAGGACCGCTATGACAACTCTTCGCAAACATCGTTTCGCATTCATCGTCGCCGGACTCGTTGCCGCAGTTGGCGCTATTGCTCCGCTCTTCCTGATTGCCGGTTGTCGCACGCTGCAGCAGACACCGCAGGAGTTGCAGGCGCGCGAAACTCTGCGTGTGATGACGCGCGGCGGCGTGCTGCCCGCTGAAGATGCCGTCACACGGATCGAATCGGATTTCCCCAAAACCACGGCGGGCGCACTCGCAAAGATTGCGCACGCGCGAATTAAAATTAACGCGAAGGACTTTGCCGGCGCCGCTGCGCTGCTCGATGCCAGTGTGATTCGCGATTACACGGTGATTCCGGATTATGCCTTGTCGATGAAAGCGGGTGCGCTGGAGCAAGCTAACCGCCACGTGGAAGCACGCGCGGCGTATGAACAACTTGTTCGAGACTATCCAAATTCGTTGCGGGCGCGCGATGCATTGCTCCAGGACGTGCGACTCTTCATTCAGGACGGCCAGGCCGGCCCCATTCCGGTGGAGCTGAAACAGCTGGCGGCTAAAGACGATGCGGCGGCGCTGCTGCTGACTGCAAAAGCGTACGAGCAAACTGGAAACTCAACGGCGTCTCTTGCAGGTTATCGGCGCATCTATTTCTTTGCGCCGGCTGCCGCGGAAGCTGCCGAAGCGGCTACCTCGATCACGCGATTGGGCTCGAGCACGGCCCCGGCAAATGCGGAAGAAGCACTCGCGCGCGCGCAAAAGCTTTTTGCCGCGAAACGTTACGGCGAAGGTTACGATGCCTATACCAACGCGTTCACGAGCTTTCCTGCCAGCGCCAACGCTGCGCTGCAAGCACGTCGCGTAATCGCCGCGGCCAATGCGCGAAAATTTCCCGAAGCGGCGGCTGCTCTGCATGCTTCGCCGGCGCCGGCTGGTGAAGCGCGCTCTGAAGCAATGTTCAATCTGGCTCTCGCTTATGGCCGTGCGAAACAGTGGGCGCAGGCCCGCAGCACGGCGGACGAATTGCACCGCGCGTTTCCGAACAGTCCTTGGGCTACACGCGCATTCGTGCAGGCCGGCCAGGCCGCCGAAGATGCCAGGGACGCAACCGATGCGTCGTATTTCTATCGTGCGGCCGTTAACTTCTATCCCGGCGCTGCCGAAGTCACGCCGGCTCAATTCTATTTCGCCTGGCAAGCGCATGATGGCAAGAACTTTTCCGAATCATCACGGCTCTTGACTGAGCATCTCGCTAACTACGCCGATCGCAACACGGATTTTCGTGGCAAGGCGGCATACTGGGCGGCGCGAGACAGTGAACGCATCGGCAAGCTGGCGGAAGCGCGCGCGATCTATCAGGGGTTGCAGGCTCGCTATGATGCGAACTGGTATGGGTATCTGGCAAAGCAACGGCTCGACACGATGAATCGCAATGGCAACGTGCCGCGGACAGAGTTTCCCGCGGATTCCGTCATAGGGCGCGCCGTCGCCAATCTGCAAACAGTGACCGTTGCTGAAGAAACGCCCTGGCCGAACGACGACGAAAAACGCGCCGGCGCAAACGATCCTCGCGATTGGGGCGGCTATGCCATTGGGAGGGCCGATCAGCTTTCGATGATTGGCGCGGACGATTGGGCTCTGGAAGAGCTTGGTGTCGTTTCATCCGTCGCACCAAACAGCCCACATATCAACGTGGCAATTGCAAAAATCTATCGGGCCAGGAATGACAATGTGCAAGCGCTGAATATTTTAAAGCGCAGCTATCCGGACTATTCGCAGATGAAGCCCGAAGAGATGCGCAAGGATGAGTGGGACATTTTTTATCCGCTTGCATACTGGGACATCATTTCACAGTCGGCTCGCGCGCATTCGCTCGATCCTTATCAGGTGGCCGGCTTGATTCGGCAGGAGTCGGTGTTCAATCCGCGCGCGGTTTCTTCCGCGCGAGCTTATGGGCTGATGCAACTGGTGGTGCCCACCGGCATCCTGACAGCGAAAAAGTATGGAGTGGATCGAGCGGTAACGGCGGATTCTTTGTTCGAACCTCGCTTGAATATTCAGCTGGGCACTGCCTTCTTCAAGGAGCAAATCGACAAGTACGGCCGCATCGAATATGTCGCTGCCGCTTATAACGCCGGACCCGGTCGCGTGGTCCAGTGGCGCGCGACTTTGCCTCTGGAACTCGACGAATGGGCCGAGGCCGTGCCTTTCCGCGAAACGCGTCTCTACATTCAGGGCGTCGTACGCAACACGCTGCAGTACAAACGTCTGTATGACGAGTCGGGCCAGTTCCGCGCCGAAGTAGGCACGCGCGCCATCTATCCAACGTCGAAGGGGTCGCCGTCTCAGCCTGACTCAACCATTCACCTGCGCAAATCGATCGGCGAAGAAGAAGAGTAAAGCTGTCCACAGATTTCGCAGATTGCACAGATAGGCATTAGAAGGATATCGAGAAGCGTCCAAAACCTTTTCTTAACTCTTCGGTGCTTCCTAATCTGTGAAATCTGCGGATATCCCGTTTGGGTTACAATCCCACTGATGTACACAATCAAAGTCCGGTCTCATCAACGTGAAGAACTCGTCGAATTCACGGCTGAAGTCCAAAGTCAGCTCAAAAAGTCAGGTGCGCGCGAAGGCATCGTCGTGCTCTACGTGCAGCACACCACGGCCGGCTTAACGGTGAACGAGAATGCCGATCCCGATGTGCCCCGCGACCTGCTGCACCTGCTCAAGACCTTGATTCCACAGCACGGCATGGGCTTTCGCCATGGCGAAGAGAATTCCGACGCACATATCAAAGCCAGCCTCGTCGGATCCACCGTGACCATCCCGTTCACAGACGGCGAGTTGTTGCTGGGGCGTTGGCAGGGAATCTTTCTCTGCGAATTCGACGGCGGCCGCGAGCGCAAAGTGATTATGATGGTTAGGTAATTCCAATGGGAGAGCAGCGGGTGAGAATACCTGAGGGCCTGCCCAAAGGAGCGCAGGCATCCTGCCTGCGGTTCACCGGCATCCTTGCCGGTCTTTGTCACATGCGCGCAAGATGCGCGCACCGCCGACAGGATGTCGGCGCACCCCATCCAGCGCTCCCAATGATGAAGCTTATTTCTCCTTGTGGGCAAGTAAGAACTGGAGTAAGCTCACGCTTCAATTAAGTTAGTCCCACCCTCAACTGGTTTTCGGAAGACCGGTCGTCCTTTAGAAGCTTCTCTTATAGCCGGGTCAAGGCAGCACCCGACTATGTTGCGGTTCGGATCTGATTCCGACGCCGCTATATCAGGAGTTCGGTGCTGCTTTAAGAGGTTCAAATGGCCGAAGTGTTCTTTGCTCTATGCAAGCCAGCCGCTTTCGCAACCGCACAAACGCGCAAACCATGCTTTGCCCCGATCTTTGTTCTGGCTCTCCTGCTATTGCCAACACTGTCTGTTTCGCGCTCCGCTTATGCGCAAGGTTTGACCGGCACAATCAAGGGCACCGTTAGCGCCACCGCGGGTGATCCTTCCGCTCGTCCCGAATTGCTGCCCGGGGCCAGCGTGACACTCGTCAATCGCGATTTGCCTGGGGCGGCTTTCAAGACAGTAACCGATGAAAACGGCAATTTCATTTTCCGGGACCTGCCGGCGGCCGTGTACGCGGCAACTGCCGAAGGCAACGGGCTGCCACATGTGACGACTGAGATTCGGCTGACGGCCGGCGCCACTCTGGTCGTGGACATTGTTCTCACCGCCAAGGTAACTGAGTCCGTGACCGTGCGCGATGAAGAAGGCCAACTCAGCACGGGTGAAACCACGACGGCTAATACCGTCCGGGCTGAGAAGCTGGAAGAGCTGCCCCTGCGCGCCGACAATTACCAGAGTGCTCTGCCGCTGACCCCTGGCGTCCTGCGCGGAATGGACGGCGCCGATCACATTAAGGGAACTCGCGCCGGGCAAAGCGCCTACACGCTCAACGGCGCGGACATCACCGATCCCGTGAACGGAAATCTGGCTTTTGATATTCCGCTGGAGGCCTCAGCCAGTGTGCACGTTGAAGAGAATCCGTATTCAGCAGACTTTGGGAAAGCAACTGGCGGCTCGAGCAATCTGGAGACAAAGTCCGGAGGAGACAAATTCAAGTTCGGCGCGACGCGGGTCTTTCCCGTGTTTCATGACATCATTGGTGGGAAAGTCGATTCATTCCGGCCTCGCCTGACTTTTCAAGGTCCGGTAATTCGCAACCGTCTGTACTTCCTGCAATCATTTGAGTATCGCTTTTCGCGAATCTATGTGCCCAGCCTGACTGCGCCGCGCGACAACTCAACTGCCGAGGCCTTCAACTCTTTTACCCAACTGGATCTAACCCTGAACAGCAGGAATCGTCTGAAGTTTGTCGGCTCGCTCTTTCCTGAAAAGAAGCGTTTTGTTGGATTGAATACTTTTAATCCTCAGGAAACGACGCCGAACACAAAACAGAACGGCGAACTCTTTTCAGTGTCCGAGCAATCTATTTTCAAGAACCAGTCGTTTCTTTCGTCGCTGTTCGCCTATAAGACTTTCAAGTTCGATGTGTTTGGGCAAGGCGGAAAGCCGCTCACGATTCTTCCCGACGGCAACACGGGAAGCTATTTTGCCGATACTCGGCGTTCGGCGCGTCGTTTTCAGTGGCAGGAACAGTATTTCGCGCGCACGCTCACGCTGGCCGGACAGCATTCACTTAAGCTTGGTGCTGAACTTGACTATACGAGGCTGACTGGCAGTTTCAACTTCCGGTCGATTGTCATCCGCCGTCGTGATCAAACCGTCAGCCAGCGTATTGACTTCGGGGGCCCAACCCTAATTGATCGGCCTTTGACGGAGTTGAGCGCCTTTGCCCAGGACCGCTGGGTTATTAATAAAAGTTTGACGATGGACATTGGCCTGCGGTTTGATCGCAACAGTATTTCCAATCACAAGGACGTTTCGCCCCGGCTCTCTATTCTCTATCTTCCCTTCAAGGACGAACGCACAGTGGTGCGCGGCGGGGTTGGACTCTTCTACGATCGCAGTCCGCTGTCATCCCGGTATTTCGAACTCGAGCAACTGAGTGACGACGACGACCTGGTCGGCAATAGCGCTCTCGTTAACTCTTCGCAGACGCATTTTCCTAAACGTGTAGTGACGAGCTATGCAAACGACGGAGTCACTGTCATTGATGGACCGCGGGAATTCATGAACGTAATCCACGGGCCGATGCGTGACGCCCTCAGCAGGCGTTGGAGCCTGCAGGTCGATCGGAGTCTGACGAAGCATTTGACGTTGCGAGTGGGGTACCTCCGGCGGTCCTCCAAGAATGAACCAATCATTGTCCCCAAAGCCAGCGGAGCCAACCAGGGATTGCTGGTTCTTAAGAGCCGCGGCTTTTCCAAATATGACGAATTCCAGGCAATAGCTCTTTATAGCAGCCGGCGATTTCACAACTGGAACGCTTCTTACGTCTGGTCCAGAGCACGCGGCAGCTTAAACACCGCAGACAATTTCCTCAGTGATTTTCCCGCCTACGTGGTGCGGCCAAATCAACACGGTCCGCTGCCATTTGATGCTCCGCATAGATTTCTCGTATATGGAGAGATAAAAGCACCGCTCGAGATAACAGTTATGCCGGCCTTTGAAATTCGCTCGGGCTTTCCGTTTTCTTTCGTCAACGATCGTCTGGACTTTGTCGGAGATCGCAACCGGGCCCGCTTTCCCGCGTTCCTTTCACTCGACACCACCATTCTTAAGGGTTTCAAGATTCCGTTTCTGGATAAGAAGGCCCGAGCAGGCGTAATACTTTTCAATCTCACCAATCACTTCAATCCGCGCGATGTTCAGAACAATACCGGCAGCCTGCACGCCGGCCAATTCTTCAACAGCCTGGGTACATCGATGCGAGGCAAGTTTGAATTGGATTTTTGAAGCAAGAACCGCAGAAGCGCTCCACGCAATCACACGAAACAACTCGAAATAGGATTCTTTTAGTTTTGCTTAGTGTGATTTCGTGGATCGCAGGTCGTTCAGGCTTCATCCGGCTTCTTCATCATCTCGACAAACTTTTCAACGTCCTTGCGGGTATGTTCCATCTGGCGGCGACTCTCCAGGTAAGACTGCCATTGCGGGGTCAACGTCAGCGCCTTGGTGGTTTCCGGATCAAGCGCCTGGGCCATCAACGCGATCAGATCGCTGACTACGCTGGTGTGTTCCAGCAGGGCTTCAATGATCGAGTGCGCCAACTCAAGCTCATTAAGTTCGGGCTCGGCAGTGCCATCGGCGGTGTCTGTTGGCTCGTCAGGCATGATGATTGCTGTTTAGAGGCGGGCTACCGCCCGCCTTACATGAGCAGCTCGGATCACAGGCGGGCGGTAGCCCGCCTCTAAACCATTCCGGTATGTCACTCTGAATACCAACTACCGCGAATAAATGGAAGGTCGGTGACCATCGCCGGGTATTCATGTGCGGCAGAAACCACTTTCACCTTGGTGCCCGGTTCCAGGTAATCGTACTTCACATACGCGAGGGCGATCGTGTGTTTGAGACTCGGCGAAACGGTGGACGAGGTGATGCCGCCAATTTCCTTATCGTCGGAAGAGAGAATCCTGGCCCCACTCTCGACCGGCACATCCTCCTGTAGCAGCACTCCGGTCAGTTTCTTTGCGACGTGGCCACGATACTTGATCCGCGCGATTATCTCCTGGCCGATGTAACAGCCTTTAGTGAAACTTACCGCGTCATCAAGATTCGTTTCCGTCACCACCCTGGTCTCATCCATGTCGATACCAAAGCGCGGGATGCCGGCTTCGATGCGCAACGTTTCAGCAACTTCGGAACCGATTAGTTGCGCGCCGGCATCGAGCAATAAGTTGCGCAGGCCTGCAGCCTCGCTCTCGTCAACGAAGAGATCAAAGCCGTCTTCGCCAGTGTGCGTCGCGCGAATGACGGTTACTTCGCGGCCATTCTCGAGTTGCGCCGTCACGACTTGCCCGCGTGAAGCGTCTGCCGCCGCCTCGCCCAACACCTGATTCATAAAGACCTTGGCCTTCCGGCCCTGGATCGACAGCATGGAGGTCTCGATTGTCACGTCCTGCACGAAAAAGTCGCCCGCAAGTGTGAAACGTCCCAGCAACTTCACAACCGGATCCAGGGTCACGCCTTCAGTGTCGATCAGAAAGCCGTCTTCGCGATGAATTATGCGCACCGCGGCGATCAGACGTCCCTGCACGTTCGGAAAAGCCGCCGGCATCCATGAATTCACCGCGAGGGTTTTCATGTCGTTGGTGATCAAGCCGTTGAGAAACATCACGGCTTCTGAACCACTGACAAGCAGACGGCCCCGTGTCGAAAGATGAATCACGCCGGCGCTGTCATCGCGCACGGCTGCGTACTTGGTTGCTGAGCTAGGTTGCTTCACTCCGGTAAGTCTACTTGATGTTTCGCCTGTTTACCCGCTGGCTATCGCGAGCGGTTCCGTGCCGGCGGCTTGGGCCGCCACCAGTCAGGCGTTCCAATTGGCGCATCGCCAGAGCCACAACTTGATAATCGTTCAACTGGGCCCTTTCGTCGCGGCTGGTGATCAAGACCTGTGGACTTGGATGATAAAGCGGCACCAGTAAGCGGCCATTCCAGCGACGAATTCTGGCTGCGTCATTCTTCAAAGTGAACTCATGACGGTGAAGCGGTTTTAGCGCATCAAGCGCCACCGTTCCCAGCGTAACGATGACAGGGGGCTCGACGAGTTCAATAGTCCGCCGCAGAAAATCCGAACAGTTGCGGATTTCGGAAGCGCTGGGACGGCGGTTCGCGCCTGAATCTGCGCGGGGATTGCAGAGGGCGGCGCTGGTAATAAAGATCTCTGAGCGCGGCAAATTGATCGACGCCAAAAAGCGTTCGAAATTCTTTCCCGATTGATCGCCTGAGAAGGGGACGCGCGTCCGATCGGCTCCTTTGCGTCCTGGCGCCTCTCCGATGAACATTACCCGTGCATCGACCGGTCCGTTTAGATCGCTCAGCACCGCCGCGCGTTCGCACATTGCGGGACAGTTAACACAGGTTGAGGCTTCGGCGACCAGGCTCGTGAACCGTTCGTGCTTTGCCTCAAGTGAAATCGGACTCGCAAACATTGACTTGGATCTTCCAATTGAATTAAAAGTGCTGCGCTCTTCAAGCTTAAGTCTCAGAACGAAGTTCCGAGAGGAGATCCCCCCTATGCGTCGAACATTTTTCTTAACTCTGTTTGTGTTGGCACTTGCAGTACCGTCCGTGCTGGCACAGGATCCAACCAAGGTCGATTCCAAGCATTACAAGGTCGAATTTGAAAACTCGAAGGTCCGGATCCTCAGAGTCCATTACGGCCCGCACGAGAAATCGGTAATGCATCGCCACCCTGACAGCATCGCGATATTTCAGAATGATGGCAAGGTGAAGTTTACTTACCCGGGAGGGAAAACCGAAGAAAGGGAAATGAAAGCCGGCCAGACGCTTTTCACGCCCGCGGTTAGACACCTGCCGGAGAATGTGACCGACAATGATATGGAAGTAATCCTGGTAGAGCTAAAAACCCCCAAGCGCAAACCGGCCGCAAAGCCAGCGAGTACGAGTGCGCCGACCAACAGCAATAAGCAATAAGGTCCCAACGGCAAGCGGCACAGACTTCAGTCTATGATTTCTGAAAAGCGATCTTCAGACCTGAAGTCTGTGCCACTCAACTCCCGCTCCAACTCTCAACGAGTCACAGTGATTTCGCGCGTGGTCGAATTGTATCCGCCGTTGTCAATCAGATTGCCGTTTTTGTCGACGAGTTCCAGTTTGACCTGATGCTTGCCGGTAATCCATCCGCTTAGCCAAACCGGCTCCCACTTGTCGATAAATCTGGCTTCGCCACCGTCAATCGTGTAACGGACGCGAAAAGTTCCGCCGTCGCCTTGCAGCCTGGCGTTCGACAGCCAGAAATCGATCATGATCGGATCAGCGTCTTCGCCCTTGTATTCACCTTTAGGACGGCTATAGGTAAGTAATGGTTTGGTCGGATCGACGTCGCCGGCTTTGCTCGGAGGAAAGTCCTTTCCTTCGCGCGCAGGTGTCGGGCTGGCACTTGAATTAGCGTCGGCGGTCTTCGGGCTTGCGGCCATAGCCGCAGGGCTCTTGGTCGGAGCCGCCATCGTCTGGCCGTCTTTGGTGGTCGTTGGCTTCGAAGCATCACCGCCGCCTTTCACTGTGAATTCGACCATCTGAAACGCGCCTTCGTTCTTATAACTTTCATGCCACGGCCTCGATGGGAAGACGCGCAAAGTGTGTTTGCCTTCCGTGACGTTGCGCAACTCGAACGGCTGACTGGTGTCGTAGTAAGCCTCGTAAGGTTGATTGTCCAAAATCACGTGGATGTGATTGCCCTTACCGGTCGCCGGGTCCTTGTGCGGCATGTAGCCCTTCAGATCGCCGCTCAGTTCCAGCTTGACGTCAACCTTCGAGCCGTTGATGGTCGCGTTCTTCACCGGCGAAATGATCTTCAGCGTGGGCTGGGCCTGGTCCTGTTCGCCGCGCGCTTTCATCATGTCGACGATCTTTTGCGGGCGCGGCACAACCGTAAGGTTCTGCACGCCGGGCGGCGTCACACTACTGGTAGCCGTGGTATTCGAATTGTCATTTGACTGCTGGCAACCCATGAAAATCAAGAGCAAAGCACCGCACATAAGGATGGCAGTCGGAGAGTATTTTGAAAGGTTCATAGTGGTCCTCCAAAAAGACGGCAAGAGATTCGGTTGCTGTTTTCACCTTCTCGCTTATCACAAAAAGCGGGCAGGGAACAAGCCCTGCCCGAGGATTTTGTGGAGTGCGGTGGCAAGCGCGGCGCACACGCTTTGGATTTGCTGAAGCTGGCCTTGAGTCGGAGATAATGAGCGTCCCCGACGGGCGTCCTAACCAAAGCGCCGTCGCCGCTTCGCTCTGCCGGCGCACTCCAAAACGGCTAAGCCGCGATTGAGCGGGCCGTCGGTTTCTGGGTGCGTTTATCGACCGCGCTCCAATCGATGTTTGAGAAGAACGCTTCAATATACTTCGGACGGTCGGCCGGTTTGTAATCGAGCAGGTACGCGTGTTCCCAAACGTCCATCACCAGCGCCGGAGTGAATCCGGCGACATTGCCCGTTTCATGCAGCGTGATCCAGTGATTCGAGAGCCGGCCGTTCGCGGGATTCTGATAACAGATCGCCCAACCAACGCCGCGCATCTTGCCGATGCCGACGAACTCGGCTTTCCAGATATCGTAGCTGCCAAAGCTCTGCTCTGCTGCCCGGCGAAACACCGAATCGTTATTCGGATCGCCGGTACTGCCGGCGGTTTTCAAATTGTCAAAGTAGTACTCGTGCAGCACCATGCCGTTGTATTCGAATCCCAGACGCCGGGTCAGTTCGGAGTATTCCGCGAACTCCTCCTGATCGACCTTAGCGTCTTTCACAAACTCAGCGATTTTCTCGTTCAGCTTGTTCGTCTCTTTGACGTAGCCCTCGTAGAGTTTGAAGTGCATCTCGAGCGTCTCGTCCGAAATGCCTTGCAAATTGCTTAGGTTGAATTGCCTTGCTTTGTAACTATTCACCATTGTCACCTCCCTGGAATAATTGCTTACCTGGTCTTCATGTCACATGTCACGCGGGGATTAAAGACCGCAAACCCATCAACGATAATCGAAGGATGAACTGAAAGTGTGGCGAAGGGATGGAGAGGATGAGTCAATCCTGTTGCAGCGAAAGAGGGCGGACAAGTCCGCCCTCTTAAAAGGGAAAATAGGGAGCTGATCGAGGTAAGCTGCGGGTCTTGTCCTGCGGCTTACTTCCCGCCAAAGATCAACCAATCACCGTGCGACGTTCCCATAAACAAAAGCAGCGGTAGCGACAGCCAGGCGTTGGTGCGCGAGGCGACGAAGGCCTGACGAGCGAGTTCAGGCGCGGCCGGCGGGCCTCCCTGCAGCGCGCCAATCATCCGTTTGTTGTTGGGCCAGATAATTCCCCAAACATTCAACATCATGATGATGCCCAGCGCGCCACCCACGCCGATTGAAAGGCTCTTGTTACTGGCGAAGTGCTGTCCGTGCACAGTAAGTCCCGTATCCAGCCATTTCAAAATAGCGATCGACATTACCGTTACCAGAATCAGGGCCACGATCGCGAAGACGCGGCCGTCTTTAATCAATGCCGGAACCTTTTTGATAATGAGAAACTCAACCAGAAAGGTAATCACCGGGATAAAGAACCAGACGATTAGCAGCACCCATCCGTTCGCATTGGGTCCCGTGGCGTTGGCCAGTCTGACGTCGGGTTTGAGGATGTACATCGCAAAGTAACCCAAACCCGAAAGCACGGTTAAGACTGCGCCCCAGCGAAAATACCAGAGCGCCGGCAACAGCAGATCAGGATTCACTTTCTTCTTCGTATCCGGGTCCAGCTTTTTCTGCAGCGGCACATTCACCAGATTGAAAAAATACAGCAATCCGATCCAGGTGATTCCGGCAACAAAGTGCAGCCAGCGCATAGCGATGTGCGATATTTCATCGGCACTCGGTGCTTTGAAGACGCTGTCGAGTATTGCTAGTCCAAAGGCCAGGTGAGACGTTGATTCGATGAACATAAGATCCTCCCAAATTAGTAAAGGCTAACCTCGAGGTAGACACACGTTCGTCCAAACCCAACTGCCAATGCGCGTGCTTGCCCTTGTTTCGGGGCGAAGATTACACCCAGAGAGCGTCGCGACGCAACAGTATTACAAGATTGAGTTTGCCGCGAACCCCTTGCAGGTTGCGGTAGCCTTACGGTAAACGTACTGGAAATGAGATTGAGGATTCTTCTTGCCGGCTTGCTGCTCGCGGCCAATGCCACTGTGGCCTGGTCGCAAGTGCGGACCGAACCTGTGGGCGGCAACGCACGCACATTGACTATAGTCAGTGAGCCGCATGCGGTCATATGGATTGACGAAATCCGCCGCGGTGCAACCGACGGCGATGGTCGCCTGGTTCAGGTCAGGGTATCATCCGGGACCCACAGCCTGCGCCTGCGCGCGGCCGGCTTTAAAGAAATGACGATGCCATTGGCCGCTGCCGAGCGAGGCGAGGTTAAGTTGCGGCTGGTGCGCACGACTGACGAAGCGGAACTCGCCTTTCAGCAAGCCGAAACTGCGCGCGAGACTGCCCGAGATGACCAGGCGCGTCAGCAGGCCGCCGATCTTTACCTTCAGACACTAAAGCTGCGGCCGGCTTATCCGGCTGCGCACGTTGGTCTGGCGCGCGTCTTACTGGATCTCAACGATACCAATGGCGCGCTGGCCGAAATAGAATCGGCGCGTCGCTACCGAGCAGTTTACGCGGAAGCCTCGGCGGTCGAGGGCCGCATCTACAGAGAAGCTGCGCAGAGCGACGAAGCGGTCGGATCGTTCAACCGCGCGCTCCGCGAAAGCCATGGCTTTCAACCCGAAGCGCACGTAGGCATCGGACGTGTTTATGAAGACAAAGGTCAGTACGAATTGGCGGCGCGCGAATTTCACATTGCGGTCGATCAGCTCTCGGATACCGAACCGATCATCTATCAACTGCTGGGCGCAGCTTACGAAAAAACCGGAAACAATAGAGAAGCAATCACTGCTTATGAAAACTACTTGCGCCTGGCGCCCAACGGCTCGCTCGCGCCGGCCGTGCGCTCGATCCTCGAGCAGCTGAAGACACAGCAGCCGGGCGAACAGGATAATTAGCCGTGGATTAACGCGGATGGACACGAATAGGACTAAGTGAAATAATCTTTTTCCGTTAGCGGCGTTCATCTACTTAATCTGTAGCTAAGTTTCTATGACTACACCTGCACTTTCGATTACTCATCGCGTATCTCGCAAAGCGAGTCTGTTCACTGAGTCGGTCATTCGTGAGATGACGCGCGAGGCCATGAAGTATGGCGCGGTGAATCTCTCGCAGGGCTTTCCTGATTTCGCTGCGCCGGAAGACATCAAGCGAGTGGCGATGCAGGCCATCGCCGATGATATCAATCAGTACGCGATCACCTGGGGCGCGAAAGATTTCCGCGCAGCGATAGCGCGCAAGACCAAATGGCATCTGGGTTTGGACATCGATCCGGAAACTGAAATCACGGTCACCTGCGGCTCAACCGAAGGCATGATTGCCGCGATGATGGCGACGGTCGATCCGGGTGAGGAAGTTGTCGTCTTCGAACCCTTCTATGAAAACTATGCGCCCGACACGATCCTTTCGGATGCGCGGCCGCGCTATGTTCCTTTGCGGGCGCCCGATTGGAGTTTCGACGAGGCGGAGCTGCGCGCCGCCTTCAATCCGAAGACGAAAGCAATCATCATTTGCAACCCGAACAATCCCACCGGGAAAGTCTTTACGCGGGCTGAGATGGAGTTCATCGCCGGGCTATGCCAGGAATTTGACGCGCTCTGCTTTACCGACGAAATCTACGAACACATTCTTTACCCTCGAGAGGGAGCGGAGATCGCGCATATCTCAATGGCGCAAATCGAGGGCATGAGCGAACGCACCGTCATCGTCAACTCGATGTCGAAGACTTATTCGGTCACGGGCTGGCGCGTCGGCTACTGCATTGCCGCACCGGAAATCACCAGCGCCATTCGCAAAGTGCACGACTTTCTGACCGTAGGCGCGGCGGCGCCTTTGCAAAGCGCGGGCGCCTACGCGCTATCTCTACCGCCTTCGTATTACGATCAGTTGCAGAGCGACTATCGCGCGCGCCGCGATTTGATCTTGCCCGAGCTTGAACAGGCGGGGTTTAGAACTTTTTCTCCCGACGGCGCTTACTACGTCATGACGGACATCAGCGGCTTTGGTTTTAAAGACGACGTTGAGTTTACTCGTCACCTGATTCGCGAAGTTGG
>DATNNY010000523.1:0-3662 GCA_035601635.1 Pyrinomonadaceae bacterium
CATGCGGCCGCCTTCGATGACAACTCGCGTTCCAGCGGCGGCGTCCGCAGTGTTGGAAATCAGCTCGACCTTGGCGACCGACGCAATGGAAGCCAACGCTTCGCCGCGAAAGCCCAGGGTGCTAATTCCATTCAGGTCCTCGGCCTTGCTGATCTTGGATGTCGCATGTCTTTCAAAGGCGAGGACGGCATCGTCGCGCATCATGCCTTCGCCGTCGTCGCTGACTTTTAGCAGCCGCCTGCCACCGGCCTCGACGTCGATCATGATGCGCTTCGCGCCGGCGTCGATGGCGTTTTCGACGAGCTCTTTGGCCACGGACGCCGGACGTTCGACAACTTCACCGGCGGCGATTAGGTTTGAGATGTGATCTGGGAGGACGCGGATTTTGGACATTATGATTTAAGGTTTGAACCTTTCGGAGCGCGGACATCCCGTCCGCCTGAGCGCGAAGCGCGAACAATTCTTGCACCATCTATGAACGCTTGAGCGCGCCAGTTGCGCCGGCGGGCAGGATGCCCGCGCTCGAGGAACCTTGCCTAAAGATAAACGACTTCGTGATCGTTTGATTCCAGCTCGATCGCGTTATAGATCCAATCGATCACATAGCGGCCGTGCCGGGCCACGAGCGACGTGACGTTGATGTGGCGTTCCTGTAACTCTTTTTCCGGATACAGGAGATCAAACGCGCGTTCAATCTGACGATGCACTGCTTCGTCCCGGCCCACCTGAGCGCGATTAAAACGCGTGCGCAGGCCGTCGATCTGATAATTGATTTTGCGCCGGCCCTTCTCGAGGGCCTCAGCCAGCGTCGGATCCACGCGTCTAAGTTGCTCTTGTAAATCGTCCAGTTCGTTATTGAAAGATTGGGTGGTGTGATCAAAAGCTTCGGCAGTTTCTTTCCCCAGGTATTCCTTAACCACGCGCGCCAGAACGTGGTCGAGACCGCCAAAGAAATCAACCAGGCGAATGCCATAACGCTCCAGCGAGCGCCAGGTGTGTCTTTCAACGAGCGTCAGGCTGGCGCGATGCAGGATCGGCGTGGCCGGCCGCTCAAGCACGCGATAGACCTCGGCGGTTTGAGCAAAGTATGCGATCTCTGCCGCGCCGCCATAGTAGGCTACTGTCGGCAGCAGGAAGTCCTGTACGACCGCGCGCAAAGTTACGTTGGGACTAAAACGATCCGGCTCGCGCAAAGCCCAAGCGGCGAGTTCTTCGGCGGAGAATTCTTGTGCTGCAGCTGGCCCTCCCTCATGGTCGGGCTTCTGACCCGCGCTCTTCGCCTGGTACTTGCCTTTCTCATTTCGAGTCAGGGCGTGGCGCGCGCCGTTGTCGTCATGCCAAAACAGAGGGAAAGAATTTT
Organism: Pyrinomonadaceae bacterium; assembly: GCA_035601635.1. Taxonomy (GTDB): domain Bacteria; phylum Acidobacteriota; class Blastocatellia; order Pyrinomonadales; family Pyrinomonadaceae; genus UBA11740. The sequence continues at coordinate 1,361 of DATNNY010000523.1, forward strand.
CGGACGGCGCGACCTGCGCGTGATAGCCCGCCTGTTCAAGTTCACGGCTGCGATTGACGATGGCGAGCGCTATCTCGTGCGCGCTCCGGGCCGCCTCAGCATACAACGGCGCGGCAGCTTGTTTCAGTTGCGGATCCAGCGGGTCGAGGAGAATCAAACCCTGCTCTCCGATCAGCGCGGTCATCATCTGAGCAAACGCATCACCAAACTTCCGTCCGGGCTGATAAGCAGCGCGCAAGAGCTTTTCCAGATCATCGCTGAATTCAGTTTTTGGCAGCGCGGCCAACAAACTTTTAATACTCTCCTCGATAGTCTCATCCAGCACGACCCGGCCAACCGGCAAGCCGTCCGGGTGAACTTCGGCCGGAACAGAAACGCTGCTGAGAAGGCAATCGCGATTGATGATTTCCGCTGTCGCGACTTCAGGAAAGTCATGATCCTCCGTGGCCATCCAAAAGACCGGGACGGATTTGATTCCTCTCTGGCTCATGCATTCGGCAAGCTTGACCGCCGACAGTGCTTTATAGATTGTGTAGAGCGGTCCGGTAAAAAGGCCAGCCTGTTGGCCGGAGACGACGGCAATGCAGTCGGGTTCCCTTAACTGCCGAATGTTTGCGAGTGTCTTTTCTGAAGCGCCCCACTTGCGATTCATTTGCTCGAGCGCATCACAAACCGTGGATCGATCACTCTTGTGATTAGCGAGAACGCGATCACGCCTTTGGGAAACCTCGTAATGAAAACGCACGGCTTCCGGATAAAAGCGTCGCAGCGCGGTAGGATCGCGTAAATAGTCGAGAAAAAGGTGAGTCTGCTGCGGAATCTGATCGAATGGAATTGTCTCAACACGCAGTCCGGCTTGTTCCGGGGTACTGTGACAGGCAATTTCGGTGGTGCTCAATTTTCGGGTCGCTCCTGCTGGACGATTCTACGCGTCGGCCCGCGGTTGTGCCAGCGGGGCGTCAGTGGCCGCAAAGGCAGTGTCTCCAGTTGCGTCACCATTTACGGCATCGTTTGCCTGCCGAAGTAATTGTGTGATCTCAGCTGTTGCGATTTCATTTGGACGTTGTAAAGGAGCCCGCACTGGGCCGCCCACCAAACCAGCCAACTCCATAGCAGTCTTGAGCCCGCCAATGCCGTAGGTCTTAGTGACTGCGCGGGCCAGGGGCGTCAGCTTGTTCTGCAAAGTTTTCGCGCAGTCGATATTGCCGGCCTGGACTGCCCGGTAGATTTCAATGCACAACCCTGGCACGGCACATCCCACCGCGAGAATTCCACCGCGCGCTCCCGCTTGAAGCGCTTCACAAAACACCGTGCCGTTTCCGATCATTAAGGCAAAGTCGTCGGGCACCTGACGAACTGTCTCGGCAAAGGTTTTGAGATCTGCCGAACTGTCCTTCATTCCGATGATGTTCCGGTGCTGGCTCAAGCGCGCGGCGGTTTCCGGCTCGATCTTGATCCCGGTTAGATCGGGCATGCTGTAAAGGATGACTGGAACGGGTGAAGCGTCAGCGATCGCGAGATAGTGCTTAATCAGTGCATCTTGAGTAATCGCCGATCTATAGAAGCTTGGGGTAATGACGAGTACGCCTTCAGCGCCGGCCGCGGCGGCGCGCTCGATCTCACGAGTAGTGCTGCGAGTACTCTGCTGTCCGGCGCCGACGATGAAGGTGAGGTTGTCGGCCACCTCTCGGCGCGCAGTCTCGATCAGCTCCGCGTACTCAGTCTCGTCGAGATTGGCCCTTTCTCCGGTTGAGCCGAGCAGGACATACCCGACAATGCCAGTGCTATTCCAGCTAGCCAAATTCTTCTTGAGTCCGACAAGATCCAGATCCTCATTCGCCAGAAAGGGCGTCGTCACAGGCAGGAGGATTCCATCGAGTTTGATTGGCATGATTGGCTTGGCGATTATAACGAGCGCCTCAAGCGCGAGGCAAACAAGCGTAGAATGGCGACTTAAGTCGGGCGATTCTGAGTTGTGAAGGGCAACTGGAGTTGTTCCCTCGGCACTCCAAGAACGGTACTGGGCTAATAGTGTGTTGCGAATCTCCGGGGCATTAGCCCGACCTTGAGGGAGGCTTCGCGGGTGCATTAATTGAGCCCTTCCTGACGGTCGGGCTAGTGCCCCGCATCCCGCCCCGACTGGTAGCAACCCACAATTACCCCAGTACCCTAAAAACTTTGGGTTGCGGCGCTTAATTCGCTCACCTATAATTTGAGCCGGTTCCGGTCCAACACAGAGAATATAAGATGCCATACCTAAAGCCTGAGCGCCCTGAGAAGGTAACTGCGCCTTCGTTAAGAG
>DATNNY010000524.1:0-11089 GCA_035601635.1 Pyrinomonadaceae bacterium
GTAAAGCCCAGCACTGTACCGCGTATCGTTCGTCCATCCTTCAAATAGATTGTGTCGGCGGCCGCGAAACTGGCGGCGAACACCACTATGGTTAAAGCAAGAATAATTTTTCTCATAGTTCTTTTTCCTCCCGGCTCATAAACACACGTCCAACAGATTCAGTACTGTTCGCTCATTACTACTTGGGAAGAGAATCAAATGGGGGACAATCTGCCCCTAGCTTATAACGAAGCACAGAGGTGGGCAAGTTAATCGGGTAATTAGTTAGTGCTGTCGCAGTCGCGATTATCCTTTCGTCAATTCATCGGCAATTTCATTCGCGTCAAAGACCTTGCGCAGGACTTCTCTCATGGCGCGCACGTCGACGGAAATCGCCCGGTTGACCGACTCGTCGTAAATAAAGTTACCCACCAGCGATTGAATGTTCCCGTCAAAGATCAGGCCGACCAACTCGCCGTTCTTGTTGATTGTCGGCGATCCGGAATTCCCGCCGATAATGTCGTCGGTCGAGACAAAATTAAACTGCGTCTTCAGATCCACTGCCGATTTCTTCTCGAGCCACCGCGGCGGCAAATTATATGGGAACTCAGACTTGAATTGCGTCGAGCGAACATACAGACCGCCGAGCGTGGTAAACGGCGCCACTTTCTTGCCGTTCTCCATATATCCTTTGACGGCGCCATAAGAGAGACGCAAGGTGAAGGTGGCATCGGGATAAAGGCGGGTGCCTTCGGTATCGAATAGAGCCCGCGCGATTTTGCTGTAATTGGCGCGCTCGACACCGATGACTTCGTTCTCATAACGGGCGCGCAGCTCACGCGCTTTCGGATCGATTGTGCGCGCCAAAACGATCATCGGATCAGTTGAAGCTGCAATCGCCTGGCTGCCACCGGCCGCCAATTGCTTGCGAAAGGCGACGTCCTTCAGCTTGGTGCCATCGATCAATTCGGCGGCGCGAACCTCGGGTGTCTTGCCATTCAATATCTGTTTGACGAGCGGATAATCAGCGCCCAGCAGTTCGACCATGAACCCGAGCGAATCAGCGAGTTTGAGTTTCTCGAAATCGTCGTGAATCGGCGCTGGTGAATAGAGCACCAACTCGAGCGAGGCGCGGCGCGCATCGGTGTACTCAGGCAGGCGCTGCGCGTTTGGCTTTTCGCTTTCAGCCGCCAGACGGACCAGGGTGCGCGCGACTCCAAACGTCGTGGTGTTGAAGCCGTTACCCTGATCAAAGATTCTTCGTTCGCGAATGTAGGACGGTAGACCCTGATGCGCTTTGGCAATTGCGTCCCAGGCATCGCCGTATATTTTCTGCCGATCCGGATTGGCCGCGATTGATTTGCGCAGAGCGCTTTCGTCGTTCATCTTCCGATTCATCAGGGCCTGGTCTTTCAGGCCGGCCAGCTGGCCCCGATAGACCTTGAGACTGTTCTGCACGCTGTTCAATTCATTCTGGGACTGGCGGGTTTGCTCTTCTCCCATCGCCATATATTTCTTGAGCATGGCCTCTCGCCGTTCCAGCAGGCGCAGAACAATCGGGATGCTGGTATCGCGCAGCTCTTCCAAATGAGCAACCGTGTTGAGGCGCGAAGTCGAGCCGGGATTGCCGGTGACGAAAACCAAATCGCCTTCTTTCGCGCCGGCTGTAGACCACTTAAAGTAGCCTCCCGGATGCACCGGCTGGTCGTTTTCATAGACCCGGACCAGCGCCATGTCGATATTGAAGCGCGGAAAATTAAAGTTATCGGGGTCGCCGCCAAAGAAGGCGGCCTGAAACTCCGGCACGAAAACCAGACGCACGTCGGTGTATTTCTTATAGCGATAAAGATTGTATTGCCCTCCCTGGTAAAGCGTGATGACATCGGAACGAAGCCCGGTGGCCTTGGTTGACTCGCCTTCGATCGCGGAAATCTCGGCGCGCCGGGCGGCGAAGGCCTGGGCATCCGATGTGCCCGTTTTGACCGCGGCGTTGACGCGAGTGGTTACGTCTTCAATGCTCATGAGCACGTTCAGCTCGAGACTGGGTGCCTTAATTTCTTCAGCGCGCGTGCGGGCGACAAAGCCTTCCTTCGCCAGATCCTTCTGCGGTGTGCTGACTTCGTTAACGATGTCTTCCACGATGTGATAATTGGTGAGCACCAGCCCGTTGGGTGAAACAAACGAGCCCGAACCGCCATTATTGAAGCGGACCGAAGCCAGTTGTACCTTCTTCAGCCATTCATCGGTGATGTCAAAGCCGTATTTCTTTTTGATCTCGGCGCGGGGCACGTTGTTGAAAGTCCACATGCCTTCGTCCGCCAACGCGGTGAAATTGACTGTCTGTAGGCTGAAGAGCGCCAATATCACGGCGCACAAAACTTTTCTGAATTTCATTTGTTTTCTTGCCTCGAGAATCCGGTCTACCGGGAGAAGGGCTTAGAGCATTTTGCTGTCCTTTTGGATGCCTGAGATTAGTAATCGCTCGAGACGCATCGTGTCAAGGTCGTACGCTGGAGGGGTAGTGTCCTAATCTGAACTTGGCTGTCTCTGAGGCGGCGGTGGGCGAGATTCAATCCAGAAAGCACCTTCAGCTTCGCCAATGCAGAAGTTTCTATAGACGTTCCCCTCGGTGCTGAGCACCTTGTCGTCATCTATTACGATGGCGGGAAGGTTTGCGGCAGGAAATTCAAAGACGCCCAGAACCTTTATGGCGGTAGGGTTCAGGAAACGGACGTTCAGGCATTCGCGGTTCTGTTGATCTCTAACTATTAGCGTGTGCCGATCAGGGCGCTTAATGTAGAAGTAATTATTAGGGTTAATGTGGAACTCGTTGTTCTCAATCGTGGCAACCATGCGCTTGTCTTGACTGCGAATAGTAGCGTTAAGAGACAGCCCGTCCCCTGCTTTCACTATTGACACTATGACCTCGTCGTCAAGTTTGAGAACGCCATAGGGCTGTTGCGCGGTTGTATATCCAACTGAGCTGCCCATGTAGACGGCAATAGCATCGGCTGGTGGCCCTTCGGGGCAGGGGTTTGGAGGGGCTGGATCATTAGCTGGCACAAGAACACCGTGGAATTCACTTTCAACAGGTAGCACCGCCTTTATCCAATACAGGCATCCTGCAAGAGTGATTAGGAGACAACCAATCCCGAATAGGATTATGGCCGGAATCTTATGTTCCGAGTAAAACAGACCCACAAGCAGGAACGCAATTGCGGCCAGTGCGGCAAGAAGATAGGCGGCTACGTCCATACTAATCCTCCCAGACTCTTCGTTCCGTTCTTTGTACTCTTGATTCTCGCGCTCGGATTTGCTTTGGGCTTTGCCTTTGGCATGGGTGCGCATTAGGCTTCTGACTCCCCCGCTTAGAATAATTCTCGTAGTACGCAAATGGTATATTGACGGTTTAAGGTTTCCGTAGTACAGTATTCCCATTGGAGACGGAAACATGTCAAACTACTTCTTAAAGACAGACCAAAAGATTACGGTTACAGCGGCTCTAGCCGAAGGTAATTCGATCCGGTCGATTGAACGTATGACTGGGATTCACCGGGACACGATCATGCGCTTAGGAGTTCGGATCGGTCAAGGCTGTGCGCGACTGTTAGACGCTAAGATGCGCAACCTCGATTGCCACCGATTAGAGCTAGATGAGATTTGGGGATACGTCGGGAAAAAGGCACGTCATGTTAAAGAGAATGACGATCCGACAATGGGTGACGTTTGGACATATTGCGCGATAGACTCGGACACGAAATTAGTCCCTTCCTATCACGTTTCGAGTTCGCGCAATCATCAGCAAACGATTGCGTTTATCAGCGACCTAGCCTCACGCCTCAAGAATCAAGTTCAGATTAGTACGGACGCGATGAACTCATATGAGGATGCGATTGAAGTCGTTTTCGGAACGGATGTTCACTATGCGCAGATTGTAAAAACCTACCAGTCGGAGGACGGTAGCGCAGCGTATAACCCAGAACGTCGTTATAGTCAGCCCCGCATCGCATCAAGCAAAAAGAGGGTGTTTATTGGCAATCCTGAACGCGCATTGATTAGCACGTCCTACATTGAACGCTTGAATGGTTCTACTCGGTTGCATATGAAAAGGCTTGCGCGTTTGACTCACGCTTTCAGCAAAAAGTATGAGAATTTCGAGGCGGCGGTTGCGCTGAATTTCGCCTCGCACAATTTCGTCAAAACGCACCGCACGTTGAAAATGACTCCGGCCATGGCTGCGGGTGTCGAGCGTGACTTTTGGAGCTACGACGATCTAGTCGAGGCAGTCGAGGCGGCATCGTGAACCGCGAAGATTACATCGCAGAGTTACAGGCCGCGATTCTCAACGTGCATGGCGCTACGTCAACGCACATTGAGACTGTGCCTGTAATCGAGGAATTCCAAAGCGAGACAATCTGGGAGGGCGAGGTAGAAGTGTTTGACATTCGCGGCCACCCTAGAGCGACACGATGTTACGGGTGGGGATATTCAACGGATGACGATCAGCGACGATACGTTGCGGTATTAGCTTTGCCGCCTGTTACGTCGCCTCAGACTGCCGTACAAGCGGCGATCATGTCGGAGATTAAGAATGCGAAAAGCAAAGGTAGGTAGACCTAAGCTTCCGAAGGGTGAAGCGAAGGCGATTGTATTGCAGTCCCGTGTACAACCAAACGAGAAGGCCGCATATCAAAGAGCGGCTAAGGCTGCGGGTTCGCCCGATCTGTCTACCTGGATACGCGAAACACTTAACTCCGCAGCCAAGGTATGATACTTTTGGTTTGGCGGAGGATGGGGGAATCGAACCCGACGCTGCGGTAACAGCGCCCCCTTGGGTTGTAACGGCCTTTAACGACACCAGTCGCGGGACACCCTCCAGCAAGACGAACTGGCCCTGAGAAATCAGGGCTTTCGTTTTTAGGGCGCTCGCGGCCAGACGTGATAACTGTTTGAGTCTAATCTCATCGCCCGCCATTTAATCAGCAGACGATCCAAATAGGCCCCTAACAATTTTGGAGAGATTTTTTGTGAGGGTAGAGTTGTAGGCCCCTACATGTAGGCCCCTACAAGTTGAATTTATTTAGGGTTTCCTCGATTTCTTTTGCGATATCATTCAAGCCGAGTTTTTCAAACTGTGCTATTACAAATCGGGCATCTTCGCCCTTCCGGTGTAAAACTCGATCATCCAATTCCCGCAAGTTGTCGTAAATATCCTTGTAGGTCTTGCCTATCAAGAATTCTACAAATCGGGCTTGATCTGACTTGTCGATGTTTTGGACGTTCAGACGCTTCAGAATAAAGCCGAGAGCGAGAACCTGCCTATTAAGCGTGTGCTCCGGGTTTCGCTTTGGGCTGGCAGCGGCTATTGCGGCTTGAACCGTTTCGTTTATGGTAGTCTCTAGTTTTTCACGTTCATCTTGTCTGGCCCGCAATTCAATTTCTTGCTCTAGCTTTTCTCTTTCACGCGCTTTGTCCCAGTCTCTTTTTATCATCTCTCCAAGTAGTTTATGGACCATCTGACTTTGGGCGACTTCTTGTCTTGCCCGGTCGCTGATCGAATTGTCAGGATCATCCGGGAACAAGTCAGGGGGAAAGCGTTTCGCGACTTCATCGTATTCTTTGTCAATGACGAAAAGAGCGGATTCGTGTTCGGTGTCTTTAGACCATCCCGCAGCAAGGGAGATATAGTCGCGTAGGTTTTCTCTAATGCAGTTCAACACGAAGAGTCTTAGGCCGCCCGCCTGAAACGGAGTTATTTCGTTTAGTTCTTCTAAGGCTTGCGAGGGTTTCCCTTGCTTTACTAGGTCTATTAGTTTGTAAAACAAGTCAAAGAACGGGAGGGGCGTCAGCCCTATTCTTTCGAGTTCTTGATAGATGGTTTGATTGCCAACGTCTAATAGATAGTCATCGAGGCTTTTTGCTGACATGATCGGCTTTCCTGTTAGCCGTGATCCTGAAAAGTAATCGGCGCGCCTGAAGCGTTCAGGAAATCGCAACTTGTCCCCTATCTGGCCGGACAGGGTTAAGGCGCGCCGAAAGTGTTGAACTATTGTAGACCGAAAAGTAAAAGCGGCGAAGCCTTAGCCCCGCCGCCGAAGTCTCAGGTGCTCTCCCCGGAGCGTTCCTGAGTATTTAGTTAGGTATGGTTTTAACTGTTGGGCAAGTGAAATGAAAAGAAAGTTTCACCAATCCACGCTGCGAGGCACCCGAGCAGCACGCCAACTGCAAAACTGCCATCAAATCCCCCTTCGTCGCGTAGAAGAAGTCGCGAGGTCCATGCCCCAAGTGACAATGCCACCACCCCCGGCACCAGACGCCCATAATTCACAGGCGTGTTAGTTGCCGTCAGAAAAGTAAAGCCGCCTATGGCAATGCCCACAAGCACCGACGCCATTCTAATGAAGAACTTAGCCACAGATTGCTGGCCTTATATCACTAATGTGGAGGTGGGACAATAGAGCGCAAGGACAAAGCCTGTGCCATACTTCGGCCCGTGGCTTTTCAGATTAGGACACTACCCGCTGGAGGCTTTGACACGATTGACATGATTTACAAGCCGGGCAGTAAGCGAGCTCTGTCTCTTGCTTTTCCTGAAAATCTTGTTAATCCTGTCCATCAATGGACAACGAACAAATTGCCCGGCGCTTTAATAGCATGGCTGCGCTAATGGAAATTCGCGGCGAAGACCCCTTCCGCCTGCGCTCTTATCGCATGGCAGCCGAAGCGATCGAGACGTGGCCCACGCCGGTAGAGGAGATTGCTGCGCAGGAGGGCATCGCCGGTCTGCAGGAGATTCCGGGTGTCGGTAAAGCATTGGCTGGCAAGATCGTCGACCTGGTTAATCGGGGTACCTTTGACGCGTGGGAGAGGTTGATTGCTGAGACACCGGAAACCGTGCTCGACTTGCTGGAACTCCCCGGCGTGGGTCCGAAGACCGCAGCCATGCTGCACCAAAAATTCAAAATTGCTTCGCTGGCTGATTTACGAAAGTTCATCGACGGAGGTGGCTTGGAAACTGTCGATGGCATTGGTCCGAAGACGGCCGAAAGGATCAAGAAGGGTTTGAATCGTTGAAGCTAAGGTCCTCACGTTGGCACAAAGCCGGAATCATTTTGACGATTACCGGCGCCCTGCTTAGCCATGCCTGCCTCGGTGGCCTCAAATCACTAGCCGGACTGAATGCGTTGCAACAACGGTTAGTCAACAAATATCACGAAGACGTCGGCGTCCAACTGCAGAACTCCCGTTTCCTCATCATTGTCTTTAACAATTCATCCTTAAACGATAAAGACCCGGCCAGTCGTCAAAGCCGGGCGCAGGAAACTGCTCAATTCGTCGCGTTGAATTACCGGGACATTAATCAAATCCAAACAATCTGGATCCGTTTCATCGCGTCAGAGACCCGCTTGATCGTGTTCCACCGCAGCAGAGGCATTGCGGCGTTCGCATTTGATCGAAACGGAAAACCCTTCACGGGTCGTCAACAGATGTCATTGGAGCCGGAGGTAACAGACCCGCGCGCACCGGTCGTCAGGTTCAGTTCCGCAAGGGACGAAACTGACGTGAGCGTCACCCGGTTGCAACTCGAGGGTGATATGAACCACGGAATCGCTCTGGTGCCTCACTTCGTAGTGCCGGGCGATGCGCGGCAGCCAGGCGCGGCTACAATTCCGCCCGAGTCGGCCGTGCTGGACTTCGCATCTTACGCGGATAAACCTGTCTTCACGGACAATCCGAACCTGGAAATCTACTGCGATGACCGTCTAGCGCTAAAGGGATATGCCCATCTGCTCTCGGCAAATGATGCCGGTGATGGGGGCAATGTGGCTCAATTCCTCACGGTCCAGACCTCCTTTAAAACCTTCAGAAGAATCGCCGATTCACGAAACGTGCGGATCAAGCTTGGTCCCAGGCGATTCGACCTGGCGCCGGATGACATCAATGCCTTGAGAGCACTGTGTGCTTATTCTCCGTGAATCAAGATCGGAAGAGCCGCGAATCTGACAGCCACGCGCTCATTGAGCAAAGCGGGCGTGGAGGTTGTTTTGATCCAGCGATCTCTTTCCCTCTGGTTTATTCCTTGCGCGCGGGGCGCACCAGGGCCTACAATGCCGACATCAGCACAGACTGCCTGGCATTGCGCGGCGTCTCCCCTTTTTAAAGCGTTCTTTTTTTGAAAGTGAAAACTGCGCTCGGCTGCTCTTCTTAAGTAAGGCGCAGACTCGTGTGAACCAGTGAAGGTGAATCCTTTTCGGAACGAGATCTATCCGAGGCTCGCCTTACCATGCAGACAGATCCTCTGCCGCCCGAGTCCGCAAGTCTCAAGCCCGGCGTCTCGCCACAGACAGGGGGGTTTCATGAAATCGCGTCGCCATGCAGCTTCAGCCGTGCTGATCACCTGCATGATCCTGGCCGCCGCCTTCATCGGATCGCGGCTCTCAACTGCCCAACAAAAACCCGAAGACAAAACTGCTCAGCCGGCGGAAAAGAAAGACCTGATCACGGTCGAGCCCGCTGCGCAACCAACGCCGCCTGACGCTACCACACAGAAAAAGCCGGGGAAATCACCCACCAAGATCCTATTGCCCGGCGGTGAAGTCGACGACAAGGTCCCGGTAATCACCAACACCGACTTGATCACTTTCACAGTGACCGTGACCGATATCTACGGACGGTTTGTTTCGGGGCTGGCAAAGAATGCCTTCAGTATCTTTGAAGACAAGACTGCGCAGGACATTTCGTTCTTCAGCGATGAAGATTCGCCGGTTTCAGTCGGCATACTCTTTGATGTTTCCGGTTCGATGAGCGGTGATAAGGTGAGACGGGCGCGCGACGCGCTGTCTCACTTTGTGCAAACCAGTCACGACCGGGACGAGTATTTTCTGATTGGATTCAATTCCAGGGCCCAACTGCTGATGGATCGGACGCGCGACGGAAACGCGGTCCTCGACAAACTGACCTTTGTGCAAACCAAGAACAACACTGCTCTTTACGACGCCTGCTATCTGGGCGTGGAGAGGGTCCAGCGCGGCACGCATCCCAAGCGCGCGCTGCTGCTGATTAGTGACGGGCAGGACAACAACTCGCGTTACACTTTCAGCGAGCTGCGGCGCGTCCTGAAAGAATCTGACGTCGTCCTTTACGCCGTCGGCATTCTCGGCGGCAGCGACGCGGGCAGTTCACTGGGCATGGAAGGTCAGGGCATCATGGATGAACTGGCCAGCGTGTCAGGCGGCAAAGCTTTTTATCCGCGTTCCGCAGCCGAGATGGACGACATCTTCGAGCAGATCGCCCTCGAACTTCGTCACCAATACTCGATCGGCTACCGGCCTCCGAACTTTGTCAGCGACGGCAAGTGGCACCGGATTAAGGTCAAGGTCGCCCCGCCGCGTGGCTTGCCGCGCCTGTTCGTCCGCAGCAAAGAGGGCTACTTCGCGATTGCCAATCCCAAGTGAGCTTCGTTTAGAGTTCAAGTTTCGGGTTGTGCGTTCCCAGAACCCAACCTGAAGGTTGAACTCTGAACTGGTACCTCCGGCAACGCGGCGTGAGCTTCCGCGCATCTTTAGGATGCGCTAAAGTCGGTTCTGCAATTGATTTGGCCCGCGCATACTCTCCCGAATCGGCGAAAATCGTTTGACATTGGGCTTTTACTCAGAGAAGGTTTAGCTGTAATGAAACTTCGTATTTCTAATTTATTACCCGCTCGGCGGACCACGCTCGTGCTTCTGATCGGCATTACTGGAGTTCTTTCGTTCCTGATTGCCCGCGCCGGGAGCGCCCAGCAACCAGTTGATTCGCGCCCCCGTCAGACCGCAAGCCCCAAGGCCACGCCGACCTCCCAGCCGACGCCCGTTCCGCAGACAGGCCCAGGCCGGCGGATTGCGCCACAACTCGGCGCGCCGCCACCGCCACCTTTACTTAAACCAAAGCCGACGCCGACACCCGATCCGACGACCGCGGAAATCACCGAAGGCGAAAGACTGACGATCAACACTGAACTCGTGACTCTCCACGTGCGTGTTATAGATCGCAACAACCACCCGATTAATAACGTGCCGAAGGAAGACTTCAGGATCGTGGAAGACGGCGTGCCCCAGCCGATTTTTTCGTTCACGCGCGAAGAAGTTCCGGTCATGTATGGATTGGCCGTGGACACTTCCGGCTCTCTGCGGCCTGCCTTTGAACAGGTCATCAACGCCTCGAAAGCGATCATCAACAGCAACAAGCGCGGCGACGAAACTTTTCTCGAGCGCTTTATCAGCAGTGACAAGATCGAGACGATCCAGGATTTCACCGCCAACAAAGACGCGCTGATGGACGGCCTCGACACTTTGTATATCGAAGGCGGACAAACTGCGGTAATCGATGGCGTGTATCTGGCCGCCGAGCATGTCGCTGAATATAAGAAGGGTGGTGACGATGACCGCCGTCGCCGCGCTCTGATCGTGGTGACCGACGGAGAGGACCGCGCCAGCTATTATCCTGAGACACAGCTGTTTCAGCGTCTGCGCGAGGAAGACGTGCAGATCTTTGTGATTGGATTCGTCAACGAACTCGAAGCCGAAAAGGGCTTTATTCGAAAGAGCCCGCGCGACAAGGCGGTGGCTCTGCTTAACCGGCTCGCGAGCGAAACCGGCGGCCGGGCCTTCTTTCCGAATTCAGTCTCCGAACTGCCTGAAATTGCCAACGAGATCGTACGCGACCTGCGCACTCAGTACGTGGTCAGTTACGATCCCACGAATAAGGCACACGACGGCACGTATCGTTCGATCAAGGTATCGATCGCCGATGCTCCCAGTCAGGGCAAACGCATCGCGCTCACTCGCTCGGGTCGTACGGCGGGTCAGTCCGTGGCCAAGCCGGCGCCAAAGGCCGTGGTCACGCCAACCAACAACAACGCGCGCCAACCAACAAATAATCGCAAGTCTCCATAATCGAAGTTCACTTAAATCGAACTTCGATCCATTCACCTTTTCAGTGGTGACCAGCTTGATTTCGTGCTTTCGTTCCCCTGGACAAGAACGATCTACGAAACAGGAACCAGCAGTTCCGCTTGGTCTGATTTCGTGGATCGTTTTGCTTGGCTGGATTGTTCGATACCAGCGCTTTT
>DATNNY010000525.1:0-10487 GCA_035601635.1 Pyrinomonadaceae bacterium
TTTCATCGCGTGGAATCGCGCCCGCCTGCGATTTATCTTTGGTGGATATTTCCGAAGTCCTGGGCAGAATCAACACCCTGGACGTTGAGCGCTATTACGACACTGAGCGCTACCATCTAAAAGCCATCGGGATGTGAAGCCTCGAGAGGCCGCGAAGATTGAAGCTGACCTCAACCAAGGCACCGCAAGATGACGACCATTGCTTCGCCAACATCGGGAAACATCTGATGACCAGACAGGTAACGAATAGTGATACGCGCATTTGATTTGTCCGAGAAACTTTAAAGTAGTGTCGCGAGCCTTGCCAGAGAGACGACAAACAAAAGGAATCTCTGATCAAGTGCTTTCGACGCGTAGCGTCGATCTGAAGTTAGCCCGGCCTTTCAAGGCCGGGAAAACGCGAACAAAGTCCTCTCGCCGCGTAGCGACGCCCGAAACCCAAGAAATTCAATCGTCGCGACGCGACGAGAACCCGTGCTCACCCGGGTCCCGGCGTTAAAACGCCGGGCTAAATTCATGCCGACGCTACGCGTCGAAGACACTTGAGCAGAAGTTCCTAAAGTTTGTCGGACACGAGCTAATCGCAGTACGACTATTATGAAAGCCTATGAGATGCCCAACCTTCCATTCCAAGAAACAACTCAGGTGTAAGTACGCGTATGACGGAAACGATCAATGGCAACTGCGATGACGATTATTCCACCTATGATGATTTCCTGGATATAGTTTGCCCAGCCCATTTGCTGACAACCATTGCGGAGAAACGCCATTATCAGCGCACCGATTATGGATCCCAGGATGCTGCCTTCTCCGCCCGACAAACTACCACCGCCAATGACTACTGCTGCGATAATATCGAGCTCGGCGCCCACCGCCACGGTCGGATCACCCTGCCTGAGTCGCGACATCTGCATCACACCGGCAAGCCCAAAGTAGAGCCCGGCCAGTGAGTAGATCCAAAGCTTGAGCCGCGGGACGGGTATGCCACAAGCGCGTGCTGCCGCTTCGTTTGAGCCGAGAGCGAAAACGCGCCGGCCAAAAACAGTGTTGCGTAAGACCACCGCCGTCAGGATTGACAGCACCAAAGCAATCCAGACACCAGGCGCGAGCAGCAGCCAGGACGGTTTGGGAAAAGTTATGGCCAGTTCGTTGACCCAGGTTTGCGGGACATTGACGGTCTGTTGCCCGGCTATCCATTTTCCCACGCCCCTCGCTATGCCGAGCATGCCGAGCGTGGCAATAAAAGGCACTACCCGCAAACCCGTAATGATCAGTCCATTGACCAGTCCGACTAAGCCGCCCGCTAGAATACCGCCAATAACCGCTATGGTCGGAGAATAACCTGCGCGCAGCATCAACGCCGTCACGACACTGGAAAGGGCGATGACCGAACCAACCGAGAGATCTATTCCGCCACTCACGATGATCATCGTCATTCCAATAGCGCCGAGCGCCACAATAACTGTTTGAGCCAGCACGATCCGCAGATTGAAAGGAGAAAGATAGCGGCCCGGTGACTCAGTCAACAGTGCGAACACGGCAATCACCAGGATTAATCCGATAAACGGACCAAGCCGCGCCAACCAAACGTTCCGCTGAGCCGGCCGGAGTGGAGTTGTCTCGATCTTTATCCCGGTTACCACTTTGTTATTGCCCTTGCCTTGGGCCATGACCCGACTTCAAAGCAGTGCGGGCCGCTGGTAATTCTTCACCGCCGATTGCCGCAAGCATGACCGTCTCAGGCGTCCACTCTTCGACCGGGCGCGCGGGAGTGAGTCTCCCGCGACTCATCACTGCGATGCGATCGCACATTCCGAAGATCTCAGGGAGATAGGAACTGACCATCAGTACTGCTTTATTTTCATTGGCGCACCTGGCGATGACTTCATATATTTGCGCCTTGCTCCCGATATCTATTCCGCGCGTCGGTTCGTCGAGCAAGAGCACGTCCGCGTTCTGATGTAGTAGGCGCGCCAGGCCGACCTTCTGCTGATTGCCGCCAGAGAGAGCACGCGCCGGTTGAATTGGATTGCGTGCCTTGACGCCGAGCTGTGTGATCCACGCCTCAGTTTGTTTGCGTTGCGCCGCGCGGTTCAGCCAACCCCAACGAGAGCAGGAAGCGAAACGCGTCATGGTCGTGTTGTCGGCAATAGAAAGTGCAAGCGCAAGGCCTTCGCCCTTGCGGTCTTCGCTTAGATAGCCCAGTCCTTGCAACATTCGAACTGTCGGCGAGCCACCGCGCGCGGCGATCATCTTCGAGCGCAACTTGAACGTCCCGGACTGTGCTGGAGCCAGACCAAAAATGGCCCGCACCATTTCTGTGCGACCCGAGCCCATCAGGCCGGCGATACCCAGGATTTCACCGGCGTGCAGATCAAAGCTGGCCTGTCTTAGATTCGGTGGAGCGGTCAGATCGCGCACTTCAAGAAGCACCTGGCCATAGTGCATAGGTTGACGTTGAGGAAAGAGATTTTCTACCGCACGTCCGACCATGTGCATGATCAGCTCGTCGTTTGTCACCGCAGAAAGTGCGCCCGTGCTCACGCTTCGGCCGTCTCTGAGCACGGTGTAGCTATCTGCGATCTCCCGCACCTCTTCAAGAAAGTGACTGATGTAAATGATGCTTATTCCGTCATTGCGCAGACGGTGAATGAGGGCAAACAGGTGCGCCACATCGTCGCGCTGGAGACTGCTGGTTGGTTCGTCCATCAGAATGATGTTAGCCCGCGCGGCGATGGCCCGGCATATTTCAACCACCTGCCGCGCGGCGAGGGGCAAGTCGGCGACGCGGCGATCCGGGCGGATTTCCGGATGATGAAAGCTCTCGAGTACTTCGAGTGACTGGCGGCGCGCGGCTTCACGGTTAAGCCAGCCCCAGCGCGCTGGTTCGAGGCCCATGAGAATGTTCTCTGCGACGGTCAGGTGCGGCGCCAATGAAAGTTCCTGGTGAATCAGCGCGATGCGACGTTCACGGGCGTCAAGCGGAGACGCAGGTAAATAGACTTGACCATCAACTGTCAGACGTCCCCGGTCAGGCTGCAGAGATCCGGCGAGAATATTCAGCAAGGTGCTTTTGCCGGCGCCGTTCTCACCGATCAGAGCGTGCACCTCACCGCGACGTAGTTGAAGGTTCACGCCGTCGAGCGCGATCGTGGGACCGAATCGCTTGGCAACATCAGATAGGCCGAGAACAGACATTATCATTTTCAACCGCGAAGCGGTTGCCTCCCAAAGCCCAGGGTTGCCGCGGGGCGGCTACCGTGGGAAAGCTGTTCGATTCATCATTCAACCCTGAAAGGGTTGAGGACTCCGCAACCCTTTCAGGGTTGATACAACACTAACGTCCGATCCCAACGTAGACGCTGCGCGTCAACGTTGGGCTGGAGGACTAAAACGTTTGCGGTTTATCTATCAATCTCACCGAAACAATATCAAGAGTCCCGATGATCGCCGCCACATCCTCGAGCAAACGGGCCAACACTCATCTGTTTCGCAGCGATTACCGAAGCTACTTCGCCGCGGGGCGCAGTAACTCTTTTGTCTTTGGGTCATCCAGATTGTCAGGTGTAACCAGCGCCACTCCGGTGTCTATCCGCTTCTCAACCGGTTTACCAGACAGATGTTCTACCATCGTCTTCACGCCGAGGTAACCCATGTTAAAGGGACTCTGCAACACGGTGCCCTGCATCTGCTTGTTACGCATCGCCTCGATGAAGATGGGACTGGAATCGAAACCTACGAACGTCACTTTACCGGCGAGTTTCATGTCCTGGAGCGCGAGTAGCATTCCCATCGTGGAGGATTCGTTCGGGGTAAAGACTCCCTGAATGTCATTGCCGAAACGATTAAGAAGATTTTCAGAGGCGGCCTTGGCCGTGTCTCGCGTGGGACCCGCGAACTGATTCGACGAAACCACCTCGACGCCGGGAAACTTCGCCTTGATCTCTTGCATGAAACCCGCCTCACGCTGCTCAGTACTCGCCGATCCCTCCTGATAACGCAGCATTAGAATTTTGCCTTTGCCGCCCAACAATTCACCCAGTCGATCGGCGGCCAGCGTTCCACCTTTCAAATTGTCGGTGGCCACGAAACTGACGATCTGATCGGACTGTAGGGCGGAATCAATAATGACTGTGGGAATACCCGCGCGCTTTGCTTCTTCGACCGGACGAATTAAGGCGCGGTCGTCGAGGGGAGCCAGAACGATCCCGCTAATCCCCTGACTGATAAAGCCTTCAACTACCTGAATCTGTCCTTCGCGCTCGTCCTCGCGCAGCGGGCCCTTCCAGATTATTTCGACATTCGTCCCCTGCGCGGCGTATTCACTCGCAGCCTTGTCGGCGCCGGCATGAATACTCTTCCAAAACTCATGAGTTGTGCCTTTCGGAATCACGGCGATGGTGAACTTTTTCGCGGACTGCGGTCCGGATTTCGAACAGCTCAGGGAAAAAAGAAGCGCGGTTGAAATGATGACCAGGGCGATTAAACTCTTCATATTGTCTGTCCTTTCGGAAAGTATAATTTCTCTGATTCTTGTTCTGCCCCTGCGGCGAGAACGGAGTCAGTACCGGAAGCGGTAGCGACCGGGTCTCAATCCGCACGAAGATCTAGATCACCAAAACGGTAACCCGGTCGCTACCGCTCCCGGTGCTGACCTCATCGCTAAGTCGAGCCCTTGGTCCAGCTCGTTGCTCATTACGAAAAGTACGACAAACTGAAGTTTGTCGTACATTGGATCAACTCTTCCAAACAGCTCCGTTCGGAAACTCGTATTGCTTGATCGAATCTGGTTTCATCTCGATGCTGTATCCGGGGGCGAGCGGCGCCACATACTTTCCCTCCCGAATTTCCACCGGATAAACAAAGTGTTCGTGCAAATGGTCGACGAATTCTACGCGACGATTTTCTAACGAGCCGCTCACCGCGATGTAATCGAAGATCGAAAGGTGTTGTACGTATTCGCAAAGGCCGACACCGCCGGCGTGCGGACAGACAGGCACGCCAAACTTCGCAGCCATTAACAAAACGGCCAGCACTTCGTTAACACCCCCGAGACGGCAACTATCAACCTGGCAAAAATCCAGAGCTTTTGCTTGCAGAAATTGCTTGAACATGACGCGATTATGGCAGGCTTCGCCGGTTGCTACACCGATCGGCGCGACGGCTCGCGTTATGGCCGCGTGACCGAGCACATCATCCGGACTGGTGGGCTCTTCGATCCACAGCGGATTGAAGCGCGCCAACTCTTTCATCCATTCGATCGCCTGGCCTACATCCCAGACCTGGTTTGCATCCATCATCAGGGTCCGCGCCGGGCCGATTTCGTCGCGTATCAGTTGCGCCCGGCGCACGTCGTCATCGAGATTAGCGCCGACTTTCATCTTGAAGTGCGTCCAGCCTTTGTCGATCCCTTCGCGCACCAGCCGACGAATCTTTTCGTCTGAGTAACCGAGCCATCCGGCGGAAGTTGTGTAGGCGGGATAACCGTGCTCGCGCATTTCAGCTTCACGCTGAGGTTTTGTTTGTTCCTGCCGGCGCAGAATCCCCAACGCGTCTTCGGGCGTCAATGCATCAGTGATGTAACGAAAAGGAATCGCTGAGACGAGTTGCTCCGGCGTCATGTCAACCAAAAGCTTCCACAGCGGTTTGGCTTCGGCTTTCGCGTAAAGGTCCCACACCGCATTAATCAGCGCGCCGGTGGCAAGATGAATCACACCCTTTTCAGGGCCGAGCCAGCGGAGTTGCGTGTGGCCCGCGAGCGAATACCAGAACCCGGACATATCCGCACTAATCGATTCGAGCGTTCGCCCTTTGACTCGATGGCCCAGCGCCTCGATCGCCGCGCAGGCCACATCGTTGCCACGGCCGTTGGTAAAGGTCAGTCCATGCCCCTCAAGACCGGGACTATCGGTGCGCAGAATTACGTAAGCGGCGGAGTAATCAGGATCGACGTTTACCGCGTCTGAGCCGTCCAAAGTCCGTGACGTTGGAAAGCGAACGTCATGAGTTTCTATTTCGGTTATTGTGATCGTCATAGTGTCTCTGCGACAAACTTCACGACTTTCTGATCAAGTTCTGCTTCCTTCTCCCAAAAGGAGAGGGAGTAATTCAGTCCGTGCCACTCACCTAGCTGCTGCAACGATGCGGATGCTTTTGTTCCATTTTGGAGTGCGGCGGCAATCCTGATTTATCGGGAGACACCGCTTTGGATTACACTCTTTTTCGTTGTTTGCACATGCGATTCGAAAGCACCGTCGTCGCTTCGCTTTGCCGGCGCACTCCAAATCACTCCACGCGTTCCGCTCCCTGGGCCGCCAGGCAAATATAGACTTCAGGTTCGCGACCAGTGGCTTCGGCGTAACCGCTCGCGACACTTTGCTTGAACTGATCGATGGAATTTAATCAACCAAATCAGACACCCATCTCGCGCGCGATATCAGCAAGAGTTACTGGCATGCTCTTCGTTTTCCCGTGGAAGCGAGGTGAATCTTACAGATATCTCCTTCTTTCTGCCAGATTGAAGCCAGAAAGTTCGAAGTATTTATGGGGCGAAGTTCAGCCGCTATTGACGTGAGTGATTGCGCTCATGAGACTGGGATCAGTCGCGTCGGCTTCGGTCACGTCTCAGAGTCCGAGCACTTCCGTCACTCGCTTGACGAGATCGTCCTCAGTCATCGTGGCGTCGACCTCAATGGCGGGCACTTCCAGATGCGCCGTTTCCTCGCGGAGGATGTCTGTGAACATCCGATCGCGCTCAAGCAGGTTGCGCAAGGCTCTTTCCGGATCAGTGGTCCTGGCGAGAAATCCCGACGCCGATCCCCCTCGACTTTTGACCACTGCCTGACGGAAGGCCGGTGTCGGAAGGAGCCAGACGGCATGAGCAGGTACGGAGAGGAGCGGCTTGACAAGCCGTGGCAACAGTCGGAACCCCTCTACGATGACGCCGGGCTCACGTGGGAGGCAGAGGAGGTCTTCGATGATCATGTTGAAGCCCTCGCCCTGAAACCAGGGGAATGTTTCGAACAAAGTTTTCGGGGGTCGGTTCACCCATCGCTCATCCATGTCCATGGCCATGAACCTGTGCAGCAACGGGGAGTCTTCGTGTGTGCTCCGGCGGGCGTGATCCGCCATCACGTCGTCAGTCGCGTAAACACGCAAACCGTGCTGAGCGGCTAGGCGACGAGCGATGGTCGATTTGCCCGCACCGCTCCCGCCGCAGATCCAGTAGACGTGTTGGAGTTGTTCCCGAAGTGCTGCACTGTCGGCAGTCTCTTCGTGCCGTTTAGATAACATACTGTAAGGAGAAAAACTACGAGGTCCTAAAACGGTGTCGGTTAAGACCAAGTTTCCTGAAGAAGGACGGAACCATGTCGATAATTGTCCGAACCTACATCTCTATCAAAACCGCTCAAATAATACCTCCAAACGCGGTATTGACCATCATCTGAGGGCCGCCAAATCACGACCATACATTTACCCCGCTACGCGATTTTTCAGAATGAGTCAGGCCACAGAGATGGATGTATTAAATTCAGCATAAGGATTGCAACGGACTTGGAAGTGAGTCTCAAGTTGATCAAAGCCTGTGATGGAGTCAGTACCGAGAGCGGTAGCGACCGGGTCTCAAGCACGTGACGGTCGAGATCGCCAAAACGTTACCCGGTCGCTACCGCTCCCGGTACTGACTCCATCATCGTCGTCGCGCGATCCACACGCCGATGTTCCAGGCTGAGTTTTCAGCAAACGCCGAAAAGCGGCCCCGTGGATCGCCAAAGAGCAGAGAGGAATAAAGTTCGCGGAGTATCAACCCAGCCTCTGGCAGGCTGCTGAAAAACCAGGCACGATCCACGAAGTCACACGAAGCAGCACGAAAGAACCCTTAGTTCGAGTCACTTCGTGTGCTTTCATGGATCGTCTTATCAGTTTGGAGAAACGGAAAACTAAAAATTATGAATTCTCGCTGGCGTATACGCTAGGTGCGATCTGATCATAATTGGTGCTGGCCCACTCAAATAATTAGCGCCCGCAATTGTCTCACAGTCTCGGATGACTCAGGGCGAATCGTGTAGTCCGCGTTCACGTCGGCTGCGCGAATGACTCCTTCCTTATCGATCAAGTACCGAGCAGGCACCGGCAACCGGTATTCTGATTCGTCGTGGAACCTGTCCAGCGCATTACCGAATGATTTGTAAAGCTCGCGCAAGTAATCCGGCAGCACGAAGACAAGATGAAATTGCTCTGCCGCTTTCAAATGAAGATCCGTCAGGATGTCAAACTTCAGGTTCAGCTTCTTGTGCACACTCCGCGTATACCGCTCGAGTTCAGGGGTCAGCGCCACGATGCGCGCTCCCAGCGACTTAACTTCCGAGTCCACTTCCTGTAGAGCCTCCAGCTCCATCATGCAGTATGGTCACCAGTGTCCTCGGAAGAAGCTGATTACCAATGGCCGGTAGCCTTGAGCTCGGCCGTGGCTCGATGCATCGTTTCGATTGCTGCGCGCGGCGCGTTGTACGGAGGAGCTCCCGATTCGAATGTCCTTTTGAATTCATCCAGACGATCTTGAAGACTCGACATTACCCTTCACCCCTTTCCGCTAGCGAAGACATTGAATGTCAGGTACCCATTGCTCACCGATCTTCGCACACTCTTCGCACATCTGCCGCTTCGGATGTTTGACGGTAGTAATTTCCTTTATATGTAAGCAACATTCTTCAGCCTGATCCCTCTATTCGCTCAGCACTCGGTGCACGAAGGATACGACAATCGATCCTTCACCCACGGCTGACGCCACGCGTTTTACGTTGCCTGCCCGAACATCTCCAACTGCGAAGACTCCGGGCAAACTTGTTTCAAGCAAATGAGGCTCTCTTGTCAGCGGCCAGTGTGCATGAGCCAGATCTTCCTGTGACAGATCCGATCCGGTCTTGATGAACCCTCGGGCGTCGCATGCGACACAGCCTTGCAGCCAACTCGAATTCGGCACCGCGCCGGTCATTGAAAAGAGGGCGCTGACACTGTGTGTCTCGACACTCCCGGTCTTGTTATCGCGCCACTGCACGCGCTCTAAGTAGTCGTTACCTTCAAGAGAAATGGCTTCGCTGTTTGTGCGCAAGTCGATTGTCGGACTCTCTTCAATGCGCCGAATCAAATACCGCGACATTTTGTCGGCAAGTCTATTACCGCGAACGAGCATGTGTACGCGCCGGGCCGTTTGCGCCAGAAAGACTGCCGCCTGACCCGCGGAATTTCCGCCACCAACCACTATGACTTCTTCACCGCTGCACAACTGTGCCTCAAGGTGCGTAGCGCCATAGTAAACACCTGCGCCCTCGAAGCGCGACAAGTTCTCCAAACGCAGTTTTCGATATTGCGCGCCGGTAGCAATAACCACGGTGTGAGCCGCCACTCGCTCAGCATTATCAATCTGTACGGCGTATGGCCTGCGATCACAGGCCAGGCCTTTCGCGTCTTTCGCGATCAGCACTTGCGCGCCGAATTTCTGCGCTTGCGTGTAAGCCCGGCCCGCGAGTTCCTGCCCCGAGATGCCGGTCGGAAAACCAAGATAGTTTTCAATCTTGGAACTCGTGCCGGCCTGCCCACCTGGCGAGTCCGACTCCAGCACCAGCACGTCCAGCCCCTCGGACGCTCCATATACCGCCGCGGCCAAACCAGCCGGCCCGGCGCCGACGACGATCACGTCGCGAACATGCGTTTGATCGATCCCTTCATTGAAACCGAGGCAAGCACTGATTTCCTGATTGGTCGGGTTCCGCAGGACTTCCCTTCCCCGGCAAATCAACACGGGCAAGTCTGCGATCGCTACCTTAAATCGATCGAGTAGTTCCTGAACCTCAGCATCGTGTTCCAGATCGATGTAAGAATATGGTTGGTAATTACGAGTCAGGAATTCCTTAATGCGGAGAGTGTCGAGAGAGTGACTAGAGCCAATCAAAACCAGATCGCTAATTCCACGTGCGATCAGTTCCAACCTTCGGAGGATAAAAGCGCGGAGAAAGATATCGCTGAGCTCGCTGTCAGTTTGGACCAAACCCAGCAACGGTTCGCGCTCGATCTCGATCAGCTCACTGGCTTCGGCTGCCTGTATGCGTACCAGTCCACGCCGGCCCGAAAGCACGTTCAGTTCGCCCGTGAACATACCGGGACGACAGACGGCTACAACTTCTTCGAGATCTTCAGACACTCTAAGCAGATTCAGTTTGCCGGTAACGACGACGAAGAACTTATTCGGTTCAGCGTTCGCTTCAACCAATGTTTCGCTCTTCGCAACCTGTCGCAAGCGGCCATGCGCAGCAACACGCGTCTGTTGCTCCAGTGTTAGCGCTGGAAACATGTCATCAGGCTTGGCCCCGGGTAGCGGCGACGTTGTCTGCTCGTTATCGCTCATTGATCTTTCTTTGCCCATCAAGGAGATCGTTCCGCCATCGGCCAATCAGGGCCAGAGACGGCGCTGCGTCCCCCAGTGAAAC